>JANQFB010000099.1 GCA_028278085.1 Chitinophagales bacterium
TTCAGGCATCTCGATAACTTCGGAAACGCTCATACTGCCGTCGGAAAATCGCTTACCCAGCTTACCATAGGGTTCAAACCGCTGACTTTCCGGCTCATAATATAATAAACCGTTATCAGTAGTAAAAACAACATCTGTCCGGAAATTGAAGACATTGACATATCCTTTGGGCATGCCTCTCTTTTCCTGAGGAAAAGCCCGGTAGGTATATCCTGAAAAATCCTTGTCGATCCCCAGCCTGACCACGCCCCGGTGCATGGTACCCATCCAGAAATAGAGGGTGTCTTTATGACCGGAAATATTTTCGGGGTGCTCCTGGCGAATGCTGATATAAATCTCTTCGGGAAGCCGGTCTATATGCAAGTGGGTTTTCCATGCGCCCTTTTCCCTGGCAAATACATAAACCCCGTCACTGCCGGTGGCCAGCACTTTATCCGGATCGTTGAATACTTTGCAAAAGGTGCGCGTGCCGTCACTCTTGGTCACATCTTGGGTAACATTGCCCTGAACAAACTTTACATTATAGCCCGTTGCCAAAACGCCGTTTTCAACGGAGATCAGACCGAAACAGGGGCTTTTGTGCCCTTCGACCGGCCGGATGGGGTCGGGATCATCGTTTCCGCTGCTCCCATCGATCACATATACGCCCTGGGAGGTACCGAAGTACAAATGATCCTCCATTCTGGCCATGGATTGGATACCACCGGAAAACCCATTGCCTTCCATGGCAAAAGATAAAGGTTGATTGATGGCTATATTGGAGATTCCATTATCCAAGGCCGTCCATAATTGATGCTGTGCATCCTGGTGAAGGGCATGGACCTTCTGGTTTTGCAGGCCCTCTTTCCTGGATACGCTTTCGATGATCCGGCCATTCTGGGAAACGACCAATACCCCTTGTCTCAACGTTGCCAATGCATAATCACCGGAATTTAGCCGGATCGCATCATAGATGCTGATACCTTCGAGCTTTTGCTGCAATTCGGATGATAAGGGCACAATAGGTGCATCATGGTTATTGGGATCATAGGTGAATATGCCTTTTGTACGGCTGATCATTACTTTCGGAGCCGATCCGGTCGCTAAGATCGCTTTGATGTCTCCTATGCCGCGAAGCTGCTCGTTTGACAAAACACGGACCAGCTTATCCTTCCTGAACTCGAAGATACCCTTACCGCTTTCCAGGATCCAGTATTGGTTATCCACCCTAAAAGAAGAGCCATAGGATCGTTCCGGGAAATAGGTCCGGAGCGTATCGCCGTCATAAACAAAGAGGTAAAGTGTGGTATTATAGAATACTTTTTGACCGACCACATGGGTATTCCACACAATGGTGAAATCTTTCAGGGAATCCGGGAGGTCTTCGGACAGGGAAACAAATACCGGCGCTCCGGTGGAATCGGGTTCAATAAAGCCAAATTCTCCATAAGCGCCGACATATATCCTGCCGTTTTCATCGACATCGACCGATCCTACCCCGGTCTGGTTTTTGGTATAGATCAGGTTCCAGGTATTACCGTCATATTGCAGCACCCCATTCAAATTACCGAAAAACAGCACGCCTCTGGGATCCTGGGTAATGGCCCAGTTTTGGGTGTGAGCGCCATATTCATCTGCCGTGAAGTTGGTTACCGGCGGCAAGGTTACCGTATTGGCAAATGCTAAACCCCAGTAAAGAAGAAAGCTCGTTATAGATGCTAATAAACTGCGATTCACAACTGTAAGTTAATGAATTAAATTACGAAACCTAAGGCGCTTTGGATTTTGCCATGATATATTATTTCGGCTTTCCGCCCGGACACCAGGTAATACTTCCACCGATCAGGCCATATTTTCGAAAGGATCCGGCTGTGTTTCCTCGGAAATAAACTGCTTTTTCACAAACTGGCACCAAAAGCAATAATCCTCCCCGCAGCCTTTGGAGAACTCATGATCCATAATGCTGGCATAGGTGCTTTTGATCTGGCCGGTAACGATATCCATATCTGCCGGGGTTATGATCTGACGGACCTTAACAAAGTCCCCGTTTTTACGGTCTTCTTTTTCCAAAAAATCGATCTCCCCGGAAACCATCTCCCATTTTTTCCCGGCTTGGTTATCCAGCAGCAGCTTGTAAAAAACCAATTGCCGCCAGTAATCCCCGCCCAGAGGATCTTTGTCATCCGGCGGATTGAGCTTTTTTCTGCCTTTGTAAACATTGCCGGTTTTATAATCCACCACATTCACCTGGCTGCCGTCAAATTCCAGTTTGTCCAGCTTTCCATTGACGGGTATGCCTTCGACGGTGCAATTGCGAACGGGATATTCTACCAGCACGACCTTGTTCCAGCTATCCACATATTTGTCATAATACGCCGGTAAAACCTGGTGGCCCAATGCCATACGCCGCTCAAATTGCTGGGGGGTGAAAGCATCCTTATGATGGTTCATTTCCTTATCGAAGTCTGCCAGCATTTCCGTTTTGGAAGGAAAGGCTTGATCGGGCGAAGCCTTCATTTTTTCAAATAAACGGTTTAAGGCATAATGCACGCTTGAACCGAAGGCCATGGCATCATTTTTGGCAGCGGGAACGCGGAGAATATTTTCATAATAAAAAGCTACCGGGCATTTCAGGTACTTATTCAGGTGGGTAATGCTCATACTATAGTCTTCCAGCAAGGCGTTGATCCGGTCTTTGTTGAGCAGATGTTCTACAGGCTGTTGTACGGTTTGAAGGGAAGCCATGTCAAAGCTAACGATAGCCTCTTCGCTGACCTGCACTTCCTCGACAGGAATGGGGTATCGGTCGAGTATTTCAGCGATAAAAGAGGTGCTTTCCAACGGCTTGCCATTGTTATTACGGCCGGCATAGGAGATATACAAATACTCCTTGGCCCGGGTCATAGCCACATAAAAAAGCCTCCTGGCTGCTTCCCTATCCTGATCATCACGGGTGTGGGTCAATGTATCCGGTAATTTAAAACCGAAATTCCTGCCCTTGCCCTCCCAGATATCGCGCGTACAACCCATGAGGAAAACATAGCGGAATTCGAGGCCTTTGGCTCCGTGGGCCGTGGTAAACTTGATGCCGTCTTCTTCGAAAACGGTTTTGTTAATTTCCAGCGCCACCTTACCGGCATCCATTTCCTCCACCATTTTCAGCAAGGCCGGGATCGATATCCGGGGGTTTTTGGCGCTTTCACTTTTGATAAAATCGAAAAACGTGGTCAACACCTGCATATGCCAGGCCTGTTCCGGCGATTGCAAAATATACTTCAATACGCCTCCCCAATTCAGTATTTTTTCCAGCAGAGCCTGCAGGGTGAGATTGGGGATCTCCCGGATCCACCGGTTGATATTTTCCCCGACCAACAAAACCGGTTCGGGATCGTTCACGCCCAGTTGAGCAAGTACCGATTTATCGCTGATCACCTGGCGCCAGCGGCTGTCATAGTTCTTTCCACAATGAGCGCTAACCAGGGCTGCATCTACCGGATCAATTCCGAAAAAATGAACATGCAACAGCTCGAACAATAAATGTTCGCCGCTATGCGGCCGGCGGTATTCCAGGTCGAGGTAGGCCAGCAAGTTGATCAGGTTCCGGATCAGTGGCAGATCCAGGATGTTGATCTTCTTTTTTGCCGAATACGGGATCCCCTTTTTTTCCAATAAGTTGATCAGGTTTTCGGCCTGCCGGTGCCGATTATAGATCACGGCAACTTCCTTCAGGGGTACCCCATCGTTTCTTAAACGAATGAGCTGATCGACAATATCCGTTTCTTCATGCCTGATATTATAATAGCAAGTGATCATGGGTTGAAGCTGCGATCGGCTAAATGTTTCGTGCCGGGCCACCAGGTCTTTATCCAATCCCGGAATTTGCCGGATCAGCCTTCCGTCATTATTATCGATGAGCGCCCTGGATGCATCCAGAATGGGCTGGGAGGAACGATAATTATCTTTCAAAACAATTACTTCCAGATCATTTTTGTAGTGGTGATAAAAATCCATGATGTTCTTCAGGCGGGCGCCCTGGAATTCATAAATGGATTGATCATCATCTCCGACCACGAAAATATTCGGTGTTCCCCAGAAATCGATCAGGTAACGGAGCACTTCATTTTGCGAGCCGTTGGTATCCTGGAATTCATCCACTAAAAAGTAAAGGTATTTTTCCTGGTACCGGGCCCTCAGGTTTTCGTTTTCCTGGAAGGCTTGCAACACCCATAGGATCATATCACTGTAATCATACCGGCCCAATTGCATCATTTTATCGCGATAGCGATCAAACAGTTTAGCCCCCTGGCGGAGCTTATCCATTCTCCCGGTTTCCGCGTCGATCTCGTGTTGCTTAACATCTCCGGCCTTGATATTTTTTTTGGCGTTGGCTCTTTTATACACATAGGCTTCCCGGGCCGGTAACGACTTCAGGTATTCATCGATACAGCTTTCGATATGATCCGGTGACCAGTCTTCTTCCTTCATGATCCGGAATAGATCCTTGAGCAGGCCCACCTCGTAATAGATATCCCCTTTCAGCCGTTTCAGTGTATTTTCCGGATCCAGCTCATCCAACAGTTCCCGTAATATCCCGATATTTTCAAGGTCGGTAAGGGGTTCTAAAAATCGTTTGCCGAAATAATCCAGGTTATCCTGTATGATCTCATTACAAAAAGCATGAAAAGTGTGAATACTGACCTGGTAAGCCATGGGCCCGATAAATTGAAGCAGGCGCTGGCGCATGGCTACCGTTCCGGCATCGGTATAGGTCAGGCAAAGAATACTGTGTGGGGGCGTATCGGTATCCTTCAGGATCTTACCGATCCTGGCGGCGATGATCTGTGTTTTACCGGTTCCCGGGCCGGCCACTACTAAAACAGGGCCTTCTATGGTATTCACCGCTCGTTGCTGGGCGGGATTCAACTGCTGCAGCTCCGCTTCAAATACCGCATTGTAATCAGCGGAAGTCGTTAAACTTTTCGAGTTTTTTGTGTTTTGAGCGACATTCTCCGGGAGCGGATCAGGGGGTGGATGGAAAAGATCATGATCCATGGAGCAAAATTAGCTAAAAAATATGTCGGGGTCAGTCATATAAATTCAGTCCGGTCAATTGCTCGATCATTTTGCCGAATGATGATTCATAAGTCTCATTCATCAATCCGTCGATCCCGGCTATGGAGCTCACATAAAAACTCTCGAAGCTAATGTCAGGATCCGAACGGCCGCTTATAGCCGGAAAGAATATAGCGATTTTCCGGTATTCCTTATGCTCAGGTCCCGGGCGCTTATCCTCCCTGAATACTTTTTCATCATAAACCTCCAGGGGTGACCTTCGCCCATTATGATCAACGTAATAAAATTCCTGGTTAGCTGTTCCCCATTCATCGCTGAACTGGCTGACCAGCACACCACGTTCCGTTATTTCATACAAGCGACGATCACCTTCATATTTTTTGGCAGCGCCTTGCGGTTGATTTAAAATGATCACCACCTTTCCGGTATAACCTTCGGGGATCAAATAGGTAGCCGGTTCATTCCGTGGGGTACATTGAACCAGTAAAAGTACCGGCAACAACAAAAACACCAGGTGAACAGTCGACCGCTCAGGCTTTACGTGATTAAGGAAATTAGTATACATCGGTGTTAAATTTTGAACCCGATAATTAAAACATCGTCGATCCGGTCATTATTACCTTGCCATTCCTTCAGGTTCTGCTCCAAACGGTTTTTTTGTTCGGCAAGGGGCAGGTGATGATGATCCAATAAAAATTGTTTCAATCGCTTGGTCATAAATTTCTTGCCTGCCTGCCGGTTAGGAAGGACTGCCTGTCCGGCAGGCAGGTTTTCCTTCCCGCCGAACTGATCCGCATAGCCATCGGTAAACAAATAGATCATATCATTCTTCCGGACGGTAATTTCTCGGGTGGTGAATTGAAAACCATCCCTGCTATGACCTCCGATAGGGGTTTTATCGCCTTTGTACTCTACTAATTCATTGGAACCGATCTGTAAAAGCGGCCGGAATGCCCCGGCAAATTTCAAAACCCCGCCATTGGCGGATGATCGATCCCAGACACACATGGCAATATCCATACCATCTCTGGTCGTTACTTCGGCGCTTTCCCGGTAAAACCCTTCCTTTACGGCAACATTCAGCGCCGACAATATCTCCCCGGGATCTTCCATACCTTTTTCTTTGATCAAATGATTCAAATGGTTGATCCCTAACATCGATACAAAGGCTCCGGGTACGCCATGGCCTGTACAATCTACGGCAGCTATATAGATCTTCCCCTTTTGTTCATGAAACCAATAGAAATCACCGCTAACGATATCCCTCGGCTCAAACAGGATGAAAGCATCCTCCAGGATGGAATGAATATAAGCCAGATCCGGGAAAACGGCTTGCTGCAAACGTTTGGCATATTGAATGCTATCGGTCAAATGTTTTTTCTGGATGGAGATCTCATCGCGCTGGGCTTTGATCTCATCATTTTTCCGTTCCAATAATCGGTTGGCTTTTTGTTTCAACTGGTACCGGTTATACAGGATCAAAGCCACGATGATCAATAAGGCAATACCACTCAGGCTCGAGTAAAGCACCACCGATTGCTGTTTGATCCGGAGCCGGCTTACTTCCTGCTCTTTTTGTAAAAGATCGATCCGGGCTTCTTTTTTTTCGGTTTCATAGAGTGTTTCCAACTCTGCTAATTGCTCGGCTTTCTCCAGGTCGAATATGGAATCCTGCAGGAGCTTGTACTTTTTGTAATACTTCAGGGCATTGGCGGGATCTCCGGATTCTTCATATACGATGGATATATCCAGGTATACTTCCCTGATCAATGGACGGGCTTCCAGGCTTTTGGCCATATCCAGCGCCATAAAATGTCTTTCCAGGGATCTGCGGTGCTGTTTGGTCGATTTATAGATATTCCCGAGACTTTGATGGGATTTCGCCACACCCAGCTTATCGCCGATCGACTCCCTGATCTCGAGGGCTTTTTGATTATATTCAAATGCCTTATCGTAATCACGGGTCTTGGTATAGACATTACCGATATTGCTGAGGGATGTCGCTATGGTGTGCCGGTCTTTTTGTTTTTTCCTGATCTCATAGGATCTGAAAAAATACTGCAACGCGGTTTGATAGTCTTTTTTGCGGTAATAAACCGAAGCAATGTTGTTGATGGAATAAGCCATATCATCCGGGGTACCGATCGCTTCGTCGATGGCAAGGGTTTTTTTCAGGTATTCCACACATTTATCCAGATCGGCAAGGTTATAATAAACAACGGCAATATTATTGTAAGCTACGGCAAGCTGGGTGGAATCTTTGTTGTTTTCCTTGATCTTCAAGGATTTAAAATAATAGGAAAGGGCTTTATCATAATCACCGGTCTCATCATATACCGCACCGATATTATTATAGCTTTTGGACAATAAGTTCAGGTTGGACGAATCCTTTAAAAATGGCAGGGAAGTTTCATAAGCCTGCAGGGCCTCGGGATAATCGCCGGCATTATAATGGGCCACGCCGATCAATTGATGAGCCGTACCGATCAATGAATCCTCTTTCATTTTTTTGGCCAATTCCAAGGCCTCCTCACCATAGCCTAAAGCCTGGGCCGGATCATTGGCATCGATGGTCCGCACGATATCGAACAGCAATCCCATCCGTGCTCTTCCCTTGCTGCCATCCAAAAGGGTGATCAGCGAATCCACACTACCGGCCCGCACTTCCAGGCACAGGAAGCCTGTTAAAAACACAGCTATCCAACATTGGAACAATGCAGACCTAAACATGCTGTACCGGGTTATCGAAAAGGAAATGAAGCGAGATCATCGATGATACAAGATAAGATTTTTTTCCCCGGCGGATAAATGTTGCGGGATACAAATCGTTAACAGCCACCTGCACATTGCAGGGATGAACCATTTTCCGTAACTTGGGGAAACAGATGATCGCTTTTGTAAAATCTAGGATCTTCAGTTTTTTCCTGGCCCTGGCATTCAGTATGGTATTGGTCAGCAGCCGGAAAGATAGTTATCAGATCAATCCCGACCAGGAGAATATTCCGATCATTTTTTATGAAGGCCGGCGTGGACCGGTGGTGATCGCTGCTTCTGTTTACCAAACCGATACCTTGTTTGTGGTTAAGAACGATCACCGATTTACACCTGCCTGGCTCAGCCTGCCTTACCATTGATGCTGTGCCTGCCGGCGCAATAATCCCATTATCTTTTATTCATGGGGGGTATTCGGACAGCCGGTTCTTCATCCCTTCTTGGTTATATGAAATCCACATTTAATTTATACATACCTTACTCAGGAATAATCAATGATTTATTTTTACTTTTAACGGCCTATGCAGGAAAAGATAGCACAGCTTGAATCTATTGCCAGGCAATTGGAACCCGGTCCGGAGCAACGGGAAAGGGTAAACGCCAAGGTATTGGCCTATGCCGGTTCTTTTTTGAACGGGATATATGACATTAAAGCTTATGAAGAAACACCGGACAAGGGCATCGGAATCTATGACAGCCCGATCTCCGATGAGCCTGCAGTCATAGAAGATGTACTTGAAAACCTGAAGGTCAATGTGGACCATCAGGGGCTAAATCCGGCTTCAGGGGGGCACCTGGGCTATATTCCGGGCGGTGGTATTTATTATGCCGCCCTCGGCGATTACCTGGCTGATGTAATGAACAGGTATTCCGGCGTTTTTTATGCCTCTCCCGGCGCTGTTCGCATGGAGAACATGCTTTTACAATGGATGTATGATCTCATCAGCTATCCGGCAGATTCCGGCGGTAACCTGGCGTCGGGAGGAAGTATCGCCAACCTGATCGGAATTGTTACCGCCAGGGATGCCAGCAATATCCGTTCAAAGGAATTTGAGAAGATCTGTATTTACATGACTTCCCAGGTCCATCATTGTATTGACAAGGCGATCCGGATCGCAGGCTTGAAAGATTGTCATAAAAGGATCATTCCGCTCGACGATCGCTTCAGGATGGATCCGGATGCCCTGGAAGATCAGATCAAAAAGGATACGCAGGCAGGATTAATACCATTGATGGTTATTGCCTCGGCCGGAACTACGGACACCGGAGCCATCGATCCTTTGGACCTTATCGCCAATATCTGCCAGACATATGACATCTGGTATCATATCGACGGCGCCTATGGTGCCTTCTTTATGCTTTGCGAAGAAGGCCGTAAAAAATTAACCGGTATTCAACAGTCGGATTCGATCGTGATGGACCCGCACAAGGGTCTTTTCCTCCCTTATGGCACCGGAGCCATATTGGTTAAAAACAAGCATGATCTCATCCAATCACATTATTACCAGGCCAACTATCTCCAGGACGCTATTGAAGAAGCAGCAGAGGTTTCCCCGGCAGATGTATCCCCGGAATTGACCAAACATTTCCGTGGATTGAGGCTTTGGTTACCCTTAAAACTTTATGGCCTGCGTCCTTTTAAAGCCTGTATCGAGGAAAAGCTGGCCCTCGCTAAATATTTCTATCGGGAGCTGGAAAAGATAGAAGGCTTCGAAAGAGGCCCCGAACCGGATCTTTCCGTGGTAACCTATCGCTACCTGCCTAAATCCGGTAATGCGGATGACTTTAATAAAAAGCTGGTCGAAGCTATCAGAAGTGACGGCCGTGTTTTTATTTCTTCAACAATGATCGATCAAAAATTCACTTTGCGGCTTGCCGTTCTGTCCTTCAGAACCCACAAAGATACCATCGATCTTGCGCTCAGCGTATTAAAAGAAAAAGTTGCGCTCTTATCGAATACCTGATCTTTTTTTTCACCCACCTGCATTTGCCAGTAACTTTTCCACGCAATTTCCCTTACTATATATAGTATATAATAAAGGTTATTATCAATATTAAGGCTGTGGAAATGTCAGCATTTTTTTTTGAAAAAATTGGGTTATTGCATTGTTAAGACTTTGTTAACACGAGCATTGAAATAGTTAACACAGCAACAAATTGAGGATCAGAAATCTATGGATTTATTAACACTATGTGTACGGAAAACCATCGGATAAAATTCTTTTATAAACCCAAAAAATGCTGTTCAAATCCCTGGGGAAAAACGCGTGTTTTTTGAACAGAAATTTGAGTTTTACACAGCCGGTAGCGATCCGTATTTATACTTAACATTATTAACATTTTCAACCTACTTAATTGTGTAAAACTTTACAAATTATTTATTTCTTTTTCAAGGTTATATAAAGTGTAATTTACTGCAATGTTTATTGTTGTTAAAAAGGAACGAAACCGGCTGAATCTCTGATGATTAGCGCCTCAAAAGCAGGGAAAATAATGCCCGGATACTTTGAATGAAGCATCAATGTTGTCCGGGGAATTTTAAATCATTCGGTATTTACACGTAATTTGATTGAAGAACAAGGAACACCGATCAACGATTTTAGAAGTAATTTTCTGTTTTTCAACTTCTTAAATCTCCAATCGTTAATCCTTGTTCGATATTCCTCTTGGCATTTTCGAATGGGATATGAAATTACAAATAGTAACTCCGATTTTGTAGACAAACGTTTAATTCAATGATTGCAAGTATTTGAAGATGAACATTTAATTTAAACCGGACACCAATGATGAAGCCTGTATTATTTGTACAGGTGCATTTCTTCGATATACCGTTGTACTTTTTGGGGAATGAGGTATTGAATGGACCTGTTTTCCCGGATACTTTGCCGGATATAAGTAGCAGATATATTTAATAAAGGAACCTCGAAATATCGGATAGAAGGATGATCGTGTAAAGGACCTTTACCGGTATCCGCCCGGTTATAGACATAGATCGAATAATGCTTCAAGATAGCTTCGTGATTCTTCCATTTATGCAAGGTGTTAACATTATCCGAACCCATGATCAACACAAATTCATGTTGGGGATATTTATCTTGTAGATGCGCCAGTGTATCGACCGTATAGGAAGGTTTCGGAAGATGGAACTCGATATTGGAAGCGCGTAATTTCGGATTGTCTTCCGTAGCAATGTTCACCATATACAGGCGTTGCTTTTCATCGAGCAGGCTGCTTTTCGATTTTAAGGGGTTTTGTGGTGAAACGATCAGCCATACCTGGTCGATATCCGTAGCACTGGACATGAATTCGGCGATAATAAGATGGCCGATATGGATCGGGTTAAAGGTGCCGAAAAACAATCCGATCTTCATCTTTCAGCTAGGTTTATACCGGCTTAAATTGTTGAAAAGCTTCTTTACAGTCGTGGCAATAGTGGATGGACCGGCATAGCGTGGGGCCGAAAGGGGTGTTGAGTGAGGTATTTTGACCATCGCAATACGGACAAGCCACATTTTCCAGCATTTCCATATGGATCTCGCCCTGGTGAAGCGGCGGAGGCGCCAGTCCGAAAGCTTTGAGCTGTTCTCTTCCCCTTTTGGTGATCCTGTTGGTATTCCAGGAATTGGAAAAATCGATATTTACCGTGACCGATTTGACCTCCTCTAATTGCCCGACTTTCTCGATGATGTCTGCTTTCATATAATCGATGGCAGGGCAACCGGTAAAAGTGGGTGTCATGGCGATGGTAACCTCTCCCTGATCCGAGATCGAAACATCATTGAGCAAGCCCATATCCACGATGGAGATCACCGGTATTTCCGGATCTTTCACCGCTTCCAGGGCTTCCCAGATGGCCTTTTCGAGATTATGGTCTACCTTATTTACCATTCGTTCCGATCCGGGTTTATTTACCAGGAAGCCGTGGGGTCCGTATTCAACACTTCGCCCATCTCATCTAACAATGGTTTCAAGTGGCCGGTATGTTGGCCTTTTCTGCCGCCATAAGCCGGTTCAATGGTTGAAATATCCGGTAGTTCGAGCCCTGCCTTTTGTAAGATCGGTGTAATTGATCCCAACCATCTCTCCCGGAGAGCATCTTCTCCTTCGAAAATATTATTCCGTATCAATTCCGCTTCGAACGCACTCTTTTCAAATATCCCCAGCGCCAGTGGCATAGAATCCGTGAGCGCTTTTTGTAAGCGATCATGACTTTCCGTTGTACCGTTACCCAACTGGATGACCCAGGTATCTGCATGTAACACATGGTATTTAATCTCGCCTTTGATCTTTTGGGACAAAGCAGCCAGCCGGTTGTTGGAGGAATTCGATAGCATTTGATACCGGTTGTATTCCGCATGGTCGAACAGAAACTGCCGGATAAGGCTGAAATCATAGGCACCGATAGGCATTTCCACATATTGACAGCAACGGAAATCTTCTGCTTTCCGGGTAAATGCCAGGAGATCCGGGTTTTGTTCCTCGTGATCTTCATGCAGGATGGTGTACAATTGCAAAGCATGGCCAAGCTTATCCTGGGCAATGGAAGAGAAGGAAATGTCTTCTTCCAGGGTAGGGCCGAGGCCCGTCCATTCGGAATTGCGATGGCCGATGATCAGCGCATCATCCGCCATTTTTAATATCAAGTCTTTGATGGCATTCATAAGTGAAATTTTTTAATAGATCATTGATCGTTCCAATTGGTTTTAACGCCGGAATGTTGAATATATCCCAGGTGGTCCAGGGCATAAAAGATCCCCGAAATGGAATTGCACACGCGGATCTCACCATTAATTATTTTCGGATAGATCTCCCGGATGTCTGCTAATATGATCTCGATATCTTCGGTAATATCCAATTGCTGCTCACCGGTTTTTTCAACATTTTCCGCCAGGTATAAATAAGTTTTGCTGGTATCTTTCGACGGATCATCGTAAACCATCCCCAGCGGGATGAGCGCTTCGGCGCGAAAGCCAGTTTCTTCCATCAATTCCCTTTTGGCAGCCGCTTCCGGTTGCTCATGTGCCGGATCAAAAACGCCCCCGGGAATTTCCAGTAAAAATTCGCGGCAACCGTGTTTGTATTGATTCACCAACACGACCTTGTGATCAGCCGTAACCGGGAAAATAAACACGATATCCTTTTTTTCTTCCACCACATAGTCGTCAATGATCCTGCCATTCGGCAGTTGAACACGGTCCTGGCGGAGTTTATACCAGGGGTGATCGAAAACGATTTCGGAATCCAGCACTTTCCAGGGTTGCCTGTTAACGATCATTGATCTTGTTGATTCTCTTTTTTAAAGGCATTGATCTTATCCCGCACCCGGTAACCGCCCGCATCGCGGTATGATTTTTCCGGGGTGGTTTCGAACATATCTTCATCTCCTGTTTGGAAGGTAAAGACTTCGGACGATTTGACTACCCAGATATTGGTACTTTTCTGCCGTCGGCCGAATTGCTCTTTAGCAAAAATAAGCGCCAGTTCAGGGCTGGGAGCGTGGACTATCCCAACATGGATCGCCTGGGCGCCTCTCTTTTTTTGATGAAAAACTTCCCAGGTCGGCCAATGTTCGTGGGGTTGGGTTTCTTCCTTCCTTTCCTGGAGATCTAAACGGTTGATCCGGGGATCCAATGAAACCATATCGTAAGATTTAAAATGTCAGCATGAAAACAAAAAATCGATCCTGTTCATATGGCAGGTCAGGCCAGGGGCACTACATATTTGTCCGAAGCCTTTTGTAGTGCATTTCGCACCCATTTTCCATTATCTTCCGCCCATTTTCGTACCGCCAGCCGTTCTTCATTGCAAGGGCCGTCGCCGTTGATCACCCGGAAAAATTCATCCCAATCCGGATCGGAATAGGTCCAGGATCCTGTCGCTTCGTCTTTTTTCAGGTCCGGATCCGGAATAACCAGGCCCAGCTCTTTGATCTTCGGCACATAGGTGCTGAGGTACTGATTACGCATATCGTCATTGGAAGCCATTTTTACCTTCCATCTCATAAGCTTTTCCGAATGTACCGAGGTTTTGTCAGGCGGTCCGAAGAAATGGATGATGGGTTTCCACCATCTTTCCAGGGCAGCCTGCACCAGTTTCCGCTGGGCGGGTGTTCCGGTGGCGAGCTCAACGATACAATCATGACCCAGCTTCAGGTGAAATGATTCTTCATAGCAGATCCGTTCAAGGGCCCGGCAATAGGGGCCATAGGAACCCTTTGAATTGATCACCTGGTTCACAATTGCTGCGGCATCGATCAGCCAGGTGATAATGCAGGAATCCGCCCAGGTAGGGGTAGGATAATTAAAGACGTTCGAATATTTCGATTTGCCGCTAAGCAGGTCGTTGATCATTTCTTCTCTCGGCTTACCGAGGGTTTCCGCCGCACTGTATAATAGCTGGGCGTGACCGATCTCATCCTGAACTTTTGCCATCAGGGCCATTTTTCGTTTAAAGCCCGGGGCCCTCGTGATCCAGGTTCCTTCCGGGAGGGCGCCGATGATCTCGGAATGAGCATGTTGTTCGATCATCCGGATCAACTGTTTGCGGTATTCCGCAGGCATCCAGTCGTCGGGTTCGATCTTTTCTCCGGCATTTATCCTGGCTTCGAATTCAGCCAGTAAACGCGGATCTTCCTGGCCGTTGGAAGGTTGTTTGATATCGTCGTCTTGTATATAACCGCCGCCGTACATAATGTCATTGTTTTTGGTGAATGATGTGTGTTATGAAGATGTATTGTTTTTAAAACCGTTGATGATGATCTCGCCCAGCTTAACCGCAATTTCTTCGACATTTAAATTACCGGTAGGATTGTACCAGTCGTAGATCCAGTTAAGCGCGGAAAATAGGGTCAGGACCATGAACTTATCGCCGGCATCCCTGAACACCCCTTGTTTCACCCCGTCGGCAATAATTTCCCGGAAAAAGGATTCATATTCATGCCGCATGCGTTTGAATTTCGTCAGATCCGGTCCACTTAAATGCCGCCAGTCATGCAGAAATACGGCTGCGGCATCCACATTATTGGTAATCACTTTAACATGCGCAATGATCGCTGATTCCAGTTTCGTGAGCGGGTCCGAATCGTTTGCCTGAATGGGAGCGATGGCCTCGAAGAATTCTTTTGCTATACTGAAACAGATCTCTTTTAGCAAGGATTCTTTGGAGGAAATGTGACTATACAGGCTTGCCGGTTCGATCCCTATGGCTGCAGCCAGATCCCGCATCGAAGTAGCGGCATATCCCCGTTCACGGAACATGTTTTGTGCCACTTCCTTGATCTGGTCTTTGCGGGTGCTGGTAATCGATTGAACCATATTACCTAACGAACGTTAGGTAAAGGTAAGGAATTTTTATGAAAAATCCTGCTCCTCTAATTTATGCTATCTTTATGGTCCCATTAAAAACGATGAGTCTTATGTACAGGATATATATGATAGGAATTGCCCTGTTGAGCAATAGCATTCTATTCGGCCAGGTGATGGTTTCGGATATAAACGGCGTTGGCGGAAGCGCTTATCCCAACCAATTTATAACCGTTAATGGTATCACATACTTTGTTGCGGAAAATGCCGCACTTGGACGGGAATTATGGAAAACCGACGGTACGGGATCCGGGACGGTGTTGTTAAAGGATATCCGGACCGGAGGCGCTTCGGCTGACCCTCAACATTTATATGATCTTAACGGAACGCTATATTTTACGGCAATCGGAGACACCAGCGGCCGGGAGCTATGGAAATCAGATGGTACGGATGCCGGCACCGTAATGGTTAAAGACATCACTTCCGGCGCCGGAAGTACGGGCTTCGCCCAGTTTACTGACCTTAACGGAGAACTCTTCTTTTTCGGAAGCACCTCCGGCTACGGACAGGAATTATGGAAAAGCAACGGCACCGATACCGGCACCGTTTTGGTAAAGGATGCCTATGCCGGTGTCGCCGGAGGAGCGGTAGATTATTTAACACGGGCCGGCGACTTATTATTTTTCAGAGGCAAAGATGCT
>JANQFB010000120.1 GCA_028278085.1 Chitinophagales bacterium
CGGCCGTGGCCGTGCTGGGGATGAAGGTATGAAAGGTATAGTTGGCCCCGAATTTTATATTATGCAAGACGCTCGGGAAATAATCGAAGTCGAATTTGAGGTTGGCATCTTTGATCCCGGAAAATAAGATAAACCGGATCTTGTCGACATTGAGATCCACTTCGAAATTATAATCATTATAAATGGCTGTAGCATTCATAAAAAGCTTATCGTTGAACAAATGATTCCACCGCAAAGTGGTCGTGGCATTTCCCCAGGGTATATTGATATTGAAAAATCCGGTGGGATCCGAAAAGGAGAACACATCCCGCCCGAAATAACCGCTCAGGTATAGCCGGTCTTTGTCGGAAAAACGGTAATTGGCTTTGGCGTTCAGGTCATAAAAGAAATAACCGTTCCCTTCGAAGTCGGTTCCCTTCAGGGCAGGCTTCAGGATCACATCGATATATGACCGGCGACCGGACACGATGAAGGAACCTTTGTTTTTCAGAAAGGGACCTTCCAGGGTTAGCCGGGAGGAGATGGTACCGATACCGCCGGCACCGTGAAACTCTTTATTGTTACCCTCTTTCATAACTATGTCGAGGACAGAAGACAGCCGCCCCCCATAGTTCGCCGGCATTCCGCCTTTGATCAGGGTGGTCTTCTTCAAAGCGTCGGCATTGAATACGGAAAAGAATCCGAATAGGTGGCCCGAATTATACACCACCGCTTCATCCAGTAAGATCAGGTTCTGGTCCGGCCCACCGCCACGCACGTAAAACCCGGAATTGCCCTCACCCGCAGAAGAAACACCCGGTAGCAATTGGATGGTTTTCAGTACATCGACCTCCCCGAAAAGGACCGGTAAGGTTTTGATCTTTTCCACCGGCAATTCAACCTTTCCCATTTCCGTGCTTTCTACATTCTTGTCCTTTTTTTCACCTGTAACAACGATCTCTTTGGAAATGATCGCCTTGTAGCCCATGTCAACGTTCAGGCGCACATCCTTATCCAATACCACTTCCATTTCCTTGGTTTCAAATCCCAGGTAGGTAACGGCAATGGTATAGGTAGCCTCGGGCAGGGTCATGGAAAAAAAGCCATAGAGGTTGGTGGTCGTACCGGTTGTTGTATTGTTTTTGTCATATACATTGGCGCCGATCAGCGTTTCTCCGGTTTCCGCATCTTTCACATAGCCCGATATGGTATATTTCTCCTGGCTATAAACCAACACGGCAAATAAGAGAAGTCCTGCGCTTAATAATATTTTGTGGATCAAACCCATTGATTTCCCTGCAATTTTTCCGCCACAAAAATAAAGATTATGGCTTTCGGATGACAGTTTTTAGACTAAACAAATGGACGGGATAAGGTAATTATGGTATCAAAACGGAGGAATCCGGGAAATAGTTCATGGATGATATGATCATTGAAATTCAGCCGGCTGAACGGATCGCCCGGAATCCGGGATCCTGAGTTCCCCGGTTAGCATTTATACCCGGAAACCGATCACGCAAATATCATCTAACTGGTTGGAGGCCTGGGTCCAGTTATCGAAGGTCTGGTTGAGGTATTCCAATTGTCTTTCCATTGGCTTATCCTGGATCGACAACAATGTTTCCCGGAACCGCTTGTAGGTAAATTTCCTCCCCTGCTGCCCTCCGAATTGATCGGCAAAGCCATCGGAAAACAAATATAAGGTATCGCCCGGCATCAGTTGGATAGAATGATTGGTAAATGATCTTTCCTTTTTTTGGATGTAAATGCCCAACGGCTGCCGGTCTGCTTTTACTTCTGTTAACGTATAGGGCTCCCGGTGGAAGGGCTGGCTAGTGGCAGGGCTGGCTATTTGTTCCCTGGCTTGTTCTTGCTGTGTGATTGAGTGGGATGAGGTATTTTGGATGCTGGGTTCAGGAATACCGTGCTGACCTTGTTCGGGATCTTTTCTGACCAGGTAAAGGGGATTGAAGGCGCCTGCATACTGCAATTCCAAAGATCCCAGGTCCAATTTACATAAAGCGATATCCATCCCGTCTTTGGAGCCGCTGTTTTGGCCGGTCTGCTTGAGGGAGGTGATAATACCGGCCTTCAATTGGTCCAGGATCGATGCGGGTTTGGTGATCCCTTTTTCATTGACGATCTCGTTGAGCAAGGATGTTCCGATCATGCTCATAAAGGCTCCGGGTACCCCGTGCCCGGTACAATCCGCCGCAGCTATTAAGAGTTGCGCTTTATCCCTGTTATCGGTTCCGGGATCATTCAGGGCGGAAAACCAGTAAAAGTCTCCGGAAACGATATCTTTTGGCTTGTACAGCACAAAAGATTCGGGCAAATAAGTTTTGATCTCTTGAAGATCCGGCAGAATCGCCTGTTGGATCCGCTGGGCATAATTGATACTGGCTGTTATATCCTTGTTCTTGGACTCGATGATATCATATGCCGATTGGAGCTTTTGGTTGGCCTTTTGCTTGAGCTGGTAGCGATTGTAAATGACCCCGATCAGGATAAGGATCAACATAAAACCACCGATAAAAGAATTCCGAACGATCTTTTGACGGTTAAGCTCTTTTTGCTGGATCTCTTTGTCTTTTGTGAGTAATTCGATCTCTTTCTCCTTCTTCTCACTTTCATACTTGGTTTGCATTTCCGCGATCAGGCGGCTGTTTTCTTCATTTAACAGGGAATCTTTCAACAAAGCCATTTTTTCCTGGAAAGCAAATGCTTTTTTGTAGTCGTTCAGTTGCGCATATACGCTTGCTTTAATGGTGTATATGGCCAGTAAGCCGTCTTTTGAATCGATCTGCTTGGCCAGTACGTAGGATTGCTCCAGGTTTTTCAGGCATTTGTCAAACTGACTTAGCATATGATACATTTCAGCGATATTGTTGTAACAGGTGAGGCTACCATGAATATCTTTCTCCTCGTGGAAGATCACGGCAGCTTCGCGGAATTTATCGATCGCCACCAAGGGCTGGTCCTTATAATAATAAACCGCGGCCATATTGTTCAGGCTCTCGGCCATACCGATCCTGTTGCCCATCAAAGAATCAATGGTATAAGATTCATGATAACTGGCGATGGCTTTTTCATAATCTTCCATCATGCGGTACAGCACACCTAAATTATTATAGGTATCGGCCATAGCCTTTTTATTTCCGACCTTCTTCCGGATATCGAGGGCCTGGTTCAGAAATTCTTCGCCTTTCTCCAGGTTCTTGAGCCTGATGAAGATATTGCCGATATTATTCAGGATGGTGGCATGATAATTCGTATCATTCAGGGCTTCAAAATGTTTCAGCGCTTTAAAGTAATATTCCAGCGCCGTACTCACCTCGCCTTTCCTTTTATAATGGATCCCCAGTTGGTTGTTGAAATGGCCTATATAATAGTTGTACTGCCCCTCCTCCGCTAATTGGAGGGCAGTTTCGGCATAGGTTCGTGCCAGATCGGGATCATCTCCCCTATGCAAAGTAAAGAGCCTGGAATAAATGGACAGTTTTTGGGTATCAGGTGGTTCCCTGGAGAGTTCCTCCAGTAAGCTATCGGCTGTAACAGGGGTCGCATCCAGGGAGCCCTGGGAAGCGACTAAGATACCAAGCATGAGCATACCATGTGTAAGCCAAATGGTTACCGTACGCTGTGCTCTTATCGACAGTAATTTGCTAATGCTAGTGGCCGATAAATGAAGTACTCAAAAAAGGGAAGATACGGAATTTTCACAGGAGAAAGGAGGAAATCATGATCAGGATACCGCCGGGTGGGTAACAGGTTCTTTTTTGTCCCTTAAAATTCCATAATCGGAATTTTAATTCATATATTGCATGTTATACTCATGTAATATAAACATGAATTTTAATCCGAGGCTTAGAAAAGGACAGGTTTTAACGAATCAACAGTTGCACGATCTTTTCATTTGCCCTACACGGGGTGATATGCGAAGAAGCCGCTACAGGAATGCGCTGCTCCTGATCAACCACGCCAGCGGATCGATACACAAAAACCGTTGGGTCAGGGATGTCCTTCATTTTACCGGTATGGGTCCGGTCGGAGATCAACAACTATACTATCGTCAAAATAAAACGCTGGTAGAATCCCCGATCACCCATGTCAATGTTTTGCTCTTTGAAGTTTACCAAAAGAACCGGTATACCTATAAAGGCAAGGTCTTTTTAGATGGGGAACCCTACCAGGAATATCAGCCGGATCAGCAGGGAAATCGCCGGAAAGTCTGGATGTTTCCTTTACGGCTGATCCCGGGGCAAAAAAAACCATCCAAGCAATACTTGTCTGCTTTTGAAACGGAGCCAGATGCAGTGTCGGATCGTGAAGCGGAATATATCCCCGATGGGAAAGATGATAGGGTGTTGAAGTATAAAACGATCAAAGAAAGAAGGGGGCAACCCGGCTTCAGGAAAAAGTTGTTAAAACGATACGGCGCCATGTGTATGGTCAGCGGCACAAAGCTGGTGCATGTTATTGAAGCCGCTCATATAGATCCCTACCGGGGGGAACAATACAATAATTTGAATAATGGTATTTTACTGCGATCCGATATTCATGTATTATTTGATTCCGGCTTACTGGGCATCGAACCCGATACCCTTAGGATCAATATTCACCCGTCCATCAGGAAACTGGCCTATGGCGAATACCATTTGAGCCGGCTCAAAAACTGTTCCATCAACAGACCTGGTAAAAAGGCTTTGACGAAGCGATGGGAAGAATATAAAGCCCGGATCAATCAACCATAATCCCTTATCAAGATCAGGATCCATTTAAGTGCAGTATTGAAGGGCTGGATGGGTATTAGTGTAATGTAGCTAATATTTCACCGCTTTCAGCGACTGTTGAAAACCCGGGTATCCGATCCTGACCACGTAAGCCCCCCGCGGCAGCGCCTTAAAACCGGGAATGATAATATTTTGATACACATTGGAAGCTACCGCCACTGTTTCTCCGTAAATTTTCTGTTCCAACATGTTGAAAACCGCCAGGTCCAACACCGTGGCATTCATCGGAAATACCCGGATATACATCGCCCCATCCGAAGGGTTTGGATAAAGAACCGGTAGCTGTTCGCGATCATTGATGACTTCTTTTTTTGCCCCTAAGAGCTGATGGGCCTCTTCGAAGTCGGGGATCCCGAAACCGAACAATGAATCCGGATCTTCATATTTATGAGCGCTCTGTTCGATGGCAGCGATGATCTCCATATTGGTCCTGCCGGGATTGGCTTGCCACAGGCAGGCGGCCATACCGGCTATGATCGGGGATGAAAAGGAAGTGCCGCTTCCATTGGTGATCGCTCCGTCGGTTTGAACGATCTTGGCGCCCGAACCCAGGGCACAAACATTCGGCTTGACACGCCCGTCGGATGAGGGGCCATGGGAACTAAAGGGCGCAACTTTTTGGTTGGTGTTAACGGCTCCGACAGCTAACACACTATCGCCATCGGCCGGAGCGCCGATATACCGCCAGGAACTGCTCCCCGAGTTGCCGGCACTGTTAACCACTAACATTCCTTTAGCGGCTGCCATATCCGCCGCTTGTGTAACGATGGTGGTATTCCCGTCCATATCCGTATAGCTATGGTCCATGGCCGGATCATCGAAGCGGGTATAACCCAGGGAAGAATTGATGATATCCGCACCCACACTGTCTGCAAATTCAGCAGCGGCCAGCCAGTTATCTTCCTCGATCAGAAATTCGCTGGCCACATCTTCTGACCGTAACAGCCAGTAGGACGCCTGATAGGCAGTTCCCACATACGTTTGAGGAATATAAGCTGCCATGGTCGATAAAACCACGGATCCGTGGTTATGATCTTCATAAACATCGGGCTCCCGGTCAACGAAATCATAAGTCCCCAGAACCTGCCCGTCTTCAAACAATTTTTTAAAGACTTCCATACTATCCACTTGCCGGAAACCTGCATCGATAACCGCGATAACCATCCCTTCTCCCTTATAACCCTGCCGGTGCAATACCTGCCCACGCAGCATGTCGATCTGTCCGAAAGCATCGCCGTAAAATCCTGAAAACTTCAGACTATCCAGTTTAATGAAATGACCAACATCGAATTTATCGCCAATGGCTTTCCCCCGTTTGGCACCTTTAACCAGGGATGCCGACCGGATAAAGGGGAACTGCAACAACGTATCCAGGACAGATGAATCTTCAACGGCCACTGTTGCCGAATTGAACCAGCGCGACCGGGTCAGAATGACTCCTCCTTTGCTCCGTATGCTATCCAGGTAATTTTGATTGACCGGAAGGTCGTTTTCCAGGATGGGAATATCAAATCGCGCCCTCCGTTCCAGGGCTCGGGGTGACAAAAATTCCTCGGGCTTCCCAACTGTAAACGGACTTTGATGCTTATCCGTGAATTCGACCCGGAAGGTATACGGTTGTGCGCATATAAAGGAAAGGGGTAACAGGATGGCCACCAGGGCCAGGCCCGGCAAGCGGATCATGGGATAAAGCTGTTTAGCCGCATTTTCAGGATAAATCCGCATTGGGCTTTTTTGGCCCAGGGTTCGGTAACGATGATCTGTGTTTCCAGGCTCCAGAATTCTTTTTCGATCAGGCCTATATTTTTAGCATAGGTCTCAAATGAAAACTGCATTTCCAGCAGGTTTTCCGTGGTATCGTTGATCTGTTCCACCGTTAGCGTGGAGTCGTAAAGGATGTTATTGACTGTTTTCGGTTGATCCAATTCGATATAGGTAAACTCCCAATCATCATAATCGGCCAGGCAGCGGCCACCCTCGATATCGAGATAACCGTTACCATTCCAGGTCTTATCCAGTTTTGGGGGGAAAGTCATGTTGATAAAGCGCAAATTATCTTCCACTCTTTCCGCGGTCGAGGCGGTACGATTAGCGAACCAGACAGCATGCGCTTCCCAATTGGATTGGTCGGTATTACGTTTATTGACCTCTATACGATAAGCAATCCGGTTTTCACTGTCCAAAAAGGTAGATTCGAAAAACATCCTTAATTGATAATTGACCGTATCCACCCGTCCGGTAAAGTCGTCATAGGTAACGGAATCGACGTCATAAATATAGGTATGGCCGACTTTCAGGGGAAAATAATCGTACTTGAAATCTATGGTAGGATCATCGACCGGCGGCTTACACTTCAGTCCCATGACGAGCATTAATAGTAGCATGCCCAACCCATATATATACCCGGGTTTCATATAGTTACAGACCATGGGACAGCAATCTTTTTTCAACCACAAATCCGGACTCCCAATCTCCAAACGGATCATTCGGTCGGTCCAATTTAATCAACTTTTGGTAAATAAGGCCTACGTCTTTGGCATAAACTTCAAAACCATACCTTTGCTCGATCGCATTCAACTCATCGATCTGTAAAACAGATACTGTATTGGGATAGGATACGCCATTCACGGAATAGGGTTCTCCGGAACTAACGATCTCGTACTCCCAATCTTTCAGATAGGCCAGATCATCCGCGGCATCGATGTAGGCATTCCCCTTCCATACCTTACCTTTTGTAGGGGGGAAGAGTAATTTGATAAACCTTAGGTTGTCTTCGACCCGTTGCGCCGTTGATTGTGTTAGGTTAGCCGCATAAGTATGGCTGGGCTTCCAGGGCAGGGAATCGGCTTTCCGCTGGTGTACCTCGATCCGGTAACTTTCACGGTCTTCATTATCCAGGTAAGTCGATTCATAGAGCTCTCTTTGCTGCAAACTGACAGAATCGACCTTTACCGGGTCGAAAAAATCATCATAGGTAACCGAATCGACGGTATAAACCAAGGTCCGGCCAACTTCCAGGGGAAAATATTCGTATTCAAGATCGGCAGGTACAAAAGGGGTTTCAGGCTTACAACCTGAAATAAGCAGGAATAGAGCGCTCCAGCTTAACGTTTGCAGGGTATACATGGCCTTTTCCTTTAAACGCATATATACGTTAATTTGTTGTTTGGTTAAACCCTGCTTGTATAATACCGCCGGCAACAACATCATCATTTTCATAAAAAACGGCTGATTGTCCGGGCGCAATGGCCTGCACCGGCGCTTCGAATTC
Organism: Chitinophagales bacterium; assembly: GCA_028278085.1. Taxonomy (GTDB): domain Bacteria; phylum Bacteroidota; class Bacteroidia; order Chitinophagales; family JANQFB01; genus JANQFB01. The sequence continues at coordinate 8,044 of JANQFB010000120.1, forward strand.
CACCCTGAACTGGTCGCCTTCCGAAAAGATATGGCTCAGGGTCCCGGGGTCTTTATAGCGGATCTTGGTAACGGCAGGCAAAGCTTCTGGGATCCGGTCATATTTTACATAATTTATTTTATCGACCCACATGGCATCCTTGCTCAGGTCATCCAATTCACCCAGCTCCACCCTGTTTTCGGCCGGATCGATACCGGTAACGAACATCGGTTTGCCGAAGGCCATCCCCAGCCCTTTTCGCTGGCCCACCGTATAAAAAGGATATCCCTTGTGCCGGCCCAGCACATTGCCTTCCCGGTCGACAAACAAACCGCCGGCCACCTTTGCTTCGAGATCATCCACTTTTCTTTTCAGGAAACCCCGGTAATCATTATCCGGCACAAAACAGATCTCATAGCTTTCACTTTTCCGGGCCAGGGCATGATAGCCTTTATCAATGGCAATTTGCTTGATGTCGTGTTTATGGAATCCGCCCATCGGGAATTTGCTCCTGGACAGACAACTCTGGCTCAATCCCCACAGTACATAGGATTGATCCTTATGATCATCGATACCTTTATACACGATATACCGGCCGTTCTCCGGTCTTACCCTGGCATAATGACCGGTGGCAATAAATTCGCAGTCCATGGCGTCTGCTCTTTTTAACAAAGCTTCCCACTTAATATGTGTATTGCATAAGACACAAGGATTCGGGGTCCGGCCTGCCATGTATTCGCTGACAAAATCATCGATCACATAATCCCCGAATTCTTCCCGGATATCGATGATGAAATGCGGGAAGCCGACCTCGACAGCAATTTGCCTGGCATCATTGATCGAATCCAGGCTGCAGCACCCGGTTTCCTTTGTCGATCCGCCGGAGCTGGCATAGTCCCAGGTTTTCATGGTGATCCCGATCACTTCATAGCCCTCTTCATGCAACATAACGGCTGCTACGGTACTATCGATACCACCACTCATGGCCACTAATATTTTTCCATGCTTACTCATCGAAACCGGGTTGTCGGATCATGCGGAAAGGCCGGTTAAGCCTGCGTTAACCGGTAAAATTACGAATTTCCGACGGCCTTCTCAGCCTATATATAATTATTTAAATGATAACTTAGTTCCCTCGCCAAGTGATTTGAACCCCGGTGGTTTTGGCATTTCTCCACCCACTGAATGCCTTGAATGGCATTGGTCAGCCAAATTTCCCGGGCCTGGGTCAATTCACCGGTTTGGACGGGCGATTCTTCCACTGGGATCCCGGTATGCATTGCCAGTTGGATGATTTCCCGGCGCATAACCCCTTCCACACAGCCTTCGGATACCGGCGGTGTGATCAGCTTTTCGTGGAGATACAAGAAAACATTGGAGCTGGTAGCTTCGGCGATCCGGCCATTGGCATTAAGAATGAGTGCGTCGTCCAGCTTTTGCTGATCTTTCCAAATGGATGCCAGCACGAATAGCATACTGTTGTTGGTTTTGAGGGCTGAAAGCGCATTGACCGGTTTTAGATGATCCTTGAATATATCTATATGGAGTCCTTTATCAGTCATGTCAAAGCCCTTACCTTTCAAAGGATCGGCTTCGATCAGGTAGCCGGCTTCCAGGGTATCCGGGCTATAAAAGCCGGTTCCTTCCCGGTAAACCGTGATCCTTATCCTGGCCTCACCTCCGATCCGGTTGGCTACTGCCAGTTCCATGATCTGGTCCTCGACGGTATGTCCGTCGAAGGGCGCCTGCAATTGCAATAATGCCATGCCCTTAAATAACCTTTCCAGGTGAGTGGCCAGGAAAGGAAGCCTGGCGCCGGCCATGCGAATAGATTCGAAAAGCCCGTCGCCATAGCGGAATGACCGGTTGGTCAATGGAATAGAAATGTCTGCTTTGGTTGAGATCCTGCCATTGATAACGGCATACATGTCTATCGGATTAAGCGGGAAAAGATCCCGGTGGTTGGATTAAGGTTCAATACCGGCTTCAGACTTCCATAACCGGTACGGCATCTTCCACCACCAATTTGCCGGCTGTTTTTTCCACCACTTCTTCGGCAGTGACACCGGGTGCCAATTCAATTAATTTGAAGCCCTCGGGGGTAACATCCAATACGGCAAGGTCGGTAACAATACGCTTCACACAATTAACACCGGTCAGGGGTAAGGTACATTTCGGCAGCAGCTTGGATTCGCCTTTCCGGTTGGTATGCTGCATGGCTACAATGATGTTTTGAGCGGAAGCCACAAGATCCATGGCCCCTCCCATACCTTTGACCATTTTTCCCGGAATTTTCCAATTGGCAATATCACCGGCTTCACTTACCTCCATGGCACCCAGCACGGTTAGGTGGACATGCTTCCCCCTGATCATGGCAAAACTTGTGGCCGAATCGAAAAACACGGATCCATCCAGTGTGGTGATGGTTTGTTTGCCTGCATTGATGAGGTCGGCATCTTCTTCACCTTCATAGGGGAAAGGGCCCATACCCAATAACCCGTTTTCCGATTGAAGCACTACATCGATCCCGTCCGGGATGTAATTCGCCACCAGGGTGGGAATGCCTATGCCCAGGTTCACATAATAGCCATCGCGTAATTCCTGGGCGATCCGTTTGGCAATACCGTTTTTATCTAAAGCCATGGTATTAATTTGTTAGGTTTTATTATTACTGCCGGAAAAGCCGGTTTAGTGGTTTTTACAATTTTGACTCATTTTTGCGTCAATTCTGTGTCAATTTTAACGCAATCTTAACTCATTTCTGCCCCTTTGGCCCGGGCGTACTTAATTATCCGCTGTTTTCGGCCTGGTAGTCCGCTGTTCGATCCGTTTTTCATAATTGGTTCCCTGGAATATCCGCTGTACAAATATCCCGGGTGTATGGATCTGGTTCGGATCCAGCCCTCCGGCCGGTACCAGTTCTTCCACCTCGGCAATAGTGATCTTACCAGCCATGGCCATCATCGGGTTAAAATTGCGGGCTGTGGCTTTATAGATCAGGTTGCCTTCGGTATCTCCTTTCCAGGCTTTAACAATGGCATAATCGGCGTCAAAGGCATGTTCAAGAATATGCGGAACACCGTCGAATGCTCTCATCTCTTTACCTTCCGCTATTTCGGTGCCGTAGCCGGTAGGGGTAAAAAATGCCGGTATCCCTGCCCCTCCGGCCCTGATCCTTTCCGCCAGCGAACCCTGCGGTACCAGGTCGACCTCCAATTCTCCGGACAGCATTTGCCTTTCGAATTCATCGTTCTCCCCGACATAAGAGGCGATCATTTTTTTGATCTGCCGGGTTTGGAGCAGCATGCCCAGGCCAAAATCATCGACGCCGGCATTATTGGAGATACAGGTTAGCCCGGTAATGCCTTTTTCCACCAGGGCCCCGATACAATTTTCCGGTATGCCACACAAGCCGAACCCCCCTAACATAAGGGTGGAATTATTGGGGATATCCTTCACGGCATCAGCGGCCTTTTCGACAACTTTATTCATGTTTCCATCGTTTTGAACAAGGCATGAAAAATAATAAATCTTTAGGGATAAAAACAATCAAAAGGTGGGAATTACTTCTTATTGAGTTCCTCGAGTAAGGCTTCGTATATCTCATTGAGCTCCGCCGGATTTTCCAGGTAATAATTAAAGCTATCGTAAAAGATCGTATCCGAAATTTCGTACTTCTCGAATAGCTGCTGGTACCAACTGGCCAACATGATTTTGGACGTATCGGTGCCTTTTAGTTTTTTGAAGTCTATCATCGTTTCGGCCAGATGGATATCCATCATTACCGGGATCATTTCTTCCTGGCTCAAAATATGGGCGGGCCTGGCCTTTTCTTCCGATGCCTTGCAGGCAACCATTATGAGTAAGATGATCCAAAAAAACTTCAAATTTGCCATTGGAAAAGCCATTGCTGTCAAAATTAATGATTCTTTATTATTAACTGATTTACCATGCCTGATCTTGTACGACTCGAACAAATAAAATCCCAGTTAAGCCAACATGGCATTAAACTTGTAGCGGTTTCCAAAACCAAACCTGTTGAAGATATTGAACAGCTCTACCATGCCGGGCACAAGATCTTCGGGGAAAACAGGGTCCGGGAATTGGTTAACAAATATGAACAATTGCCTAAAGACATCGAATGGCATATGATCGGCCATCTGCAATCGAACAAGGTCAAGTATATTGCTCCTTTTGTGCACCTGATCCATGGGGTGGATAGTTTTAAGCTACTGGCAGCCATCGACAAACAAGGAGCTAAACATAACCGTATCATCGATTGCCTGTTGCAGATCCATATCGCTGAAGAAGCGACTAAGCATGGGTTTAGTTTCGAGGACCTTATGCAGTTGCTGGCATCGGGTCAATTGGCAGACTTGCATCATGTCCGGATTACCGGTTTGATGGGCATGGCCACATTCACGTCCGATAACGGGCAGATCAGGAAAGAGTTCCGGGAAATTGCCGGTTTTTATCAAACCATCAAAACGGAATTCTTTAAGGATCAAGATCATTTCCGGGAATTGTCGATCGGGATGTCGGGGGATTATGAAATTGCTATGGAAGAAGGGAGTACGATGGTGAGGATCGGGAGTTTGATTTTTGGGGAAAGATAGGATTGGAGGATTGAGGGATTTTGGATTGGAGGATTGGGGGAGTTCGAGTTTGAGAGTGAGAGGATTGATCCACCTTCGCTGAAGCTACGGTGGATAAATTTGAGGCATTGAGTATTTGAAAAAGGTAACTTATGATCGTTAGAATATTAATGTTTTTGGGGTTGGGTGGTTTGTTGCTTGGGATGGGCTTTCCGGGGAAAGTTGGGACGACCGTTTTTCCGGATGGGAAGTATACTCGATTTGACTGGAGGAGCTTTGCCGAGTGGGGGCCGGCGAATCAGCCTATCGATCTGTACCGGCCGGATTACGGCTTGTTGAATGCCGCCATTTTTTATGCTACGAATGAACAAAGGGAGCTCCGGAAACGGGATCCGTTTATATTTTCTCCGGCCTTAAGGGATGCCATTGCCCTGCATTGTGACCAGATGGTCGATCGGAAATTTTATGGGCATAAAAATCCGAAGAACCGAAAACTCCGGACGCCGCATCAGCGGATCAAAACCTTTACGAAGGAATTTGTCACGACCGGTGAAAATATAGCGGCCACAAACTTATTGCAGATCGGCAAGGGAGAAAAATATCTATCGGTAAAAAAGGGAGACCAATATATCTATTACTCGCGCTCCAAGAAAATTTTAACCGTTCATACCTATCAATCGTTTGCCAAATATTTAGTCAGGCAATGGATGCGCTCTTCCGGGCACCGGAAAAATATTATGAACAGAGATTTCACGCATATGGGCTGCGCAGCGAGGGTGGTAGAATATAATCTGAACAAACGCAAGCTACCCATGGCCAAGTCAGGTCAAAATTTTGGAGGGAAAGGAGATTAAACAGTTTGAGTTTGGAGTGTGGAGAGCCTGCCTTCGCCTCGTCCTACGCAGTACCTGCTACGGAGTGGGACCAAGGCTACGGCAGGCGAGGTGTGAGTGCCTGCCTGTCGGCAGACAGGTGAGTTTGAGAGCGAGGAGCTAGAAATTGATCAGTAAAAGGTCAAATACAGGACTTTTGAACATCACAAGAACAGAATTTCCGAAGGAAATAACATATCCATTCCACGAATACAGGGCCTTGTCCTGAAGCGTACTGGATTTTGCATTGCAAAATCCGGTTCTGCTTCAGGGGAAGGTCTGTGTAGCCAATTCAACCGCCTCTAAAAAAGCAGGTTCGTCAATATTCAACTCCTGTTGTTGTGATCGGAAGAAGCTGATCAGGTTTTCGGTAGCCATGTTTCCGACCAATTCATCTTTGGCCATCGGGCAGCCGCCAAATCCTTTGATGGCAGCGTCATAACGCACACAGCCGTTTTCCCAGGCCGCCTGAATCTTTTCCTTCCAGTTATGGGGAGCGGTATGCAGATGCGCACCGAATTCTATGTCCGGAAAGGCGGGGATCAGATGTTTGTACAAATAAGCAATGTTCTCAGGGTTCGAGACTCCGACGGTATCGGAAAGGGCGATGATCCCGATATCCATAGCTGCTAATTTGTTCACCCATTTTTCGACGACATCGACATTCCACGGATCATTGTAAGGGTTTCCAAATCCCATGGAAATATAGATCACCAACGATTTTTGATGTTTGGCACAGAGGCTCCTGATATCTTCTACCCTTCCCAGGGATTGTTCTATGGTGGCATTGGTATTTCTTAACTGAAAAGTTTCGGAAATGGAAAACGGATAGCCCAGATAAGTGATCTCATCGAACTGAACCGCATCCCTCGCTCCCCTTTCGTTCGC
>JANQFB010000260.1 GCA_028278085.1 Chitinophagales bacterium
TGATGTGGGCTCCTTCCCGAATTGATTGAAGAACCGCCAGATCTCGACACTGGCATGGATATCGTGGTTCGTAATACCGATGGTAACCGTGCTTCCGGGCCAAGTATGGCCACCGTTTACAATGGTATACAGCACCAACCGGGAAAGGTCGTCGCAACCGGTATAGGTGGACCTTTGAGCGGTACAAAAGTCAATGGTGCTGATATCCGGTAAATTGACCGTATCCGGGATAGCGTCACAACTGTTATGATCGGCCCAAAACTCCATGGTCTCTGCCACGGAAAGGATCCCAAGGCCGCCTTGGTAAGGGATGATAAAGTCAGCGGTTCCGTGAATATGCAAAACATTCATTTTTTTGGGTGGATTGCATAGCAATTGTCCGGCTATGGTATTCACACCGGCCACCACTGCCACGGCCCTAAATCGTTCCGATAAAAAACAGGCCAGGTAATAAACCATCGCCCCTCCATTGGAAATGCCGGTTGCAAATACCCGGTCCGGATCGAAGCTGTAATGGAGGGATAAGTATCCGATCAGGCTGTCGATAAAGGCAACATCATCGGTCGTGTCGGCAAAAACATTCCACGCGCCATTAACCGCGTTCGGATAACAAACGATAACATTTGCGGTATCAGCCACGCCATTAAAGCCGGAATAAACAGTTTGTTGGGTGGCGTCGGAAGTAAGGCCGTGCAGGTTTAATACGAGGGCGGGTTGATTAGACGGCTGATAATGAGCAGGCAGGTATACCTGAAAGCTTCTCCGGATACCGTCGTGAAAAATACTATCGATAACAGTCTGCTGGGCGGTAAGGGTGAAGCTGATCAGCAATAAACAAGTGGTAAGCCAATGCATATACCTAAATATAACCATAAGCTATCAAATCTCATACCAGGTCAGGATACTTACCAAAAAATTGCCGATCAACCTGGGCCATCATTGTCATTTGCATGATAATACCTGTGTTTCTTATGGGTTACTGCACATTGTCCGGAATTCTCACCGTACTTCTGGCGTTATGTCCGGAATTCTCACCGTACTTCTGGCGCTATGTCCGTTGTTCTCACCGTACTTCTGGCGTTATGTCCGTTGTTCTCACCGTACTTCTGGCGTTATGTCCGGAATTCTCACCGTACTTCTGGCGTTATGTCCGGAATTCTCACCGTACTTCTGGCGTTATGTCCGTTGTTCTCACCGTACTTCTGGCGTTATGTCCGGTGTTCTCACCGGACTTCGTTTCTTAGGTTGAACCTACCGGAGCCATCGTTAATTATTTACAAGAATTGATTATTGCACCACCAGCTTCCGGCTATACAGCGCATTTTCAGAGGAGGCCATAATAAAGTAGATACCCGAGGTAATCCGGTTATCGATCGGGATGGCTGTGATCGTTTGCCCTTCTTCGATGATCTGGACTTTGGAATAGAACTCCTGTCCGCAAATATCTTTCACAACGACCAACACTTCCTCACCGGCAGGTTCGTCCAGCTTAATGTTGACGACGCTTTCCTTAGGAGATACAGGATTGGGGAATATGGTCATTTCGGTTTCAGCGGTGGTCATATTGTTCTGTACGGAAACAACATCGGAATAAGTATCGGCGCCGTCAAAGTCTACTTGTTGTAAACGGTAATAACGGATACCGGTAAAAGGCGTCTTATCGATATCGGCATAATCCAGCCTGGTGGTGCTGGTGCCGGCGCCATCGACAGTCAACACATCTTCAAAGATGATCCCGTCTTTCGACCGCTGAACCACAAAATAATCGTTGTTAAGCTCTGAAGCTGTTGCCCAGCTCAGTTCGACCTGGTTTTCCGATTCATTGAAAGTACCATCGAAATAGATCAATTCGATGGGCAGGATAACACTACAAAGCCCGATGCCGTTATTGGTCCTCGGCGTGGAGGCGCCCGGTTCCGGGGGTGTGCAGGAAGTCGGGGTGGCAGCAGTTAATTCCAGGACCTGGAAGGGGAACCTGGCGGCAGAACCGGTATTGGTCCGCCGGACATTGACCGTGGTATTATCCGTAAGCGATAAAGTCACCCAGGAATGCCCGACATTATCATCCGAAGCAAAACAATTGTTGCCGGCTCTGCCAAAGTTACTGGGTGAAATAATACCGGCAGTGTTTCCGGAAAATACATCACAAATAGTGGTGGAAACATTATCATCCCAGGATAACATGCGGACCGCGCCGTGGATCACATCGGTATTGTCCGTGAATTCAACAACATAAACGATGAAATACATATGTGCTGCCGTGCCTACCCGGGTAAAGGCCACGGTGTTATTATCCAGCAATTCCGTTCCGGGAAGATCATCAGATCTCACATTAGCCGAAACCCGGTGATTACCCACCACCATGGCTTTATTTTTGTTCACCGGCGTAGGCAAGGTAACGGCTATGGAATCCGAACCAGCAGGAAGTGTAGCGACTATTTTTTGCACGTTGGAAGCAGTCCACTCCACCACCTGCCAATACACAAATTGAACATTGGCACCCCCCGGTTGCCGGTCGAGGTAAAGATTGGTCGGGCTGCTCAGGTTTCCGGTTACCCCATCATCGGAACCATAAGTACCACCGTCTTTGTGCATAGTTATCATGACAAATGAATTGGACTGGTTCACCGCAGTGCCGAGTGTAACATTGGTCCCTGCAGCGGGTAAGTTGGTTACGGTGCCTCGCTGAACAAATACACCGGATGTAAATTCAAAGACTTGCCATTCGATCACGCAATCGGTGTTGGATTCATACCGGTCGAATGTAATTTCATCATCAGCGGTCATGTGGCCACCGATCTGGAATCGCCCGGGCCTGTTTGAATTGATCCGGACCGAAAAAACAAGAAATGACTTCGTAAGGTCAACCGAGGTTATCGATTGAGTAATGCTTGATGATCCATGGGGGAGTGTAATGGTCCCTTTTTGGATTGAATTGAGGGTTGCTGTCCATCCGAAAGTAACAAAAGAAGCGAATAGAAGCGAAAGGAGTAACTTTTTTAGCATGGTAGGTTGGGTTAGAGACTAAAAAAAAGAACAATTCGCAACTCAAAGAAAGGTATACGGAGAGGCTGACAAAAGGTTACAGATCAGGGACTTACTATAAAAAAAGAAGCTGTCCGCATACGTTGCCGCATTAGCGCAGCCGGCGGACAGCCTCTTTGAATGCATCCGGAAGAGGGGCTTGAGAACCGGATGTTAAGGATCGGTATCGTGCTCCTTCCCGATCAGCATATTTATTGGATCCGGTTGATCTTGATCGTTTGCTGGTAATGGTCGGTCGTTAATCGGCAGGTATACATCCCTTTGGGAAGTTCTTCCGCCTGGAAATCAACCTGGTAAATGCCAGCTTCCCGGTAAAGATCATGAACTGGCCGGGCTATCTCCTGGCCATGGATATTGTGCATAACGATCGTTACGGTTGAGGCTTGTTCCAGGGCGTATTCGATCGTTGTCGTATGCGTGAACGGATTAGGGTATACCTTTAACCAATTCCGGTTTGGGGAAAATGTTTCCGGTAAACCGTCGCTTTCATCCACTGCCTCATCGGTAGCGGAAGTTACCGGATAGGGTTCTTCTTCTTGTTTATTGATGTTCACCGCGGAGCAACTGAATGCCTGAATATAGGCACGGAATTCACTCCCGGATTTAGCCCTGAATCCATCCTTTAATGTAATGGCATCACCTGCCCGAAAAATAACCTCACCCGAGCCGGACACTTCATATCCTCCGGTATTTTGGCGACAGCTCACCGGATCGATATCCGTTCCGGAGGTGATCGTATGCCTGGCTTCGATGATCTTGGTACCGCTGGCAACGATAGCATTTTGGAGATAGATGTCCTGCGGGCTGATCTCCTCCATAATACGGTTCCGGATATACGGTGTACTTTCCAGGTGATAGGTGTTTAGATTATCCGCATAAATAGCGTCGAACTCCGTGATCGACTCATTATGTGTATAGGGGAAACAGCTCAGGGAAAAGGGACGATAATTGTAATCGGAGGTGTTCAGCCCTAAAGCGCTTGCTGTCGGCACAAAGGTGAAATCAGGATCAGATGTTGCGGAAGTCGTGGAACCGAGAATTCCCGGTATGGAATTGATCCAGTCGACTAAACCACCGATGATATCGAATGAAGGGGGAACTTTTCCTCCCGGTGCATTATCGATATGTATTTTCCCCGTTCCCTTTTTTTTCGAGGAATATGGTGTTACACACGTACGCCAGACAAAAGGAACGATGGTCACACAGGTTTTCCAGGCCCCTTCAAAAATATAATCATCATCGGGCTCTCCGGGAATAGCATAAGCGTCTCCTTCAAAGATCAGGTTCCAGTTATCATATTCCCACCCGAATAACTTACCCCTGTCCACCAGGCCGGGCTGGTCCAACCCATCCCCGGCACCATTGGCTACCGCTACTTTTCTCAGATCGTCGGGATACCAGCCCAGGTTGTTGAGTTCTGCCTGGAGATCATCATCCAGGGTAGTACCCTGGTAATAATAAAATAGCATTTGTTTGGCTGCAACCGCCTTAAAAACCAGCGCCTTATCGATAAAAAAATCTGCAACGGGGTCCAAGAGCGGTGAGAGTAAGGGATTGTTGGGATAAGAGATCATAAAATCGATAGCGTGTTGAATACCCAGGGGGAAATTGGCCCCTTTATGCGGCGTATCATAGGTGAGAAACAGCCGCGTATTGTGATCCATACTCTGATCTTCCATATAGGTCAGGGCATACCGGCCAACCAAGCCACCCATGCTCATACCGATAACCACCAATTCATGATCCGAGTTGTTGGTTTGCAAAATGCTGTTGATCTCGTTGATCAATGCCACTGCCAGGTAGGCATTCCGTTGAATATAGGTCCCACCTTTGTTGTAGTTCAGGGTAATAAGGTCGTATCCTTCCTCCGATAGGGCGTTTGCAAGTGTTGATCCTACCTGGTTTTTAATACCGGTATGACCGGTTTGATCCAGTGGGTCAAAGCCTTCCAGCAGGATGATCGGTTTGATGATGGAGGAATGATCACAACCATACCAAACGCCATAAGTTCCGGAAGCGGTACCCCCTTCATAGGAATTGGTGCCGGAAATGGGGCTCGTATAGGCCAGGGACAAGGCAAAAGCTGCCGGTGAAATGATCACAAGGATCATAACTCCCAATAAGCCCTTCCATGGGTTGACAGCAATCAGATTGTTGATGATATTTTTCATGACTTTTCGTTTGGAAATGAGCTAACTACTTTTGATCGGTCTTCATGGCCCGTATTTCTTTTTTCATCGCTTCATTTTCTTTCTTGAGGTCGATAACATAAAGTGTCAGCTCTTCGATCTTTTGCAGGAGCCTGGCATCCATTTCCCCCAGACTGATCCCATCCCGCAGGGCTTCTTCGGCGGAAGGGATGCCCGGCAAATGTTTGTGCGTGTCGATGCTCTTTTCCAGTTCCTCCAAAGGCATCAGGGGATAATCTTCCTCGAAAACAAAATCGCACCAGCCGGTAAGGGATACCTGAACCTCTTTGGCTTTGATTTTTCCATTGACGGCCAGATCATAACCACTCGGCAGACAGGTCGTTCCTATGGTTAACCCACCTCCTTCGATCGAGAGGTTATTGTTGGTCGGGGCCGACAGGCGGATACCATAATTATCCGACAAGTTGTTGGTGAAATCGATATACGGCCTGCCCGCAGTTCCGTTGTCATCCCTTCTCAATTCGATCCCTGCCCAATAATTATCGGAAATGATGTTCAACCGGGCATAGCGGTTTCTCCTGATGGTCATACCGCCGGAACTGGAATTACCGGGATCGTTGATAACCAGCATATCGGATGGGTCCGTTTCTCCAATGCCAACCTTCCCGTTTTTCAGCACCATTTGACTATTGGTGTTGTTAGCGCCGAAATGAACCTCTTTGGAAGCGCCGGCAAGCATAAAAATGCTACCGTTAGCGTTCCGGATATTTGCACCGGTACTGCCGGTAAAATCCAATTCAAAGCCATTATGCGTTTCTATATCCAGGCTGGTTGTGGTTCCCGAAGCTGAAATATCCAATCTGCCTCCCGGACTTCCCGTGCCAATACTTAATTTGCCATTCATCCGTACATCATTCCGGTTGATGGTCATGACATCCTTGCTGCCGGAGCTATGATGTGTGTGCCTGAATACCATATAATCATTATTGTCATCGCGGACTTCCATCACCAGCCGGTTTTGATTGGCTGCCGTACCCGAAGCACCGTAGTTTTCCAGGTAGATATATCCGTCATCCCCATCGGTGGCCCTTTTGAATTTAATACCGGCCTGATCGGAAGTAACCGGCGATTCGATGTTAAGTATGCCTTTACCGGAACCATGTAATTTGAGGTTTTTAAAGGATACCGATCCGGTTGGGCTGATACTTAATCCATTATTGGTAATACCCGTAGCATAACTGTTGGAAGTCCCAAGGTTTAGATAGGTGCCGGTGCTGGTTTCCTTTACCCAAATACCGGCCTTTGGTTTACCATTGCCATTGTTCGAGGTGTTCCAGACAATTCCCGGTAAATAGTGATCCGTCTGGTATTCGGCATCGATTACAATGGCATTGGCCCCAAGCGTGTGTTTGATCGATGATTCGGAAGATGATTCCACATGCCGGATCTCTAGCTTTCCCCTGGGATCGCTTGTGCCCACGCCAATTTTGCCACTGTTTCTGATCACGAAAGGGAAGCCTAATCCACTCTTCCAAAAACCAATGCCATCCTGAACATCCCCATTGTTATTAATCCCAAACCACCAGTTCATGGTGCCGTCTTTGGCGAAACTTATGGCACTTTCTCCGGCAGCGGGAGCATCGATCGTAAGTGGCCTCACATCACCTGTTGCTGTTTGCTTTATATGCAGCAAAGTAGCCGGTGATTGTGTTCCAATACCCATTTTCCCTCCACTGGATGGAAAAACAACGACATTTCCTGTTCCGGTGCGAAGTGTTATATCACGGTTGCCGTAGGTAAATATGGCAAAGTCATCCCCATCCCCATAACTGCTATTCGTATTATTGTGCATAAATCCCGCCTGGTAATCGGCCGGGGTTCCAAACCGGATATACTCATATTGGGCGCTTTTATTACCCGGATCCAGGTAGTTCGCTGTTAAGGTGGTCATGATGGCATCGCCCTCTACATGCAGTTTTGCTCCGGGAGTTAGTGTACCTATTCCTACATTCCCCGACTGTCCGGAATATATATCAGCTCCGGATTTTACCCAGTCTCCATCATTGGTTCCCAATAACCAGGGCGCTTGCCAGGTCGTATTGCCATTACCGTCAGATGTTAGCACATACCCATTCCCCTGGCTGCCGTCGTTGAGCCGGAAACTGCCCTGCACATCCAGGGTTGCCGTAGGATTGGAAGTACCGAAGCCTACATTCCCACCGGTGAATTTTATGTTGGTGCCGACTTGTTGAAAAAGTTGCTTTTGCTTGATGGGTTTCCAACTTGCCAGGCCATTCGGGTCTGAGGTTAAGACAAACCCGTCCCCCTGGCTGCCGTCGTTGATCCGGATAGTGCCGCTAATGTCCAGTTTAGCCTGAGGGCTCGAGGTGCCGATCCCCACATTTCCGGGAGGAATAGCATATAAGGTATCTCCGTCGATCTGCCAGTCGCAATCCGCTTTTTTGATACAGTCGTCGCTGCTGCCGCTACTACTGCTGCTGCTGCCCCCACCTGCCGAAACAGGGTTCTGATTGAATGCTAGTATGAAGGTCGAAAGCCCCAATAGCCATTTCCTGATGTATTTTTTTTGCATGGTTGTTTTGGTTTTTTTGTGAAAAATCAATTATTGCCATATCCTTATTTATGCAAATAGCTATAGGTAATGGAGATTTTTTTTGCAGTTTTTTTTATGGAAAGATCCGTGATACCGTTTGCCAGGCAATTGCCTATGCAAACCATACCACGGATTACCCTACCAACGCAATCCTTACTTAATATGGATCGCTTTTTTGACCAGCTCTTCCTGGTCAACATTTAAGGTATAGATATATAGCCCGGCAGGCTGATCGCTGGCATCCCACTCCACAGCATAGGATCCGCGATCCTGGTTTTTGTTGACCAGGGTTGCTACCAGCATACCCATAGAATCATGCACTTGTAATACTGCTTTTCCACGTTTGCCTAAAGTATAGGAGATTGTGGTTGATCTGGAAAAAGGATTGGGCTGGTTTTGACCCAGGTTTATGGTTTGTTGATCTTCGGAAGATGGTAGCTGGGCACAATCGCTAATTTCAACAAAACAGGCTTTGAGTTCTGCCAGCTCCGCTCGCAGGGCGTCCAGTTCCGATTGTTGTTGTTTCACCTGCTGCACGAGGTCCTCACTAAGGGAAGATTTTCCTGAGGCAGCGCCTGTACCGGTTCCAAGGGCCAATTCGATCAGGATTACTTCCCCGTTATCATCTACACTCAGGACCTTGTCTGGAACAAAGTCGCCAGGTGTGGCCCCTGTTGGAGATTGTGCGGTTAACTGGGTGAACCTTAGCCCGCTCTTATGGGCCGTACCGGCATCGATTTCCATTTTATCATTTGGGTTTTCGGTTCCTATACCAACATCTCCTGAGTTTGCCGGAACAATAATGGCATGATTGGTAGTTCCTCCGATGGCTTTGAACCGGGCTCCTATATTCACGGCATTTGCAATGGGAGGTGGTGTTAAACCCCCGGCCTGAACTTCTGCGCCAATAGCAGTGTCTCCGGAAGTTGAGGTGGTTTGGGCAATTAACCAGCTACCGGTAATATCTCCGCCACCATAATTCCCGATAACATTCCCGATACTCTTTACACCTGGGTCGTTGTCAACGTTAAAAAGGACCGTACCGAAATCAGGGTTTGTTCCCCCTGTAAGGGAACGGACATCCAGCGAGGCAGCGGCAGCAGTACCGGAACCGATCAAAACCCCTCCATTGGTATACCTGATCCCATTGGAAATGTCCTCCCATTGGCTGCCAATGATCGGATTGCCATTCAAGAAATAACCGGATGAATTAACGGAACCATTGATATCCAGGTCATAAGCCGGGCTGGTCGTTCCGATGCCTACCTTGCCGGTTTGTCCTGCGCCGGCAGCGCCTTCTACGAATATCGTTGGCACATTACTGTTTAAACCAATCATCAAAGAGTTGGCTATGTTATTCTCAAGGGGCGTTGCAGCGATTCCTGAGCCGAGTACCATGGATCCGTTATTCGTTACAGCAATATTATTACCGATAGCAGTTGAAAAGTTTCCACTGGATGCAGCTTTAAAACCAAAGGCTGTTGCCCCGGTAAAGCTACCGGTGGTTGTTTGAGCGCCAATAGCAATGCAATCCACGCCATCTGCCGAAGCAGTTCGCCCCATCGCAATCGCATTGGTGCCTGAGGCCACTGCATTATTTCCCAAAGCAAATGACCGGTATCCGCTTGCCGTGGAACTTGCACCCATGGCTGTTGCATTTTGCCCGCTGGCCACTGTACCGGCGCCGGTTGCCAAAGCGTTGGGTCCACTGGCAATACAACCATTTCCCAGTGCAAAGGATACAGAGCCGGTAGATTTAGTCCCTGATCCCATGGCTACAGAGCCATGGCCCCTGGCAACGGTCCCAAATCCTTCGGAAAATGAAAAGTTACCGATAGCCTTGCTGTTCCCACCCATGGACATGGACAGAAACCCAATACTATCAATATCCCAATGGTTCCCACCTGGGAATACCCTTCCTGCTCTGAACGCTGCTTTGGCAGGATACCACATCATCCTTACGCCCTCTCCCTGAGCCGGTATATCGCCGTTTCCGTAAGTTCCCGAAACCATAAACCCGTCTGTTCCGTTAATCTCCACAGCTCCTGCATCTGCAGTGATAACTCTTCCCCCGCCTGGTACCATTCCACCTTTGTCATAAGTTTGATCGAGTGTGTTTCCGGAAACCAGTGTCGAGGCATCTTGCCATGCTGCCAAGCCGTTTCCATCCGTTGATACCAATACTTTGTCAATTCCCGGGCTTCCCCCCTGGATCATGATTTGCCCGTTTACATCCAGCTCACTTTGAGGGTTGGAGGTACCAATACCTACGTTACCTGTTGTACCGACACCGCTACTGGTGCCAACAAAAAGAGTAGGAATATCACTATTGAAACCAACCATTAACGAATTGGCGGTAGCATTAACCAATGGAGAGGCGCCTCCTGCACCCTTGCCTAACATAAAGCTGGAGGGAGCATCGGCGCTCACATCAAATCCAATAGCTATGGCGCCCTGTTGTGTAGCTTTTGCCCGAAAACCCATGGCAGTTGAAGTATTGCCACTAGCCCTTGAGCCTACACCAGTGACAAAAGAAAAATTACCGTCAGCTATCGTATTTTGGCCCATTGCAATTGAATTGATCGCTAAAGCCTTGGTATTATTACCCACCGCAAAGGCATAATCCTGACCGGCAGTGGTATGCCTGCCCAAGGCCACAGCATAAGTTCCATTAGCTTCCGAAGTATGCCCCATGGCTACCGAATAGTCTCCACTAGCTGTGGTGGTATAACCCATTGCGGTCGAATTCGAACCTGTAGCCGAAGAAAAATAACCGCTGGCAAATGATTGCTGACCACTGGCAATGGTGTTGGTCCCAAATGCTACCGACTCATCTCCGATATTAGCATTATCCCACTGGCTGCCGTTGATGGTTCCGGCTCTCAAGGCTCCACCCTTGTCCGGGATCCACATCAAACGTGTTCCTGCTCCGGCCACGGGAGTTCCGCCAATAGTACCTGTCGCTAAAAAGGCTCCATCATTAACGTGTAAGCTGGCTTGTGGGGTGGCGATGCCTATGCCAACTTGATCGGTAATATTGGCCGGATGTAAAATACCGGCTGCCAGTCTCGTCCAGTCACCATCATCAAAACCCAAAGTTGAGGGATCTGCCCATCTACCAATACCATTGTTATCTGACACCAGCACTTTGTTGGGGCCCTGGTTACCATCTATCATGCGGATTTGACCGATTATATCTAATTCGGCCAATGGATTTGTTGTTCCAATACCTACATTACCATCAAAATAGGACCTTCCTTCAACGATCAGAGCAGTTCCTGAAGGAGATTTGGCGCGGATGGCTGTCCCGGTTTCGCTATAACCCCAAACGCCTGCGCCGGCAGGATTAATCGGATCTTCCTGCTTGCCATATACACCTATCCATGGTCCGTAACCACTGACACCGCTATAACCCGGTTGTGTATGTGTAACCGCGCCCCTGATGCCATGTCCGATAGCACCATTTTCCTCCACATTTAATCGCCATATGTTATCAGGAGCGGTTCCCACACTAACCCGGTCAACAAACCTGGCATTACCGGCAACCTGTAGCTTATCAACCGGAAAATTGGTTCCGATCCCGACGTTGCCGGTATTATTATTTGCATTCAAAATGGTATTGGCCGCATTGTCGGGATCAATGGTCAAACCCGAAACGCCACTATTAATGAATAAATCACCGCTGGGAACCGGGTCACCTGAAGAATAAATATTATTGCCCGGAGATGGATATAGCCCGTCAATTACTACTGAATTGGTTCCTACCTTCAAAGGCCCGGTAACTTTGGCATCTCCACCTACCGTCAGTTTTGCCGTTGGATTGCTGGTACCAATACCTACATTGGCGGCACTGTTTTCCTCAACCAGGATGACATCATCACTACTACTGGTACTGCTACTTCCACCACTGGCATTCAGGTGGTTTGAATTTAAACTGATGATTAAAAAGGCTATGGGAGTACCCATTAGCATTTTCAGGATTAAGTTTTTACACATGATTGTTATGGATTTTTTAATAATTATTGAATGTTATATTTCTATATATGCATACAACCATATGAAATGGAGATTTTTTTTATATTTATTTTCTTAGGGTCAGTTTTTTTGCATCAATAATCGGTCTGGACCCATTCGAAATCGATATGAGTAAAGTAGAGAGGAATCAGGAAGACAAACGGCTTTTACAAGAGGATCCGGATGGGCTGATCGTCCGGTATCAGCCAAGCATCGAGATTATTGTTATCGATTTTATCCGGCGGGGTTTATTCGACTGGCAGGATAAAAGTGAAGTTATGCAAATGGTGAATGAAAGATTGATCGGGGAAAAGATCCCAAAGATGCAGCAACAATATGACGGTTCGGCTTTTGTGATCACCTATTTTTCCCAGATCGTCCGGAATCTCTGCCTGGAGATCCATCGGAAGCAATCGCGAAAGGCAAAACCACAAGTTCAGCAGGATTTGGAGGAAGTCGTAATTCCTGATCCGGGAGTAAATGTTTTGGAAAAGATCGCCATTGAGCAGGAACGGGAAAGGTTGGCTGCCATACTTCGGATGTATGCTCGTTCGAAGGCAAAACTGGTGCTTTGCCTGAAACTATTCAGCCGGGTGGCGGTTTCCATAAATGACCTGGAAGATTGTTTCGGAGCCCTGGAACGTCGGGATATTCTGGCGATCCATCAGCAATTCGGCCATGCCTATGATGATATGACCGATAAAGCGATCTATGCCTATATAACACCTTTTTTCAACCGCTCGGATGGCAAGCAAAACAGTCCCGACGCACTTCGAAAATGGATCCAGGCAAAAGTTGAAGAGATCATCCTATTGATGAATGGAAAACCCAAACAGGCCAATTATGAGCCGGAAACCCTGAAGATCTTGGTAAGGAACTATTATGAAAGCAGTTCAACAGCCCCGGTTTAAAAAATATTTTCCATTTTGTTCCATAACTTGCATATATAATTGAAAATGAGCGCAAACTATTTCCGATCCGATGGCCATCTTACCGATAATGCGGCAGCATTATATGTAGATGGGATGATCCTGGACAAAATGAATGATCTACCCGATGCTATCGTCGATCATGTGGACGATTGCCTGGGCTGTAAACAAACAGTGCTTGAATTGCATGCCGTAGCCAGTCAACAGGATTATACCCGGCAGGGCTCACATCCCTATTTTGACCAGGCCAGGCGTGCAAGCATACCCCGGCGCTGGTATTATGCCGCAGCTTCGATATTGTTCCTGGTTGGGTTGATGTATTTGTACTTTCGCGGGGAAAGGGATCCTGCTTATGAAATGGCGGATAATCCTCCTGTCGAGCGACCAGTTGAACGGCCGTACACGCCACCCAAAACAGAGGAGGCCCTGAAAGTTGAAGATCCGGGAACCCGGGATCTTGCATCGAAGGCCCCTCTTGAACAGGATCCCGACAACAAATTGCTGGCTTATGAACCTTCCGTCGTGTTGGATGAACTGGTTCATTTGAATGTCCGGTCATTTGCTGCAGACGTTATTTCCCCGGCGAATAACGACACCCTCCTGCTACCGGTCAGGTTTGAATGGGCGATTGACCTGGAAGAAAAGATTTTCCTCAAGATCATGAATAATATGGAAGAGGAGCGCTTTTCCGGAGAAGCGGATAACAATCGATTCGAATTCCGGGAGCAGTTGGCACCGGGACTGTACTACTGGAAACTCGAAACGGAAGATGATTTGCTATATGTCGGGCGTTTTTATGTCAAATAAGGTCATTTTCCCATCAGCACAAAACCGCTCCAATGCCGGGGCAAAGCCGTAGCCGGATCGCGGATCATGGATAACTTGGCCATTTGTAAAGACCTGGCATAGTTGTTATCGGCCAATAGGTTTTCATAAAAATATCCCATCAGCTTCCGGGTTTGCCGGTCATCCACCTTCCAGAGGGAGTAGATGATATTGTCTACGCCAGCGTATAAAAATCCCCTGGTCATGGCCATTAATCCTTCCCCTTTAACCAATTTCCCAATCCCGCTTTCACAACTGCTCAGCACTACGAGGTCTGTACGGTTGAGATCGAGGTTAAAAATTTCCCCGGCGTATAAAATGCCGTCTTCATTTTGGGGAGAATCGACAGCGGCTGAAAGGGTTTGCGGGTTGGCAAATACAATACCCGACAGGTCCGGCATTTCCTCGTCAACGATGCTATGGGTAGCGATCTGAATATACCGGTAACCGGGAGCTTCCTGTTTAAAATTTCCTTCCGTAGCAGCCTGGTACAGGTAACCCACACCGATGTATTGCCGGTGGATGAATTGATCGACAATAGACCTGACCTCCGTTTCCGAATGGGGTAAAGGATAAAGCTTTTTTCCGTGGACAAGCGTAGCGGGAACCGGTGCACCGGCTGTGGCAACAGGATCGGTGTCACCCGTATAAACAATTTTTTCGTTGCTTTGATCGAAAACAGGGGCAAATCCGGTAAAATTCACCGGGCTTCCGGGACTTCCGGCCGGCCCGGGATCCTGCTCCAGGTATAGCGTTGCGGAATAATGGTAGGATACCTCGAAATCCTTGGCCAAGTATGCCAGCCGGCTGTAGTCTTTTTCATACCGGGCGGGAGATGCGGTCAGCAGTGCTTCAAAAGGCACATAAAACAGGATCCCATCCGGGATGATGATCAATCTTTTTTTGTGATGAATGAGTTCGGTAACAGGTTCCAGGAGATATTGATAAAGCTCATTGGCCTGTTGGATGTATTTTGTGGGATCGGCTTTTTTGATGGCGCCAACGTATTGTCGCACCTGTTCTCCGAATGCTCCTCCTTTGGGCAATGACCGGAGGAGGATGTCGGTTTTTGTGATCCCTATGATCAGTAGCTGGCTGTCGCCGGTGAAATACTCGATCATGGCTTCATCTTCCCCCAGCTTTGACTGTATTTGTTCAAAACCTGCTGTTTCCGATTGGTATTTAAGGGCATAATACGAGGGATAATGGTGTTCCAGGTCCTCGATTAATTTTTCATAGCTTCTTTTTAACGCAAATATTTCCTCTTCCTGCTGCACGATCCGGAGGCTGTCTTTGGGTGTTTTTTTGTTTTTTTCCTTCAGCAGGGCGACTTCCTGATGATTGAGCTGGGTACGGATCTCTTTTTCAAAGATGAGCAGGCTATCAGGGATCTCCCCGAAATGCCTGGCCTTGATGTCTTTGATCATTTCGAGCATAACCATAGCCTTACTTTTTTCTGCAAATTCCAGGGCATAGCGGCGGTATTTTTCCGAAGCCGTCAGCCGGTATAGCTGCAAGGCGACGGTAATAGCTTTATCATAGACCGATCTGGCTTCCTGACCAAGATCCAGCTTGGCACCCGTTGTTTGATAGGCTTGCCGCATGTTGGCTATTAGTGAAGCGGCCAGTATATAGGTGTCTAAAGCAAGGTCACCCTGGCCGGAGTTTTTTTTCGCTAATGATTCCGCCTTATGGGATAATGCAGCCAGTAGCTCCGGAATGGATGTCAGATCGTTGTCAGATGGGTTGGCGGTGATGGCTGTATCGGAAAATTCCTTGGTGCCGGCAATAATAGCTCGCTGGAAATTATCCAATGCCCGGGAATAATCGTTTTCCTTGATACGGATCTGCCCAAAGGTATTGTATAACCGGGTTAGATGACGATGTTTATCACCATAACAGTGTTCAAATATTTTCCCGGATTTCCGGAGATATGCTAGCGCTTGACGGTTATCCCCTTCCCGGTGGTAACTCGTACCGATGCTTAAGTAGAGGTGGCCGACATTGGGATGATCCTTGTCATAATATTCCAGTTGCCTGTTCAGGGCTTTTTGGTAATAGGTCCTGGCGGATTCATGCATACCTTTTTCGTCATAAATATTGCCGATGTTTATTTGGCTTTCCATCACACTGGGATGCCGTGCTCCGAGCAGCTCCAATTTCAGGTCCAGTGATTTCTGATGATACAGCAGGGCTTGGTCATTATCTCCTTTGTATTGATGAACCAGGGCGATATTGTTATAGCTGCCGGTAATGTCGGGGTGCTTTTGCCCCAGTAGCTCCAACCGGATATATAAAGCCTTGTTAAAGAATTCCAGCGCTTTGTCGTAATTTCCCCGGGCTAAATATATCACGCCCAGGTTGTGATAGGAATTGGCGACAGCGGTGTGCTTTTGCCCATAAGCTGCCAGCCGTACTTCCAGGGCCTTATTAAAATTGGCCAGGGCATCTTCTATCCGGCCTTTGTAATAGTATATATTCCCGATCAGATGAAAACATTTGTCATCGATCGGACGGTTGCTTGCCGGGGACCGGATGTTTTGATCCAAGGCCCATTGCAGGTGATCATAGGCCTTGTCGTAGTCCGCTTTATAAAGGAGGTTTTGTACGATGGCAAGCCACAGATCGAGGGCTTTTTTGAATAGAACAGAATCTTCCGCCCCGTAATCCCGAGGCATGTGGAGCAGCATTTCTTCCAGTAAAACCAGTGCACTGTCGAATTGACCGGCCCCGTGCAAAGAATCTGCAAGGCCCGGATATTCAGCAAACCTGCCGGCTTCAGGGCTAATCCCTTGCTGATCCTGGCCAAAAGCGGAAATAATCCCGGTCATGAACAAGCATCCTGTCAATAATCCGCTTATACTTTTCAATATGGAAAATACCTGGTTTAAACTGGAAAATAGGAAATTTTTTAATGTGGGGGAGAAAAAGGTCTACTGCTTATCCCGGAAAGTAAGTATTTTTAGCCCGGTTAAGGGAGCGCTGAATTAGGGATAAATATGTACCTATAGGTAATGTTGAGGAGCAAGTGATCACCCAAAAAACATAAACATGGCCAATTATACCGCAACGTTAAGGTGGACCCGGGATAGCGGGGAAGTATTTACGGACAATCAATACAGCCGTGGGCATGAATGGCATTTCGACGGCGGTACAAGCATTCCCGCTTCCTCCTCTCCGCATGTGGTGCCTATCCCGTTGTCGGTGGAAGCCAATGTCGATCCGGAAGAAGCATTTGTAGCGGCAATTTCCAGTTGCCATTTGTTATTTTTCCTGTCGATTGCGGCTAAAAAGAGGTTTGTAGTCGATAGCTATGTCGACCATCCGGTAGGGATCATGGAAAAAAATGAAGCAGGGAAAATGGCCATGACAAAAGTTACCCTGTACCCCGTAGTTACCTTTTCCGGTGATAAACAACCGGATGAAGCCCAACTGAAAAAGATCCATGATCTGGCCCATCAACAATGTTATATTGCTAACTCCGTTAAGACCGAGGTAACCATAGAGATCTGAAGACCCATGCCTGAAACCTCCGCGTCGCTCCGCTGATCAACCGGATAATTATTCGCATAATAAAAGGATCACCTATATTTGCGGTGAAATTGATGTTAGCTTCCGGTTATGCCGCAAAAACTTAGGATAGGGTTATTATTGAATTCCTGGCAATTACGCGAGTGGGAATATAAGCTGATCGAACGGTTGAAAAACGCCCACTATGCCAGCGTTGAACTAGTGGTGATAAACGGATATAAGACACCGAAAAGATCGACCGCCCAAAGGCTGAAAGAACATTGGAAACAATTGGTTTTCCTGGGCTATATGAAGCTGGATCAAAAAATGTTCAAGGTAAAGCCAAATGCGTTCCGCTGGAAGGATGGCCGGGATTTGCTGAAAGAGGTTCCCAGTTTGGAAGCCGATCCGATCGTTAAGAAATTCTCCGACCGGCTGAAAGAGGAGGATATCGAGACCATCAGGCAGCGTAATATCGATATTTTCGTCAGGTTTGGATTCCGGATATTGCGGGGAGATATTTTAACCATAGCCAAATATGGGGTTTGGTCTTATCATCATGGTGATAATACCGTGAACAGGGGAGGCCCGGCCGGCTTCTGGGAAGTGATGGAAAACTGGCCGGTAACCGGCTCCATCCTCCAGATCCTGACCGAAGACCTCGATGGCGGTAAGATCCTCTACCGGTCGTATTCCCAAACAGATCAACGTTCGGTTCACCGGAACAAGAATAACTTTTACTGGAAATCCATGTCTTTTCTTCCCAGGAAGGTGGAAGAATTATACAACCTGGGGGAAACGGCTTTTTTTGAAAGGGCGGAACGGCTCAATCAAACACCCGGGTTTTATGATAACCGACTATTTACGGCCCTGAGCCTGGACAACTGGAAAATGTTCAAGCTGATGCTGGGGCTTTACTGGCGGTTTGCCAGGGATAAGTGGCATCACAGGATCTACCTCGATCAATGGATATTGATGTTTAGCATTCGGAAAGGTTTGTCAGCCTCCTTTTGGCGTTTCAAAAAAATCATACCGCCCAAAGACCGGTTTTTTGCCGACCCCTTCATTGTCCGGCACAACGATAAATACTTCATCTTCATCGAAGAATTCCTCTACAAGACCCGGAAAGGCCATATTTCCGTGATCGAGATGGATGAAAAAGGCAAATACCAGCAGCCCGTTACCGTGATCGACAAGCCCTATCATCTTTCCTATCCCTTTATGTTCAGCCACCGGGACGAATATTATATGATCCCGGAAAGCGGCTCCAACAGGACCATCGAATTGTATAAATGTGTTGATTTTCCTTTGAAGTGGGAATTTCAAATGAACCTGATGGAAGATGTCAAAGCGGTGGATGCCACGTTGTTTTATCATCAGGATAAATGGTGGCTATTTGCGAATATGGTCGAGAACCCCGGCGCTTCCAGTTTTGACGAGCTCTTTTTATTTTATGCGGATGATTTTCAGACAAACAACTGGACCCCGCATCCAATGAATCCAGTGGTATCCGATGTCAGTAGATCCAGACCTGCCGGGAATATATTTATCCATGGGGGAAAGATCATCCGGCCGGCTCAAAATTGCTCCGAAAGATATGGCTATGGCCTAACGATCAATGAAATAAAAGTGTTGAATGAGCAGGAGTATGAAGAGGTTACCCTGGAATCCATCGAACCGAACTGGGAGAAAAAGCTGCTGGCTACCCATACCCTGAATCATTCCGGAAGCCTGACGGTTATCGACGGGATCCGGAGGAGGAGCCGGTGGTTTTAATGCCTTCAATGATCCGGAGATCATATATCATAATATCCCGCCATTTATTGTTTCAACCGAATATTAGCTTGTATATTTGTGGCGCCGCCGGACGTCCGGCAGCTATTTGGTTAGGTTTAACACGCTTGCCCTTTTGCCTGCAAGCAGGTATATCAGCCTGTAAGCTCCCAACCTACAAGCTTATAAGCTCCTGAATGTTATACCGTCGGTGAATCGACCCTGATAATGTATTAATTGACATTTAAAAAAAGGAGTTTGTATGTCTTTGTTAATTGGCGATAATTTAGTTGTAACCATGCATTATAAGCTGACAGATGATAGCGGTAATGTATTGGATACATCGGAAGGATCCCAGCCGCTGGCCTATTTACACGGGGCCGGCAATATTATCCCGGGTCTGGAAAAGGCCCTGGTCGGTAAAGTCGAGGGAGATTCCCTGCAGGTAAAGATCGAACCGGGAGAAGGTTATGGTGATGTAAATCCCGCCCTTGTTCAAACGATCGATAAATCCGCTTTCAAAGGGGTAGAAACCATTGAAGTCGGTATGACCTTCGAAGCGCAGGCCCCCGACGGCAGCATGCAGCGGATCCGGATCCAAAAAGTTGAAGGAGATGCCATCACCATCGACGGCAACCATCCCCTGGCAGGTGTTGTTTTGCATTTTGATGTAACGATCGTATCCGTCAGGGAAGCTACCGAAGAAGAGGTTGCCCACGGCCACGCCCACTGATCAGCGCTTAAAGCGGGGACTAAAAATCATATTCCTCGAAATCGGAGGAAAATTCCTCCGGTTTGAAGCTTGCATTTACCGTCACCTCATAGAATTCGTATACCTCATAAAGACCCCGGTCATCATAGACCTTTACCATCAGGGGTATGAAACGGAACTTATCGATATAGATCATCATTCTCGGTGAATAATCATTGGGTATTTGTATGGACTGACCGGGTTTGCCATCATCGTAGTCATCGATATCTTCGTTTTTTTCCAGGATCATATGAGCGCTTACATGGAACTTTTCCGCGAGCTTCGTTAGGGTCTCACCCTCCTTAATCGTGTGCTCCAGGTACTTAAAATGCGGATTCCGGAATTCTATGGCATAACAAGGAATGCCATCCCAAATAACAGGTTCCAACTCGCGAACCATTTGGGGGACTTCTTCACCATATTTGGCAAACAGATGTTCAAGGATGGATATGAAATGATCATAGCCTGAGCTGTACAAGGTATGATGGTGATCGTTTCTCATCAGCTTTCCCATAGGGTCGAGTTTAAGGGTGATCCAGGGAAAACCGGCAGGGTTGATCAGCGCTTTATTGTTGTGGTCGCCATCGCAAAAAAGTATTTCCAGCCCTTCATTAGGCGCCTGTTGCTTTGCATAGACCTTAAAGGGATGGCGGTATAATTTTATGGAAGAGACCTGTTCCCGCATTTGATCCCGGATCCTTTCCCTTTTTTTCATGGTATATTTAAGGCTTTTGATCTTTTTGGTCTCGGAAAACATTTGCCTGGTAAGCTCAAACGCTGGTTTTTGGCCTGCCGGATAAACATACAGACTTAACAGGAAAGTGGTAAGGAAGATCCCTAAGATCGGTCTGCCCGGTAAAGATTTCATGGCACCAAATTAGATAAATCATCCCGCTTTTTTTATGCGGGAAAGCAGGTTGTCCGGATAACTAAAATTATCGAATAAGTATTTAAATATCCGGTTATTCCGGCTATTTCACTTATCCCGGACTGATTAAACCTTATTTTCAGGATTCGTTATCTTTACAGCAAATTTGCTACCGGCAAAAATGAAACCCCAGCTATTCATAGCAATTATGTTATGCTTGCTCCTGTTTGGGGCGTGTAGCCAGCAAACGATCCGGGAAGATACTTCTATGCCTGTGGATGAGCCGGCAACATCGCAGATCAACGATTCGCTGGAAAGCTTTAAAGTAGAAGAAAAACGGTTGTTGGCATTGCTGGAGCAGGATCCGGACCATGTGGAGACCAATGTGAGCCTTGCCGGTCTGTATTATCGGCTGGCGCTCGAGCAGATCAAGATCGTCGACCAACAAAAATATCAAACCTTGCTATCAGATCCCAATGCCTATGATTTTCCTTTGGAAGTATTCTTCTATACCCTCGACCTGGAAGACTTCGAAGGGAAAACATTTGTCCTTTTCTCCCGTGCCCTCCAATACTATGAGCATGCCTATGCTTTGGACTCCACCAATACGGCGATATACGGGCCTCTGGCCGACTGTTACAAGCTCCTGCGCCAGGACGGTAAGTTCAAAAACATGGAAAAGAAGATCGCCGGGGAGTGAAAAAAACAGGATATAATACCCGGCTGAACGTCGATTGAATAAACGATAACAGGAAAAATAAAGGATAATCCCGGAGGACACCGGCCAGCTACTTCAAGCCGTTAACCTTTTTGGTAAGCTTGGATTTTATATTGGCCGCTTTGTTTTTATGGATAATGTTGCGCTTGGCCAGTTTGTCGATCATAGAGATCACTTTAGGCAAGGATTCTCCGGCCTCTTTTTTCTTCTCGGTTTCCCTCAGCTTCCGGATCGCATTACGCGTAGTATTGGCGTAATATTTATTATGTGCCTTTCTTTTTTTATTCTGACGGATCCTCTTGATAGCGGATTTATGATTTGCCATAATGCTTCTGCTTTAATTGCGGACAGCAAAATTACACCTAAATCTTTATAAAACAAAATAAAAACAGACCATAAATTTAGGAATCATAGGCATTTTTGGGGAATCTTAATCCATTGTATTTTGTATTTATGGAAGACCTTTATTATTCCCATTAATTTATTCGGCAAATTTGACAGTCGAAACGGTATTACAACGATATTTGCTAAAAACAGGCGCCTATCCGATCAAAATGAGCGATTTTTCTTATATATCCAACGCACACCCCAATTATATTGCCAATCAATATGAATCCTTCCGGGAAGATCCCGCCGCTGTGGATCCCGAATGGCGCAAATTTTTTGAAGGTTTTGATTTTGCCGTTAAACATGCCCTTTCCGAGGATGCCGTACCGGAGTCGTTCCAGAAGGAGTTTAAAGTGATCAACCTCATCAATGGTTACAGAACCCGGGGCCACCTGTTTACCAAAACAAACCCGGTCAGGGAAAGGCGCAAATATACCCCGCCCCTGGCAGTAGAAACCTTCGGGCTTTCCCCGGCAGACCTCGACACAGTATTCCAGGCCGGCACCGAGATCGGGATCGGTCCGGCTACGCTCAAAGATATTATTACCCATTTACAGGATACCTATTGCCAGTCGGTAGGGGTGGAATATATGTTTATCCGCCAGCCGGAAAAGATCAAATGGCTGCAGGAAAAAATGGAATCCTCCCGCAACCGGAAAGCCTTCACCCCGGAAGAGAAAAAGCACATGCTCCACAAGCTCAATCAGGCCGTGGTGTTTGAAAGCTTTCTGCACAACAAGTTCGTGGGACAGAAAAGGTTTTCCTTGGAAGGCGCCGAGGCACTGATCCCTGCTTTGGATGCCGTGATCGAGAAGGGTTCCGAACTGGGGATCGATGAGTTCGTATTTGGTATGGCTCACCGGGGCCGATTGAACATCCTGGCCAATATCTTTAACAAAACCTATGAAGATATCTTTTCCGAATTCGAGGGTAAGGATTATGAAGATGCCTTGTTCGAGGGCGATGTCAAGTACCATCTTGGATTTTCCTGTGATGTCAGCACCAATGAAAATAAATCGGTGCATCTTTCCATGACCGCGAATCCTTCCCATTTGGAAGCTGTGGACCCGGTGGTGGAGGGGATCAGTCGCGCCAAGATCGAAAATAA
>JANQFB010000167.1 GCA_028278085.1 Chitinophagales bacterium
TGAGGGTGGGCAGCTTTTCCCGGAATTCCACCACCGGGAACCTGTTGTCGACCAGGTATTTTAACAAAGCATTGGAATCATATCCCTCTTCCAGCCGGACATCGATCTCATTTTCATGCTGCCGGATGATCTTCACCCGTTCATTGCTGATCACCGGATCCGGGACCGATAGTTTGATATGATATTCATTTTTCTTGAATTGTTGCTTTAAAGCTTTCACCGGTCCCTCCAATATTTTTTGTCCTTTGTCGATCAGTACAATGTGATCGCAGATCTCCTCCACCTGCTCCATCCGGTGTGTGGAAAAAATAATGGTAGAGCCGTTTTGCCGTAAGAGATCGATCTCTTTTTTGATGAGCCGTGTGTTGATGGGATCCAAACCCGAAAAGGGTTCATCCAGGATCAGCAATTGGGGCTGATGGACCACGGTGGCTATGAACTGGATTTTCTGCTGCATGCCCTTGGAAAGATCCCCCACTTTCCTCGACCACCAATCACTGATATCGAACTTTTCCATCCAGCTTTTGATCCGATCACGGGCTTCTTTACCCGGTATATCCTTCAATCGGGCCAGGTAGACCAATTGCTCCCCGACCTTCATTTTCTTGTACAGGCCTCTCTCCTCGGGCATATACCCGATCTGCCGGTAATGATCTTTTTTGACAGGCATACCATTGAGGTGGATCTCCCCGGTATCGGCCGCTAAAATATTGGTAATGATCCTGATAAGCGTTGTTTTGCCGGCGCCGTTAGGACCCAGCAAACCGAAAATACTTTGCCTGGGTATGTTAAAGGATACATGATCCACCGCCTTTTGATCGGCATAGGTTTTCGTGACCTCCTGCAATTCCAATAAGGTTATTTCCGGCTGACTTGCTGTTCCTTCCAATGGTTTATTTTAACGGAGCTAAAATTACGCTTAATACCCTACAGAGCGCTGTAAAAAAGGTATAAATCGGGTAAATTTTTCGTTCAAAGGTTTTCGGGGAAACCACCGTAATATCCTTAGGGCTCTACTGCGTAATACCTAGCGAAAAAAAATTAGGTAAAATACGGGCGATTTTTCCCGTTCACATGCCAAATCCGCCCGTTTAATCATAAATCTTTGACCCCGGTAAGCCGCTAATATATTTTAGGCAGTATGGATAAAAAGTTATTCCAACTCCTTTAATAAACCGGGAAATGCCCACAAGCGACACGTCGAAAATATTAACAATGAACATCAACAGCTTCCCCTTGCTGGATCATATGTGTGTGAAAAACTATAAACGATACGACTATGTCTTATGTGAAGCTATCCCTGAAAACCCTGATCGGCTTTCCAATATTAGGGCTGGTACTGATCATTGGTATTCCTAAGGAAGGTAAAACCTTTTTCCCGCCGCCAAGTTGTTCGGCGGCTGATAAAGCCTCTGCGGGCGCGTGGGCCGGGAATACCTCCTGTGCCTCGCCGGCTGTTAGCTTAAGTAATACCTGCACTTTCGAATCGCCGGATCCGACCGGGTATCCGCAGATCTCCACGGAATGTGACGATTTTATTGCGATGACCGCACAACCGGATCTCGACCGGTGCCACCAGGCTACCGTTTGCGGTACTTTTACAGCGGAATGTGATCATATGACTATGTTTCAAATGGCTACCTACAGCACCTGCGCCGGATGGGTCGAATCTGCGTCGGAAGTGTTGTATAATGCCAGTTGTACGCCAATTCAAAGCACTTCTACCATTGGCGGAGGCCCCTGGACCAGCCTGACGCCCGGTGATACCTATATCTACTGCCTGTCTTTTCAAATGTTGAATTGTAATATCCAAAATGCCTATCTATATGGGGTCCATATGCCCATTCCGACGGCAGACTTCAGCAGTAATACAGCCTGTGAAGGCAGCGCGACGAACTTTACCAACCAGGGCACCACTGGCGGGGGAACCACATTTTCCTGGGATTTTGACGGTTTAGGCTCGTCGACCCTGGAAAATCCGAGTTACACCTTTCCTTCCGACGGTAGTTATGCCGTTACCCTGGAAACCTGCCAATCGGGCTGTTGCGACCAAAAAACGATCAATGTAAGTGTGAACCCGAATCCCACCGCAAGTTTTACCGTTAGTTCGGCCAATCCGCAATGCCTGGTCGGAAATTTTTTCTCCTTTACCAATACCGGCACCACCGGAGGCGCAACCACTTATTCCTGGGATTATGGCGACGGTTCCTCGTCGACCGGGCAAAACGGCAGTCACTCCTATGCATCGGACGGATCCTTCAACGTATGTCTGACAACCACCCTAAACGGCTGTACGGACCAAAGTTGTACCATGATAACCGTAAATCCCGCCCCCTCTTTGTCAACCGTGGTTACCAATGAAAGTTGTATCGGTATGAACGACGGGGCTATCGACCTCTCCGTTAACGGAGGCCCCTGCGGGAGTTGTACGTTTTCCTGGATCGACGATTCCGCTAATCCGATCAGTGTTGCCGAAGATCCTACCGGACTTGCGGCACCTGTAACCTATACGGTAACCGTTACCGATCCGAATACTTGCACTGCCGTAACAGCAGCATTGGTAGATACTACCGGCCCCTGTGTTTGCGGGCTGACCACCGGATTTACCATCAACAGCAACCCTCAATGTCTGGAAACCAATAGTTTTAGCTTTACCAACACCGGAACATCCCACGGGGGCATCATTACCGTGGAATGGGATTTTGAAGACGACGGAACCTACGATGCCACCGGTAATGCCGCCGGCAATGTATATAGCGCTTCCGGCGCAGTAACCGTCAGGCAGAGGATCACGGATACCAGCGTTCCCTGTTCACAATTTTCCACCCAGGTGATCACGATCAACCAGGCTACCGCAAATGCCGGAAGTGACCTGGAGATCTGCCAGGGCGAAAGCGTTAGTTTAAGCGGCAGTGGGGGTACCTCTTATAGCTGGCGGCAGATACAAGGCAGCGGAACCCTATCCAACAGCGGAACTTCCGCCCCTACCGTAACACCCTCGGGATCATTCCCGGCCACCAATGAGTATGAAGTCACGGTAACGGATGCCAACAGTTGCACGGACCTGGATTCGGTGATCGTTTCTTTCAATAATTTAACCGTCGATGCCGGCCCGGATAAAACCGGATGCCGCAATGCCAATATTAATTTGAATGGATTATATACCAACGCCTCGGTGGCTTTTGCCTTAGGGTCTCCCACCACCTTATCCTATATCGGTTCTCCGGATGCCGTTCCGAATAACGATGCCAACGGGCACTCCATGAATATTAACTATACCGTGGCCAATACCTACCTGCAGGAAGTATGTATGGATATCACCATCGGGTCGGCCAATGAATTGAAGATCGTGCTCGAAAATCCCTGCGGGACCCAGATCGTATTATCCGATCATAACGGTACGGATGCTGCCGCGGATTATGATGGAACCTGCTTCGACGATGCCTCGGCAACACCGATCAACAGCGTGGGTCCGAATGCTCCTTTCCCGTCGACCTATTCACCGGAAAACCCCTTGTCAAATCTCGACCTATGCCCGAGCAGCGGCAACTGGACCTTAACCGTTATTGATGATGTGAACCAAACCCTGGCGACCACCTATACCGCTGATGTCAATAGCTGGCATATTACTTTTGCCGAAGAAGATCCGGATCCGGAACCCGCCCAAAGCTGGTCGAATTCGCTCTATTTGAACCGAACGGATACCGACACGGTGGTATTCAACGCCAGTGTGCAAGGAGAATACCGAAAGTATTTTACCGTAACCGACGACAACTGCTCCCAGATGGATTCGGTCGATATATTGGTTTGTGATTGCAACCTTTCCATCGACAGCGCTATTATTAAGGTCGGCCCGGTTTGGGGCAACACCTGGATCTTCGATATGCGGGAACCCTTTGATTGCGCCACCGTAGATCCAACAGACTTCGATATCGTTATTGCAGGCGGATCAGGGGCTTTATGTTCCGGTTCTTTTAGTATCGTTTCCGCCACACCAGTCGGATGTTCAACGGATAATTTCACCGGCCTGGATACCTCCAGCCAGATCCAGATATCTATTTCGCCGAATTTGCCCAACGAATGCCATTTGAGGATCATTCCCTCGGCAACCAACAATATTGTGGACCGGTGCGGTTTTTTACAAAGAAGCGATCCCGGTATTATTTTGCCGATCGAATGGCTGGCGCTGACGGCTTCTTCGGTCGGAGAGGCGGTACGACTGGAATGGGAAACGGCTTCGGAGGCGGAAAATGATCGATTCGTGGTGGAAAGATCGTCGACAGGGCTGGATTTTGATCCGATCGGAAACGTGAAAGGATCCGGATTTTCCAGTACGCCAAAAGCCTATGCATTCATAGATAAATTCCCGATCGACGGACTGGGTTTTTACCGTATTCAACAAGTCGACCATTCCGGAGACTTCAGCTATTCGAATATCATATCTATCGATCATCAATGGACCGGTATAGGCTTCCAGCTCTTGTCGGTCAATCCGGTTCCGGCGAAAGACTATTTGTATGTCCATTACAGCTCGGGAAATACCGATCCGGTCAGTTTAGTGCTTTATGACATGCTGGGGCGGCAGGCTTATAGCCGTCAATTCAACAAGACCCACAACGGTATCAATAAAGTAAGTATCGACCTGACTCATTTACCGGAAAGCGGCATGTATAGCATGGTGCTTAGCCAGGGCACGGATCAATACCAGGATAAGATCGTCAAATACTGAATCCGGATAGCTGATCCGGCAATGCCGGGGAACTAACGGTTACTAAATTGCTGACACGGTTAATCCTCTTACCCGTAAAATCAGCCCGTTAAAACATCTACCCTTACCGGTAAATAATTACAGGTTGACAATATAGAGGTCTGTATTGTACCTTAGCGGAAGCTATTTTGTTTATAAACTATTCTAAAGCTCAAGACTATGATTGCTAAAAATTACAAAACAGCCAACAATGCTAAAAAGATTGCCTATTTACTATCTTTTTTCTTTTTAGTTGTTGGTATCCAAGCCGGCTTTGCTCAAACAACCCAGCAAACAGCCAAAGATCAAAAACAGGCACAATCCGTGCAACCTGCCTATAAATGGCACACCACCACCAGGGTGGCCAATCCAAACAATCAGCCGACCAAACCGGTTAAGCTGAATGGGACTGATCCTAAAAATCAGCCTAAGGGCAGAACCAACCAGAATAGCACTATCAAACAACGATAGGGTCCGCTATGGGTTAGCGCCTGGCCGCTAACTGCCCTGTACGATACTATTACTTTTCTTTCACTATCACTATTAAAACTAATCTATAAGCGATGAAAAATCTATTGCATTTCACGGGCTCCTGGAATATCGGTATGGTACTGATATGCTCAGCGATCCTTATGACAAGCGGCCATTTTCAAGCAATGGCTTTCTTCCCACCGCCCTCCTGTACCCCGGCCGATAAAGCCTCCGCAGGACCCTGGGCGGGAAATTCTACCTGTGGAGCACCCGCAGTCGGTATGAGTAACACCTGTACTTTTGAATCGCCCGATCCAGCGAATTTTGGAGAGATCGCTGCTGAGTGCGATGACTTTATTGCCATGCAGGGCCAATCGGATATCGACAGATGCCACCAGGTAACTATTTGCGGCTCTTTTGTGGCAGAATGCGACCATATGAATTTTTTCCAGTTGGCCACTTACAGTACTTGCGGGGGCTGGGTTGAAAGTGCCTCCGAAGTTTTGTACGATGCTTCTTGTACGCCTATCCAGAGTACTTCCACTATCGGTGGAGGCCCCTGGACAAACTTAACTCCGGATGATACTTATACGTATTGCTTAACTTTTACACAACTGAGTTGCAATACGGTAAATGCCTATTTATGGAGTGAACATATGCCGATCCCCATTGCCGATTTCACCGCGAATGAGGCCTGTGAAGGAGATCCTACCAATTTCACCAATCAGGGTACCACCGGCGCCGGTACGACTTTTAGCTGGGATTTTGACGGATTAGGCTCTTCCGGCGCCGAGAATCCCAGTTTTACATTCCCCACACCGGGTGACTATGATGTTACCCAAGAGATCTGCCGCTCCGGCTGCTGTGAGGAAATTACGCTTAGCGTTACGGTTAAACCTGAACCGACTGCTTCGTTCACGCTGGGAAGTCCAAGTCCTCAATGTCTTGTCGGTAATTTCTTTAGCTTTACCAATACCGGTACGACCGGGGGTGCTACTACTTATAACTGGGACTATGGCGACGGTGGTTCTTCTACCGGACAGAACGGCAGCCACTCCTATGCTACCGATGGTACCTTTGATGTTTGTCTGACCACAGACCTTAACGGTTGTACGGATCAATTCTGTTTGAGTGTAACCGTGGATCCTTCTCCTGTGCTGACAACAGTTATTTCCAATGAAAGCTGTGATGGTATGAGTGATGGCGCTGTCGACCTTTCCGTAAATGGCGGTCCCTGCGGTTCCTGTACCTATTCATGGATCGATGGCGTGGCCGATCCCGTGGCAACTTCCGAAGATATCAGCGGTCTTGACCCCGACACCTATACGGTTACGGTTACCGCTCCGACCGGATGTACGGCGGTCACCGCTGCCGTTGTTGCAGCCTCCGGACCTTGTGCCTGCGGCCTGACCACTGGATTTAATATCAACACCAACCCTCAATGCCTTGAAAACAATAGCTTTACCTTTACCAACACCGGTACGGCTCATGGCGGTAATATTGTCGTCGAATGGGATTTTGAGGATGATGGAACCTATGATGCATCGGGTAATGTAGCCGCATGTGTTTATGCGGCTGCCGGTACATTTACGGTCAGGCAAAGAATAACCGATTCCAGTATGCCCTGTTCTCAATTCAGTACGCAGGTGGTTACCGTAAACGAAGCCATTGCCGATGCAGGTCCTAACCTGGAAGTTTGCCAGGGTGAAAGCACCGTGATCAACGGTAGTGGTGGTACCGGCTATAGCTGGGCACAGATCCAGGGTGGCGGTTCATTGACCAGTGCGGGTACTTCCTCACCAACAGCTACACCGACAGGGGCTTTCCCGACAGTTAACGAATACCATGTCAGGGTTACCGATGCTAAC
>JANQFB010000169.1 GCA_028278085.1 Chitinophagales bacterium
GTTAGCATCGGTAACCCTGACATGGTATTCGTTAACTGTCGGGAAAGCCCCTGTCGGTGTAGCTGTTGGTGAGGAAGTACCCGCACTGGTCAATGAACCACCACCCTGGATCTGTGCCCAGCTATAGCCGGTACCACCACTACCGTTGATCACGGTGCTTTCGCCCTGGCAGACCTCAAGATCCGGGCCTGCATCGGCAACGGCTTCATTAACCGTAACCACCTGCGTACTGAATTGAGAACAGGGGACGCTGGTATCGGTAATTCTTTGTCTGACCGTATAGGTACCGGCAGCCGCATAAACACAAACGGCTACATTACCCGATGCATCATAGGTACCATCATCCTCAAAATCCCACTCGACGTTGATAATGCCGCCATGAGCCGTACCAGTGTTGGTATAGGTAAAGCTATTGTTTTCAAGACATTGAGGATTGGTGTTGATATTAAATCCAGTGGTCAGGCCGCAGGCACAAGGTCCTGATGCCGCAACCACGGCTGCCGTAACGGCAGTACATCCCGAAGGAGCAGTAACGGTAACGGTATAGGTGTCTGGGTCAAGACCGCCGATATCTTCGGTCGTAGCCACCGGCCCGGCAACTCCGTCTATCCAGGAAAATGTACAGGAACCGCAGGGACCGCCATTTACGGAAAGGTCGACAGCGCCATCGCCCATACCATCACAGCTTTCGTTGGTAATAGCTGTTGTCAGTACCGGAGAAGGATCGACATCGATATTCATACAGAATTGATCGGTACATCCGTTAAGGGTAGTGGTCAAACATACATTAAAGGTACCATCGGTAGCATAGGAGTGGCTGCCGTTCTGTCCGGTAGAAGAACCACCGTCGCCATAATCCCAGGAATAAGTAGTCAATCCGCCGGTCGTACCGGTATTGGTAAAGCTAAAGAAATTACCGACCAGGCATTGCGGATCCGGACTACCCAAGGTAAAGGAAGCCGTTGGATTCGGATTGACGGTAACCGGGAGTGTTACCTCATCGCAGCAACCACTGCGGCAGATCTCTTGCGTAACATTATAAGTTCCATCGCTGGGGAAGGTAAAGCTCGGATCTTCTGCCGAAGAAGTGCCCAATCCATCGAAATCCCAGGAAAAGGTTACTCCGCCCCCGGTCGTACCCTGGTTGGTAAAGTTGGTGGGATCGCCATCACAAGCGGTATTCGCCGTGAAATCTGCGGTGGGTATCGACTGATGCTCACTCCAGAGGTAAGCGTTCAAGGTATTACAAGACAATTGCTGGAAGGTTAAGCAATAAGTATAAGTATCACCGGGAGTCAGGCCAGTCCATGGGCCACCTCCGATAGTGGAAGTACTTTGTATGGGTGTACAGGAAGCATCATACAATACTTCGGAAGCTGTTTCGACCCAACCGCCGCAAGTACTGTAAGTGGCCAACTGGAAATAGTTCATGTGGTCGCATTCTGCAGTGAAGGATCCGCAAATGGTAGCCTGGTGGCACCTGTCGAGATCCGGCTGTCCCTGCATCGCAATAAAATCATCACATTCCGCCGCAATTTGCGGATATCCCGTAG
The DNA here is from genome assembly GCA_028278085.1 of Chitinophagales bacterium. Classification (GTDB taxonomy): domain Bacteria; phylum Bacteroidota; class Bacteroidia; order Chitinophagales; family JANQFB01; genus JANQFB01. The sequence continues at coordinate 1,554 of JANQFB010000169.1, forward strand.
GATCGGGAAACTCGAAAGAACAAGTGGTGCTAAGGTTGACTGCAGGAGATCCACAGGTTGAGTTCCCCGGCCATGGACCGGCAGATGCTTTATCCGCAGGTGTACAGGATGGGGGAGGGAAGAATGCCATTGCCGTGACATGGCTGACCATAAAGATGATCGCTAAAAGAAATGGCTTAGCATTCCAGCGTTCTGGGGTGGTAAATATTTTTTTCATCGTTTAGTGTGTTTAAAAAGTTCATGTGATAGTACAGTATTTGAACTTATAGGTATTGAGTATTTATAATCGGACTATTTCAAAATGCTGCTAACGCTTTTTTATAGATTCGTTAGCATTGGTTTTAGTGCCTTTCGGCGTTGATTGTTTATTAGGTGAATTCAGTTTAACGGGTTTGGTAGATTGATTGTTCGGTGTAGTTACCCTGGTCGTAGTGTGCCATTTATAGGTTGGCTGCACTTGTTGCGACTGTTTTTGATCTTTGGCAGTTTGTTGGTTGGTTTGAGCAAAACCGGTATTCATACCTGCCACGATAAAGATCAACATAAATAAAAAAGCTGCCATTTTAATATTGTCTAGCTTTTTGTACATTTTAGCATTCATAGTAATGAGATTTTGTGTATACATTTAACCAATGATAAAGGTAATATCAACCGTCATTATTGTCAAGCAGAAATTATTTAACGGTAAGTTTTGCTGTTTCTTCGGTCAATATTAGAGGATTAAAGCGTATTTACGACCCTGCAAAAGTAGCAAATTAAATTGTCGAAACCTAATATTTCCAGGTTTATATATTTGATTTTAGGAGAATGTCCGATCTCGAATTACTTGATGTATGCGTTGATCTTATATGTATAAGTTGCTTGTAAATATTAAAAAACAGTTTCCACATTTCTACAGTGGATAATCATTTTGTCAGATGAACAGGGATCAAGTGGAGAATTTTGAATGATGAAGATAAAAGGCTGAATGCAACAGTCGCTATTCAGCCTTCCTCCTTCATCATTCTATATTCTTCTAATATTTAAGGATCATGGATTGCAGCCGTTTGTCTTCCTGCTCGATACGGGCAGGATCATTGATCAACCCCGGCTGCCCAGGACTATATTGAAAAATAAACATAATCGTATCTGCCCCCATGTTTTGATGATCGCATAAAAAAAACGTCCCGCAATTTCGCGGGACGTTTGTATGGAACGGTTAAATGCGAATTAGTATTTAAGGATCTTGGACTGCAGTCGATTGTCTTCCTGCTCGAGCGCCAGGTAGTAAACGCCGCTTTCCAATACGCTGGAAATATCGAGGTTTACTTCGTTGGTACCGATCTCTACCTCAGTGAGGCTGTAATGGAAGACCTTTCTACCGACCATATCATAGAGTTCGATGGTAACGGGTTCGGTAGAAGGCGTAGCGAACTGCACGTCGAGATTATCGCCGGCCGGTATCGGGTTCACGGTAATGATCTGGAAGTCGAAGCCTGATGCGACATTCTCGACAGAGATGACATTGGAGTAGGTAAACTCACCATCGATGTCGGTTTGTCTGATCCTGTAGTAGTTCAGTCCTTTCAACGGATTGACATCGGTGAAGTCATAGGATATCTCGGTAGTAGAGTTCCCGGAACCATCGACCCTTCCGATATAGGTGAAAGCCTGACCGTCAGCGGATCGTTCGACGGCAAAATAGTCATTATCCTTTTCAGAACCGGTCGCCCATTCGAGCAGAATACCTTCATTGATAGCTTTACCTTTGAGATAGAGCAGTTCCACAGGCAGAATGATACCGGGATCTGTTCTTTGGAAAAATACCCCACACCGGTTGACGACATTATTGGTACCGGAAGGCACGACTCTAAGGTTACAATCATTGGGTAAGCTAGGCGAAATGGATATCTGGATGTAGCTTGAAGTATCGACCCCGGTGGTAGCATCATTAGCACAACCCAGGGGAGTAGCTGCGACCACGGAAAAAGAACCAGTACACAGGGCTCCTGTACCGCCGCCGATAATAATATCGAAATCCGTAGGATCGACATCAGCACAGCGAAACTCTTCTCTTAACTTAAACACCCAGGTATTTCCCCACACGGGCCCAACCTGTATAGCGGTGCTGTCAAAAGACAGGACACAGTCACACACGAGGATATCGGCAGAATCGACCTGGGTACAGTTATCGTCTGTAACGGTGAAGTATTTTCTGTATTCACCCTTAACCGTAGGAGTAAAGACAACGGTATCGGTATCTGTCCTGTTGAGGTAATTGGAGTTGCTCCATGTCTGAACAGGCTCTGGTGTGGGATCTTCCTCGGCGAAGGTGATCCACCAACTGTTAATAGTGCCGGCATACGGCGTACCGAGTGTGAAGTCGACATCGTCGATCACGGTCAGTGTCCAATCACCGGAAGACGGACAAGCATCGAGCGTAGACAATGGGTTTTCCGGGGCATAAGAACCGATGAACGGAGCATCGGGTCCAACCGCGTTAATGGCTACGGCCTGTGCATCGTCGAAGCAGGTGCCTTGATAATCGGCAGCAGCATCGGAGCCGTTATGGTCGGAAAGTACGATTTGTGTACCACAGGGATTTTCGAGTACAATTTCCAGTTCATTGGCCGACCCATGTTGGATATCGACGCAGATTTCCTGGACATAGGTGGTGGTGGTACCGTAGTTGAT
>JANQFB010000194.1 GCA_028278085.1 Chitinophagales bacterium
TTAACCCGCCTGCGGCCGTATTCCTGGGATTGGCAAAAGGTTCCAGGCCTTCTTCGATCCGCTTTTCATTCATTTTCCCAAACAGCTCCTTCGCGATCAGCACCTCTCCCCGGATCTCGATCTGCCCGATATCCTGTTCCCCGAATTTCGCCGACAGCGGTACGGAACGTAGCACCTTCAGGTTGCTGGTGATCTCCTCGCCCGTTATGCCGTTTCCCCGGGTAGCGCCTCTGACGAATTGGTCATCTTCATAAACCAGGGAAACGCTGGCGCCATCGAATTTGGGCTCCACACAGTAAGTGACCATTTCATGGCCTGACAGTTTTTTGATCCGGTTTTCCCAGTCGATCAGGTCTTCTTCGTTATAAGAATTATCCAGTGACAAAGAAGGGGCCAGGTGTTCTACCTCCGGGAAATCTTTGGTCAGGTCGCTGGCGACCCGCTGGGTTGGGGAATCGGCCGTAACGAGTTCGGGAAATTGAGATTCGAGGTGCTTCAGTTTTTTGAAAAGCCGGTCATAATCGAAATCGGAGATCAGCGAATTGGCTTGCACATAATATTGCCAGTCGTGATAGCGGATCACTGCTCTCAGGTCATTGGCCAATGCAGCCGCATCTTCTTTGGCGGATGGATCGGCGGAGTCCTGAACCAACCGGCTGGTCTTTTGGGATAGTTCTTTCTGTAGTGCTTCTGAATACAACATCTCAAAATAAAGGATTATACTTGTTATAGGTCTTGATATATCGAACCATCAGTTTATGGTTTGCCTTGGCCTTTTGGGAGCGATTGGCCCCATTTTCCTGGCTTATCGACTCCTGCATAGCTTTCATCTTCGATTCGTACTGTTCCAGGATCGCTTCATCCCTCGACAACAATCGGGTCAGGTTTTCCTGCGTCATGGGCATCTGTTGTCCGGACTCCAAATCTATCAGGAAATAGCTGGACCGGCCGTGAATAGCCTTCCTGTTGGCCGAAGCTGCTGATAAATGGGTTCGCATGCTAAAAACAGTGAACAGGCTGATCCGACCCACGATCTCCAGCCTGCGCATCACGGCAGCACGTTGAAATCCGGAGGATGTAGGCCCGAGATCTTTGTAATAAAAAACGCCATCGATGCTATACCCCCAAATATCCGCCTTTTTGATCTTCTGCGGTTCGCTTTTGTCATCAACATAGTGAAAAACATTGGCAGCAACGACCTTTTTATACCAAGCGGGATCTTCTTTTTTTTGCAGCGGAACGAGACAGTGTTTGGGAATGGCCGGTGTGGATCTCAATACATCTTTGTAATCCAGGTAGATCCCATCGGGCAGCGGCTGGCTCATACAAGGGGAGAAAAAAGCCAGGGATAACAAAAGGTATGCAGCTACACGTCCGCCCAAGATGTCTTATTTAAAACTCCAATCGTACTGGTCGATGCCCTGAACACAATGATTGAGCAACAGGATGGCGCCTTCAATATCATTTTTCGAAGCCATTTCGATCACCTGGTGAAGATGACGGGTCGGAATGGAAATAGCCCCGGCAATGGCGCCGTCTTTACCCATGCGCTGGATCCCGGCGGTATCGGTCCCTCCCTTTGTCAGGACCTCATGCTGCCAGGTGATCTTATGATCGGAGGCAACAGCCCTCATATAGCTGACCATCCGGTAATCACAGATCGTCATGCTGTCCATGATCTTGATGGCCACACCTTTATCGAGCTCGGTGATCATCTCTTCGGGCTTGGCATTGGGCAGGTCAAAAGCTATCGTCGTATCGATGCCGAATCCAAAATCCGGGTTGATGGTATGTGCCGCCACATTGGCGCCCCGGATACCCACCTCTTCCTGCACGGTAAATACTCCGTAAAAATCATAGGGAGGCGTGTCCATCATCCGTAAAGCTTCGATCAGGATGAATACCGAAACACGGTTGTCGATCGACTTGCAATTCACGCAATTACCCATTTCGACCAGCGTCCGTTCGCGGGTGATAGGATCTCCGACTGTAACAATGGCTTCTACTTCCTTCTTTTTCATTCCCAGGTCGATGAAATAATCGGTGATCTGCGGTAATTTGCTTCTTTCCTCCTCCGTCATCACATGGATAGGTTTGGTACCCATAACCCCGATAACATTTTCTTTTCCGTGGATGATCACCCGCTGGGCAGTCAGTGTTTTCGGGTCGAAACCGCCGAGGGTATGAAAACGGACGAAGCCTTCATCGTCGATATGGGTAACAATAAATCCGATCTCATCCATATGTGCGGCGGCCATCACTTTCTTATCGGTCTTCCCTTTCTTCAATGCGATCACATTGCCCAGGTTATCGACGGTCACTTCATCGACAAGCGGCGTCACTTCCTTCAGCACCAGTTCCCTGATCCTTTGTTCGAAGCCGGGAGCCCCCGGAGTTTCACAGATTTCCTTTAATAGTGGAACATTAATAGCCATAGAAGGTATATTTATTCGATTTTGTTGATTTTAAGCATGTTCGTTTTCCCTTTCTGATCGATCGGCATGTTGTTGGTATTGATCACGATATCCCCGGATCGGATAAACCCCTTTTCCTTCAGGAACCTGTTCACATCCTGGATCGTACTGTCGGTACTTTCGAACTGATCATAATAAAAAGCGCTTACTCCCCAGATCATACTGAGGGCATAAATGATCTTTTTATTGTTTGTAAATATAAAAATTTTCGATTTGGGTCTGTAGCTGGAGATCGTAAAAGCCGTATAGCCTGATTTGGTCATACCCACGATGGCCCGTGCATCGACATCATTGGCGATCTTGCAGGCATTATAGCAAATGGCGTCGGAAAGAAAGGTTTTGGAGCTCGGCCGCGGTTTGAGGTTCTTATTATAGATCGTATCTTCCTGTTCCACCGTTTGGAGGATCTTCCCGATGGTTTCGATGACCTTGACCGGATATTTTCCGGTTGCTGTTTCGCCGCTGACCATCAGCGCATCTGCACCGTCGAATACCGCATTGGCGACATCATTGATCTCCGCTCGTGTGGGTTTGGGATTCCGGATCATACTCTCCATGATCTGTGTGGCAATGATCACCGGTTTGGCGGCCAGGATACAGCGGTTGACAATATCTTTCTGGATGATCGATATTTTATCCATCGGCACCTCTACGCCCAGGTCGCCACGTGCGACCATAATCCCATCGGAAGCTTTGATAATGGCATCGATGTTTTGAATCGCCTCGGGCTTCTCGATCTTGGCGATCAGCTTTATCGAACGGTTCCTTTTGTTCAGGATCCGCTTCAGGTTAATCACATCCTGGGGTTGTCTGACAAACGATAAGGCTATCCAATTGGCATTGTGGGCAACGGCAAACTCGAGATCGATCTTGTCTTTTTCGGTCAAGGATGGGGTCGACAGTTTCGTATCCGGCAGGTTGACGCCTTTTTTGGACAATAAAGGCCCGCCATAGATCACCCGGAGCTTCACTTCATCCTTCTGGTTGGTTTCCAGTACCTTCAATTCCAGCTTACCATCATCGACCAGCACCAGCTCTCCCTTTTTGACATCCTTTGGAAAATCTTCATAAGTGATCGGCACCCGTTCAGCCGTACCGACACAATCTTCGGTGGTAAAGGTGACCACACTGTCTTCCGCCAACATCACCTGGTCATCCTTCATGGTTCCGATCCTGAGCTTGGGGCCCTGCAGATCGGCCAGGATACTTACATGGGTGTCATGTTTCCGGTTAATGGCCAGGATATGTTCAATAACGGCAGCATGTTGAGCGTGGGTGCCATGGGAAAAATTCAGCCGGAATACGTCGACCCCGGCAGCTACCAGCTCTTCCAGCTTTTCAAAGCTATCCGTTGCCGGACCCACGGTCGCAATTATTTTCGTTTTATTTAAAGCTTTGAACATTAAAATATCAGGTTTTGTTTGGATCTGAGGTCGTGATGATCTACCTCGAATACCGTCTGAACCACGGCTATCCCTTTGATCGATTCAATAATTGGCTTCAAAGCTACCGCTTCGATATTATCCCTTAACATCAGGAAATAATCCACCTTCTCCAACTCAGGGATCAGCCATTCGCCCCCCGATTTATTCGACAATAGGACAAAGCTGACATGATTGGCCAGATCTTTATATTCGAAGCAACTGAAATAGCCGAGCTTTTTCCGGTTCAAAAAATTGATCTCCAGGTCTTGCTGACGTACCAGGTCGAAACCGAGCTGGCGATTCAAATGCCAGCAAATCATATAATCCTTGACCGGCGAAACGATAGCTGCCAGCAAAAAATCGTAATCATAGCCGATATCTAATACTTTTTTCCGCACATGTTCCTTTTTCAGTAAAAGTAATAAACTTTGCAACGTATAAGGATGGGATTTTAAAATATAACATTAAGGTCATATCCCTTACAATTTTTTAACAGGACATAAATTTCAGACCGATCCAAAAACGTCGTTATCATATGAATTTCCAACGGGTTAGCAAAGGTACTAACTGTAAAAAATCAAGAAAATCTTTGCTTATATATCCGTAAATAACTTACTTTGCAGTTCTGAAATTCATGAAAACCAAAAACCGAACATCATGGCAGACGATATATCATCAAGAGTAACAAAGATTATCATTGACAAATTGGGTGTTGACGAAAGTGAAGTAACGCCAGTAGCCAGTTTTACCAATGACTTAGGAGCAGACTCCCTCGATACGGTTGAATTGATCATGGAATTTGAAAAAGAATTCAATATATCCATCCCCGATGATCAGGCCGAAAATATAACTACCGTCGGTGAAGCCATCGCCTATTTGGAAGCCCAAGCAAAAAATTAACAATTGAATGAGCACCAGAAGGGTTGTGATTACCGGGTTAGGTGCCCTAACCCCTATTGGTAATAATGTCGAATCGTATTGGAAAGGATTAATTACCGGAGAAAGTGGTGCTGATTCTATTACTCACTTCGATGCCACCAAGTTTAAAACACGTTTTGCCTGCGAACTCAAGGATTTTGACATCCTGAACTTTCTCGACCGCAAGGAAGCCCGAAAATTAGATCCCTACGTACATTATGCGCTCGTATCCTCGGATGAGGGTATCGAAGATGCCGGGTTAAACGAATCCGACCTGGATGTCGACCGGACCGGAGTGATCTGGGCCTCGGGGATCGGCGGATTGAAGACCTTCTATGATGAGGTTACGGCTTTTGCCTCCGGCGACGGTACGCCCAGGTTTAACCCCTTCTTTATTCCGAAAATGATCCTCGACCTTGCAGCCGGTCATATTTCCATGCGACACGGCTACCGCGGACCTAATTTTGCCACCGTATCGGCTTGTGCTTCTTCCACACATGCCCTGATCGATGCCACCAATTATATCCGGATGGACAAGGCCGATGTGATCGTGGCAGGAGGATCGGAAGCTGCCGTGAACCAGGCAGGCATCGGTGGCTTCAATGCCATGAAAGCCTTATCGGAAAGGAACGATGCACCCGAAACCGCCTCCCGGCCGTTTGACCTGGACCGTGATGGTTTTGTGTTAGGCGAAGGCGCCGGTTGCGTAGTGCTGGAAGAGCTCGGGCACGCCCAAAAAAGAGGCGCGAAGATATATGCGGAAATTGCCGGTGGTGGCATGAGCGCAGATGCCCACCATATTACCGCCCCCCATCCCGAAGGACTCGGCGCCCAAAACGTAATGCTGAATGCCCTGGCCGATAGCAATATGGAGAGCCCGGAAATCGATTATATCAATGTTCATGGTACTTCCACGCCGCTGGGAGATGTGAGTGAAGTAAAAGCCATTCAAAATGTCTTCGGCGACCATGCCTTCAACCTGAATATCAGCTCAACCAAATCCATGACCGGCCATTTACTTGGCGCGGCAGGCGCAATTGAAACCATTGCCTGCACCCTGGCCCTTGTCAACGATGAAGTGCCTCCTACCATCAACCATTTCACGGATGATCCTCAATTTGATCCCAAACTGGATTTTACTTTTAACCAGGCGCAAAAACGGGAAGTACGCGCTGCTTTGAGTAATACTTTCGGTTTCGGCGGTCATAATGCCTCAATTATCGTCAAAAAGTTTGTAGAATAGCGCCTTGGGCTTTTTCTTCCGGCTTTACCTTTATTTATTTAGTCCCGATAAGGAATTTATAAGGTCGATCCGCAACATTGTCGGCTATACCCCGACCAACCTTACGGTCTTCAGGCTTGCTTTCCAGCATAGCTCCGTCGCCGAAGAAGCGGGGATGAACAACGAAAGGCTGGAATTCCTGGGCGATGCCGTGCTGGATGCTATTGTCGGGGAGTACCTGTTCTTGAAATATCCTTATAAAGATGAAGGCTTTCTCACGGAAATGCGGTCCAAAATGGTCAGCCGGAACCAATTACGCATCATCGGCATGAAGCTTGGTCTGGAAGAGCTGCTGCAGTATAACCAGGCCGATAAATTCCTGAAAAAAAGCTCGATCATCGGTAATTGCCTGGAAGCCCTGATCGGCGCTGTTTACCTGGATACCGGCTACCGGCAAACCCGGAGATTTGTCAACCTGAAGATCATCAAGCCCTTTCTCGACGTGGAAATCCTCGAAAAAGAAGAGTTCAACTTCAAAAGCAAGCTGATCGAATGGGCGCAGAAAGAAGGGAAAACAGTAGTATTCGAAGAGCTGGCCAAGGAAGAACACCAAAACCTGAATTTATACACCATGGGCGTAAAGATCGACGGCGATCTCATGGGAACCGGCAAAGGCTATAACAAAAAAAGCGCCGAACAAATGGCCGCCGAAGTAGCCTTGCAGCGTTTGGAAGACGGGTAGGTTAGACTATTAGACTTATAGATTTTAGACATTAGACTTTTAGATTGATAAGTCTATCTTCTAAAAGTCTAATGTCTAATAGTCTCATATCTAATAGTCTCATATCTAACTTAACTTATCCGTCAACAAACGTATCTCCACCATGGGCGCCATACGTTCGTAGAGGATCCGGTAAACAGCGTCGGTTATGGGCATATCCACCTGGTACTGCCGGTTGATCTCGTGGATACACTTGACGGCATAATAGCCTTCCGCCACCATATCCATTTCCATCATGGCCGATTTGACCGAATATCCTTTGCCGATCATATTACCGAGGGTTCTGTTCCGGCTGAATTGGGAATAAGCCGTTACCAGCAGATCCCCCAGGTAGGCCGAATCTTTGATATCCCGCTGGATCGGATGAACGGCGTCCACGAATCTTTTCATTTCCCGGATGGCATTGGAAACCAATACGGCCTTAAAATTGTCGCCATAACCCAGTCCATGACAGATACCGCCGGCCAGGGCAAATATATTTTTCAAAACGGCCGCATATTCGGTCCCGAAAATATCGTCGGAAGTGGTGGTGTTGATATATCGGCATTGGAAGCATTCCGCAATTTTTCCGGCGAGGTCCGTATCCGGGCAGGAAAACGTCAGGTAGGATAGCTTTTCCTGGGCCACTTCTTCCGCATGGCAAGGGCCGCTGAGCACCACAAAGTTCTGCAGAGAGAAATTCAGCTTTTGTTCCAGGAAATCCCCGATGATCAGGTTATCCTCCGGGATCATGCCTTTGATCGCCGAAACGACCTTTTTACCACCCAGCATATCCGCATCCCTGATCACATCTTTTAAATAAACGGCCGGAACAGCCAAAACAAGCACATCCGACCGGTTAATGACCTCTTCCAGATCCCCGGAAGGATAACACTTTTCCAGGTCGATCGTTACCGAGCTGAGGTAATTCGGGTTATGCCGGTATTGCTTAACATGCTCCACCGATTGGACATCCCTCATCCACCAGGAAGTAGTGAGGCCGTTGTGACTGAGGATCTTGATCAGCGCAGTAGCCCAGCTCCCCCCTCCTATCATGCCGAAACGTGGCGGATTATCCGTCGGATTTTCCATGGGGAGCTTTTTTTATAGAGGGACAGGTTTTTATTCTTCTTCTTCTTTAAACAAGTCTTCCTTATCCACAATTTCGATATCATCCCCGTCTTCGAGTTTCCTGGAGATGGCGCTATAGGGGCCGCTGATAATTTCATCCCCTTCTTCGACCCCGGTAAGGACCTGAATATAGGTATCATCCTGGATGCCGGTGCTTACATCCTGGGCTATGGCTTTGCCCTCACGGGCGATAAAAACCAGTTCCCGGACCTTTTCTTTGTTATCGAGGGAATCCTCCTTTTCTTCTCTTGTCGTTACGGATTGCAGGGGAACAGAGAGCGTTTTGGCGGCAATTTCGGTCTGGATCTCCACCGATGCCGACATCCCGGGCCTGAACGGGTATTGCCGGCCCTGACCTTCAGACAACAGATCTTCATAAGATGACCGCAATAACCGGATCTTCACCTTGAAATTCGTTACCTGGTCGGAGGTCAATTCATTGGTTGCATTCGCCGAATTGGCGATCTCCGATACAATACCCTTAAACTCCCGGTCGAGATAGGCATCGACTTCGATGATACTGGTATCATGCAAACTCACGCTGAGGATATCATTCTCGCTGACATCCACCTGGGCTTCCATGGCATGCATATTGGCAATCCGCATCATTTCCGTTCCGGCCATTTGTGCCGTTCCAACGACCCTTTCCCCCTTTTCCACGGCCAGCATCGAAACGATCCCGTCCATAGGTGCATACAGGATGGTTTGGTCAAGGTTATCCCTGGCCTCTTTAAGACCGGCTTCCGTGCTTTTGACCGTGTATTCGGCAGCGGCAACCGTTTGGCGGGCAGCTTCCAGGTCGGCTTCGGCAGTTTTAAAGCCAGTTTCGGCCGTTTCATAGTCCGCATCCGAGATCACTTTTTCCTGGAACAGTTTTTTATTTCGCTTAAACGTCGATTCCGCATTGATAAACTGGGCCTGGACCTGCGCCAGCCGGGCTTTTGCCTGGGCGAGGTTGGCTTTGGAGTTATTAAGGGTGGCCTCCGCTCTTTCGACCAGTGATAAATAAATATCCGGATCGATCTTTGCCAGCAGATCGCCGGCATGAACGGAATCGCCTTCCTCGACATGGAGTTCCGTGATCTCTCCCGAAACATCCGGGCTGATCTTAACTTCCACCTCCGGGAAGATCTTTCCGCTGGCTGTTACGGTTTCGACGATCGTTTTCAGGGAGGCTTTTTCCACCGCTACCTTGGTAGCATTACCCTTACCGATCCATCCTTGCTTCTTACCGACCACTGCCACGATGATCAACAGCGCCACAACGCCTCCAAGGATGATAAATATTTTTTGCTTGCCCATAAACGTTAAGGTGCGAGTATTTTATTCGATTGATAAAAATCCAATATCCTCAGCTTGAAGAGGTAATCATATTTGGATTGGATCAGATCCGATTCAGCCTGGGAAAGGCTGTTTTTCCCGGTGTTGAATTCCAGGGCATTGACCAGGCCCTGTTCAAACCTCTTTTGCGTATATTCAAATGATAACTCCATGGCTTCGACGCTGGACTTCGAAGCAGCATATTTTTTTGCCGCCGCCTTGGCATTGGTATAGGCCAGCATAATATCGTTCTTCAACTGGTTTTGGGCCAGGGATTCGGTATACCGGGCATTCAGGATGCCGATCTCCGCCTGATGGATGGCATTTTTAACCTGCAGTTGATTGAAAATAGGTATCGATATGCTGATACCAACAGCCTGGCTGAAATTATCCGTGATCTGATCACCGAAAGGTTTGGGCCCGAAGGTGGGAACGGTTACCGGAGATGCCGAGATCACAGGAGTATTGTCGGAACTCAAAAATCCGATGATCGGCGTAAAAGAGGTTTCCCCGATGATGCTTTGTTGCACATTGGAATAATTGGATCGCAACGCACCGAACAGCGATAAGGAAGGCGCCAAATTACCTTTGGCGATGGCCAGGGATCTTTCCGCACTTTTGACCCCATAGGCCGAACTTTTAATTTGCGGCTGGGTGGTGAGGGCGGTTTGATATAATTCCACCACATTATAAGCTTCCAGGCGTTCGGGATCGGGTATGGCCATGTCAGGCTCCCGGACCTCGAAGGGCTGCTTGATATCCAGGTCGAGGATCAATTTCAAATTAAGCACGGCCAGCTCCACCTGGTTGGTAGCGTTGATCACATTAAAATTATCATTAGCCATTTGGGCCTGTAGTTCCAGCAGGTCGCCTTGCGGTAAGGCCCCGGCATTGACCAGTTTTGATGTTTGGTCGTATTGTTTTTGGGTCAGGGCAAGCATATCCGTAGCCACCCCCAACTGCTCTTTGGCGACTAGGATCTGCAGGTAGGCGGAAGTAATATTCAGGCTGATATCGTTCCGGGTCTTTTCCGTCATTAACTGATCGGACAACAAATTGAACTGATTTTGCTTGACCGTATTGTGCCGGATCATCCCGTTAAAAAGGACCAGGTTACTCGACAACGAAAAGCTATTGGCCCGTATCCTTTCGGTGGCGAACAAGTTGGTGGTCGGGTCGATAGACCTACCAAAATTATAGCTATGGGAGCCGCTGGCATTCAGATCGGGAAGGCGGCTATATTTGCTTTGCTTCAACGCATATTCCGACAACTTTTCATTCAGTTCCTGTTGTTTGATCTGGATATTATTTTCCCGGGCATAGTCGATGCATTGCTGTAGCGACCATGGTTCCTGGGCATGCACCCACAGCCCTAAGCAGCATATAAGTATGGTAATGAAAAGTTGTTTCAACGGGAAAGTTTAAGGCACCAAAATTACAATTTTAATTTTGTTTGACTAAATTGAGCCTTTGATGGCAAAAAAAGTATCCGGGAAATATTTTGATCAATGGGGTTAACGGTTTTTTCAGATGAATATTTCATGAATGAAGCATTAAAAGAAGCCCAAAAAGCTTTTGATGCCGATGAAGTACCCGTAGGGGCCATCATTACCTATAACCACCGGATCATTGCCAGGGCCCATAACCAGGTAGAGCAGTTAAGTGATGTAACGGCACATGCGGAAATGATCGCGTTGACTTCAGCCTCTAATTACCTGGGCAGTAAATATTTGCCGGAATGCTCCCTATACGTCACCCTGGAGCCCTGCCTGATGTGCGCCCAGGCCATGGGATGGGCACAGCTCGGTAAATTGATCTATGGCGCCTCTGACCCCCAAAGAGGTTACCTGCGCGCCGACATCCCCGTTTTGCACCCAAAAACCACCGTGAAATCAGAAGTACTGGCCCTACCTTGCAGTGAAGTGCTGAAGACCTTTTTTATGGAAAAAAGAGAATAAATACCGCCCCTGAAATAATTTCAGAATAATAGTAAATTTGATCCTCAGTCGAGAATTCATTCTTTCATCTTCAAAACCCGAATCCTTATGTCTTTCGAACTACCCAACCTGCCGTATAGTCCGGATGCCCTTGAACCGCATATCGATGCCAGAACCATGGAGATCCATCATGGGAAACACCATGCCGGTTACACCAGCAAGCTCAACGCAGCCTTAGAGGGCAGCGACCTGGCTGGCAAAAACATAGAAGAAATTTTAGCCAATGTTTCCAGCCATGGCGCTGGGATCAGAAATAATGGCGGTGGTTATTATAATCATTGCCTGTTTTGGGAAGTGATGTCCCCGAATGGCGGTGGCGCCCCTTCCGGCGCCCTGGGTGATGCTATCAATGCCGCCTTCGGATCCTTCGATGATTTCAAAAGCCAGTTTGACAACGCTGCCGCAACCCGCTTCGGCTCCGGCTGGGCATGGCTGATCGTTCAACCCGGCGGCCTGAAAATAACCTCCACCCCCAACCAGGATAACAACCTGATGGATATTGCCGAAGAAAAAGGCACACCCATCCTCGGCCTGGATGTATGGGAACATGCTTATTACCTGAATTACCAAAATCGCCGCCCCGACTACATCAGTGCCTGGTGGAATGTCGTGAACTGGGAAGAAGTAGCGAGGAGATTTGACGCAGCGGGGTAGTTTTGACAGGATTAATTTTTAGACGTGAGACTATTTGATGCTAGACTTTTAGACTTGCGTAGATAATTAGACATTAGACTATTAGATACTAGACTTTCAGACTTTTGGATCTAGTAGTCTAATGTCTATCTGTCTCACATCTAAAAATCTAACCACCACTATTCCACCGTCACCGACTTAGCCAAATTCCGGGGCTGATCGACATTGCAGCCGCGCATGACGGCGATATGATAGGACAATAATTGTAAGGGAATAACCGAAATCAGCGGCGTCAAAGCTTCTTCGGTTTCCGGTACTTCGATGGTAAATTCGGCGATCTTACTGATCTCCTGGTCTCCTTTGGAAACAATGGCAATGATCCGGCCCTTCCGTGCCTTGACTTCCTGTACATTACTCAGGATCTTGTCGTAGGAACTGCGGTTGGTAGCCAGCACCACGACCGGCATTTCTTCATCGATCAGAGCGATCGGGCCATGTTTCATCTCGGCCGCCGGATAACCTTCGGCGTGGATATAAGAGATCTCTTTCAGCTTCAGGGCTCCTTCCAGTGCCACCGGGAAATTATAGCCGCGGCCCAGGTATAGGAAGTTGCTGGCGTCTTTGAAGATGCCGGAGATATAGTTGATCTGTTCATCTGCTTCCAGGGCCTTGCTCACCTTATCCGGGATCTGCTCCAGTTCATTCAGGATCTGCTCGAACCTGGATTCTTTCAGGGTTCCTTTTTTATGGGCAATAGCCATCGCCATCAGGGTCATTACGGTTACCTGGGCAGTGAAGGCTTTGGTAGATGCCACACCGATCTCCGGGCCGGCATGGGTATAGGAACCGGCATCCGTTTCCCGGGCAATCGACGAACCGACGACATTACAAATACCTAATACCGTAGCGCCTTTGGATTTGGCCAGTTTAATAGCCGCCAGGGTATCGGCGGTTTCGCCGGACTGAGATATGGCGATCACCACGTCTTTTTCGGTGATGATCGGGTTGCGATAGCGGAATTCCGAAGCATATTCCACCTCTACAGGTATGCGGGCAAGATCTTCAAATAAATATTCACCCACCAAACCGGCATGCCAGGAGGTACCACAGGCAACGATAATGATCCGGTCGGCGTTCAATAGCTTTTGTTCGAAATCGACGATCCCGCCGAGGCCTACTTTTCTGCCCGGCGCTTTCAACCGGCCCCTCATACTGTCTTCAATAGACCTGGGCTGCTCGAAGATCTCTTTCAGCATAAAATGATCATAACCGCCTTTTTCCAGCATTTCCAGTTGTAATTCCAATTCATGCACATAGGGTGTGGTGATCTTATCCTGGATGGTCTTGATCGTTAATTCCCCTTTATTGGTAACCACAGCGATCTCCTCGTCATTGAGATAGACCACGTTTTTGGTATGTTCCACGATCGGAGTGGCGTCGGAGGCTAAGAAGAACTCATTGTCGCCGATACCGATCACCAATGGGCTGCTTTTACGGGCGGCGATCAACCGGTCAGGGTGGTTTTTCGATAAAATGACTATCGCATAAGCCCCATGCACTTCGTTCAGGGCAATCCTGACGGCTTCTTCGAGATCGACATTATTGTGTTCCTGCAGATGTTCGACCAACTGGATCAGGACTTCCGTATCCGTATCTGTCTGGAAGGTATGTCCGCGTTCGATCAGGGATTTTTTAAGGGCGGAAAAATTCTCAATGATGCCGTTGTGAATGATAGATAAGTTGCCGGAACTCGAAACATGAGGATGGGCATTCGTATCGTTCGGTTCCCCGTGCGTGGCCCAGCGCGTATGGCCGATACCTACACAGGCATTGGTATTCTTACTTTCGGCATAATTGACAAGATCCTGGACTTTGCCGGCTTTCTTATAAATATTGATCTTTTCTTCGTCATACAATGCCACACCGGCACTGTCGTATCCCCGGTATTCCAACCGCTGAAGACCACTGATCAGCAAAGGATAAGCTTGTCGGGGGCCTAAATAAGCCACAATTCCACACATAATTTTTATTTTTTAATTGATTTTTTGATACGTAAGGTTCAGGCGTAAACCGTAATCCGGGTGATTGCCACCGAGGATCAAACGGTCTGCTATTTCACTGCTGGGGAAAGTGAGCAAATACATGCCAAAATCTTCAATGTCGCCATTTACCACCAGTTGAAGATGCCGGGCAATATTGAAACTATATTGACTGACCAGCTCGCCATTTTTATTGACTATGGTTTTAAACCCGCCGTAATTGGATTCGGTTTGATCCAATAAGAAATCGTTTTCCCCATTGGCTCCAACCCGGAGGGTCAGCATTTGCGCAGGGGTAGTCAAAGCAGTACTTTGATTATTGGAATCAGGGACCTCGGTGATCACCAACGATGCTTTGTTGATCGCAATATTACCCAGGCTTTTCAAATGCGGGATCTGTACGCGGGTTTTTAAACCGGCCATCGATTGGACGTATACGATATTATCCCCGTCGGGGTTCGGATCCTGGATCGCTTCCAGGATGGATCCGCTATGCTGATGCTTATATTGGTTGAAAGATACACTCGACGAAGTCATAAAAAAGTCGAAGGAATGATGGCTGGCGACAGGAATACCCTGGTTATTAACTGATATCGAGGAATAATATAAGGTAAGCTTGGAAAAATTCCCTTCCAGGTCAACATACATGATCCCGGCGCCTCCGCCGGTGGTATCGGCGACAATCCTCAAGCCCTTGAAAAAATTCAAAAAGGCATCGTTATTGGCGAAGTTCGCGGTACCGGACTGTTCCAGCAAGCGGAAGCCGAAACTATCGTGCATCCTGAT
>JANQFB010000213.1 GCA_028278085.1 Chitinophagales bacterium
AGGGGTTCATAAATTAGATTATGCTTATGTTCCTCCTGCGAAAGTGAAGTCCCTGGTAAAGCAGTTGGATTCCACCTATGCCAGGCATCAGATCACCCTGCCTGACTTAACCGATACCCTGGGCTGGTTGCAGATCCGGATGGTATCCGAAGAAGAAAATGTGATCTGGGAGTTGTATCAGAAAATGCCGGAAAAACTGGGGCAGCCGACGACGAGATCAGAGGGTTTTGCCTTATGGAAGCATATTCAGGTGCCCGAATTGTCTGCTGAAAAGATCACGGTGGATTATGTCTATTTCGGAGTAAGCTCCTATCTATCCGGGAGAGGTACCTATACCAATACCCAGTTGATCTGGGTCAACCTCCGGGATAAGAACAATAAAAACCTCCTGGCGGAAAAAAACAGCTATTACTACAAATTGCAGGACTTTTTCAAGCAAATGCTCGATTCGGATGAATAGCTATTTCCGCCATTTGATGCTGCAGCCGATGGCTTTCGTGAAATTCGGATCGGGATCTTTGCCATTCATCAGGGCCTGAACGCTGTTTTCCAGGTACTTTTTTTCTACGTCCGCCGCATTCCGGGCATTATCGTCAATAGCGCCGATATAGCTAACCTTCAACGATTGGGTCAGGAGGAAGACATGAGGTGTCCGGACGGCGCCATAAGCTTTGGCAATTTCCTGGGTCTCGTCGAATAAATAAGGGAAAGTGAATTGCTTATCCTTCGACCGTTGTTGCATGCCTTCGAATGAATCCTCCGGAAATTGCTCGGGATCGTTCGGGTTGATCGCAACAACCGGAAATCCTTTGGGAGCATAGGTATTATGCAGTGCTATGATCCGGTCTTCATACATCTTGGAAAACGGGCAATGATTACAGGTGAAAATGACGATATAGCCTTTGGCATCTTCAAAGCTTTTTAAGCTGAGCATGCTGCCGTCGACATTCTTCAGGTTAAAATCAGTGGCGACATCCCCGACTTCATAGCCTGCGTAAGCAGGTTGCACGGTAAAGGCGAACATTCCGGTGATCAGGAAGAGCAGTATAGGTTTCATGGCTTATTGGATAAAGGGTTTAACAATATTTTCAAGGGCTCCGGCATGGAATTCCTTTTCAAACAATTCATAATAATTCTCACGCGGGTATGTAATCACCGTTGCCGGTATGGTTCCGGACCATTGGGGGCTTACTCTATCGATCCAGCTATTGGGATCGGGCGCATCCAGCAATATAACGTGGGATTGAATATCATTCTTTTCCAGGAAAGGGATCAAGCGCTTGCTGACCTGGTTGGGAAAATCCATCGACACCAGCAATACCTTCACTTTTGAAGTCGCATATTCCCGGTGGAGGTCTTCGAAGTAAGGCAGTTCCTTCACACAGGGCGCGCACCAGGTCGCCCAGAAGTTGATCACATAGATCGAATCCGTTTCCTTATGCAGCCATTTCTCCAAGCCTTCAAAATCCACCACCTCAATATCCTGTCCGGCAAACGCGGAAAGCGGCAGTATACCTAATAAACAAGCCAGGATGAAATTTCCCTTCACAACTATAAATCTACCAATTATTTTGCCGAATAGTTCCTTCCCGGGTTTTTTAACGCATTTTTAACAATACCACGCTCAAAAACGTTTTAGATTAGGTGTTATACCGGTTTTTAGGAGGATTTTTAGTATTTTCACCGGATTAATCTTGCTGGCATAAAATCTTCATTGGTCATGAAAAAATACGCATTCCCCCTCTTTTTCCTGGTCTTGTTATTCACCGTAGGATCATCACGGGCTGCCGATGGTGATACCACCTTCATAGAAACCTTTACCTTCGGTTCCTCTCAAAACGACTGGTTCGAATTTCCGCCTCCCGGAAAAAAGTATGAAAAGATCCTGATGTACTATACCCTGAAATGCGTGCCCGGAGGGGCCGGAGGCGCACCTTACCCCTGTGGGGAATGGGATTACCTGACCTATAATTATTTGTATGATCATACCGGCATGCTCGATTCCAACCTGCTTACCCACCATAATTTCGAGGTCGACGGCCAATCCATGGATACCTTTCAATACATGAGCACACCGGCCTGGCGCTATTGGCTGGATTGGGATTATTTTATCGTGTATACGGATACCCAATCCCTGGACACCGCAAAACTGGGGGCGGCCCAGCAAACTTCGGCCCAACCATTCAATACGGCTAATCCCAGGGCCCGCTCGCAATACCTGTGGTTGTCCGGCGAATTGAAAGCCGCCGGTTTGGTGCAGGATTCGATCAGCGGCCTCCGGTTTGACATTCAAGCGCCCGGTAACGCCCTGAAAAATCTGACCATTCGATTGAAAAATACGGCTGCAGCCGATCTGGACCATGGTGTTTTTGATAATGACGGCTTGACAACAGTCTACGAACAAACCACGGATTTCTTACAAACCGGCTGGCAAAGCTTGTCCTTTATCCAACCATTCGTTTGGGACAGCACCCAGAATTTGCTGGTGGATATCAGTTTTGACAATCCCGCCGGCGGTTCCGATAATATGGTCCACGCCTCGACCGCGGTGGCCAACCTGGGGATATATGCCAATACCACCGATTATGCCCTGGATTTTGAAGGCAAAGACCTGGTCGATGTACCGGTCAGTGCGGTTGCGGATCTCGACAGTTTGGTAACCATTTCCTTTTGGCAATATGGGGATCCGAATATCCAACCCCAGAACGATTATGCCTTCGAAGCCTATGATGCCGATGGCAACAGGGTATTGAACTCGCACCTGCCCTGGAGCAATGGCCGGGTATATTGGGATGCCGGCAACGATGGCGGCAACTACGACCGGATCGATAAGCAGGCCAATGCCGACGATTATATGGGCCGGTGGAATCACTGGGCCTTTACCAAGGATGTTGCCAGCGGACAAATGAAGATCTACCTCAACGGTTCCCTCTGGCACTCCGGCAGTGGTAAAATGTATGATTTCAGCGGTATTACGACCTTTCATATCGGCGCCAGGGGCAACAGCGGCTCCAATTACGACGGGTTGATCAACGAATTTGCGCTCTGGGACGTGGTATTGGATGAAGCAACCATCGCCGATTGGATGTACCGGGATATCACGAGCGGGCATCCCGCCTATAATAACCTGAAATTTTATTATCCCTTGAACGAGGGCAGCGGTTCTGTCGCGGGAGATGCCGGCAGCCTGGGTTTTGACGGATCCTTGTTTGGATTACCAGCCTGGGAACCGGTCAACGGACCGGATATGTACCACAACACACAGGTTACTAATCTGCGACCCGATATTGTTTTTGAACAAGGAAAATTCACCTCTTATATCGACTCCATATATTCCATGGATTCCGCCCAGGTCGCGCCCCTGAGTGTGGTACTTTTCGAAGACACGGATGCGCCGAATGTCCCGACAGATACGATCACGGTGTGGCCCCAGTATTATCACCAATATGTGTATGATGCCCAGGGAAATGCCATCGATTC
>JANQFB010000301.1 GCA_028278085.1 Chitinophagales bacterium
GCCGGTTTGATCGCCAAAGGATTGTTAAACGATCCCATGCCCTATTGCCATGTTGTTACCACCACCACCCACAAAACCCTGCGCGGCCCGAGGGGAGGAATGATCATGATGGGCGAAGATTTCGACAATCCCTGGGGACTGAAAACGCCTAAAGGGACGGTCCGGAAAATGTCAGCCTTGCTCGACAGCGCCGTTTTTCCAGGTATGCAGGGCGGACCATTGGAACACGTGATCGCGGCCAAGGCAGTCTCCTTCCAGGAAGCCTTATCAGAAGCGTACAAACAATACTGCCAGGAGGTGATCAGGAATGCACAGGTAATGGCGGAAGCCTTTGTCAATAAAGGTTATAAAGTAATTTCCGGCGGTACGGACAACCATCTAATGTTGATCGACCTCCGCTCCAAAGGTATTACCGGTAAACAGGCGGAAAATGCCCTGGTTCAGGCCGATATTACCGTCAACAAAAACATGGTTCCCCAGGATGATAAGTCTCCTTTTGTTACCTCCGGCATCCGAATTGGAACGGCCGCAGTAACCACCCGGGGGATGCAGGAAATGGATATGCTGCAGATCGTCCAATGGATCGACCAGATCATTATGGATCCGGAAAACGAGACCTTGATCGCTTCGACAAAAAAAGAGGTGAATGCCTATATGGACCGCTTTCCGCTCTACAGCAGTGTCACCCGCTAACCAGCGGGGACACTGCTATTGGCTGGAAAGCGTGTACTAATCTTAAACGTAATCACCTTAGCAGTTTCCCTTCTATCAGGCAGGTGATAATCACCAAAGCGTACTCACCTTAGCAGTGTCCCTTCCATTCGGTAGGTGACACTGCTAAGGTAAGAGAGGTAAGAAAACCGCGTCCCCTCTTGCAGGTAACACGGCTAAAGTTCGTCCACTTTATTCCAATACGATCTTCCGGTATTTGATCTCCTGACCTGTATCGATCCTCAGCAGGTATACCCCGGGCGGGAAATTCTCGAGATCGGGTGCATCTTTATCCGTTTGGGATTGGTCCGGTGTGTTTTGGCTAAAAACCAATTGACCCTGGGTGTCGTATAGTTGCCAATAAACCGGTTCCAGGGTCTTATCCGTGATCTCAGCCACAACGGTCGAAGAGCTTCTCGGTATCCGCCGGTTTTTCAGATCGGTTATCAGAGATGGCTTATCGGCCATTTGGCGGATGAGTATGGTGTTTTGAATGGTAACCTGTTGGCATGGGTTGGAGGCCTCCAGCCTGACTATATAAGAGCCTTCTTCAGCATACTGATGCTTCGGCTCCTTGATCGAGTGAGTTTTTCCATCCCCGAAATCCCAGTGAAAAGCACTGGCCTCCGGAACCTCAGCCTTAAATTCGACCTGTCTTCCCCTGACCTGGTATGAAAAATGCCCGGAAGGCTTTTGGGGAAAGCTGACCTGGATGGAGTCCTTAAGGGTGCAATGATTTTCGGTACGAACCGTCAATCCGTAAATGCCGTTTTCCTGTACCGTAATCCGGGGGGTTGTGGCCCCGTTAGACCACTGGTAAGAAAAAAAGCCACCTCCTCCAAAAAGTATCAAACTGTCTTTGCAAGAAATTGTGTCATCACCTAAGTTTAAGACAGCAGGCGAGAGTAAAGTAACTGTAATGGAGTCGGTGGCTGTATTACCATTTTTATCGGTTATGGTTAAGTGGTAAGTACCACTGGTATTTACTGTTATCGCCGGTTCACCGGAACCGTTCGACCATTGATAGGATCTAAACTTCCCCGGAACTTCGATCGTGTATGAATCTTGACAAAGGGCAATATCCTCGCCCAGGTCAAAGTTTGAAGCCTGGGAAAAATGATCCACCACATTCGGAAAATGAGGTGGATCATTACCTTTGAAAGGGATTATTGAAATAAACCTATCAAAATTGTTGAGTGGACTGCCCCCTTTGGGTTTATCGATAGTAAGTGTGTAGTTTTTGATAGCTCCTACACTGTTATAGATCAATAGCAACGCCAATAGTGATGGCAATACGCCTCTCATATAGTAAAGGTCAGGGTTTTGACGCTTGAGGTCAATCCATAATGATTCAACGGCTTGTTTGACTTATTTTACGGGCAATATTGATGTTTGAACGGATTATGGTTTGATGCTGTTGTTTGTGTAGGGTACGAAACGGGGCAATTATGCCTGTTTTTCTTATCTTCACCGTGCAGACAGCAGTTCTATGGTCCCATTTAACAAGTATGTCGTTCTTGGCGCATCCCTGCTGATCATTTTCGGATTAACCTGCTGTAAGGGTTCCAGAAAATCATCACGGGCCAAGCTGGAATCCCAGATAGCTACGCAAAAGACCACTATCGAAGCCATCCGTGAAAACAAAGGGATCTCCGGTGAAGCGCAATCTCAACCCCAGGATGTTCCTGAATCAAATATTGAAATACAACAGGTAGTGATCGATAACACTTATAAAGGAGAAGATACGGGTCCGGTTTTCAACATCGACAACATCCGGGTCAATGGCGATCAGTTGAACATTACGGTCAACTATTCCGGCGGATGTGAAACGCATCATTTCCAACTGATCAGCAACAGGGGATATATGAAAACCCATCCGCCCAAATTACGGTTATACCTGAAGCATGGTCCGCATACCGATAGCTGCCGGGAGTTGGTGAAAAAAGACCTGGTTTACGATATCAAAGCCATTCAATACCCGGCATCCTCGGAACTGATGTTATCCGTGAATGATTACCCTGACCTCATCAGCTATACCTATTAAAACGGCAAAAACGTCCTAAATTTGGCTGAAATGCCCGCTGTATAGCATCTTTTTCGATTGGATATCGTAAATTAGTCACCCCGCATTGAACAAAGGAAAATTGAACGTAATACGAATACGGGTGTACCGTATTAACCACTTGATGATGAAAACACAGCAATTTTTCCTTTACCTGGCCCTGCTCCCGGGCCTGTTTTATTCTATATCCGTGAATGCTCAAATCAGCCAGGGTGGGCTGCCGGTGAGCTTTGAAGAACAGGTCCTTACATCCGATATTCCCACCGCTATGATGCCGGCCATCGAGTTAGCCGCGTTGCAAGCGGAAGATAATATCAGGGACCATAGTCCCGGGCAACCGTGGCGCTTTGGAAAGAACTTTGCCGTAAACCTGGGTCTTGACAACTCGGGTGTATGGGAAACTTTAGCCAATGGGGATAAAGTCTGGCGCCTGAAAATTTACGCCCCCGGCGCTCTGACCATCAACCTCAGCTTCAATGATTATCACCTGCCAAAAGGAGCGCAATTATTCATCTACAACGAATCCAAAAGTGAGATCCTCGGGGCCTTTACCCACAAAAACAACCAACCCTCCAGGGTATTTGCCACCGACCTGGTCACCGGGGATATCGTTATCCTGGAATATTATGAACCGCAGGGTGTTTCATTCAGCGGTTCCCTGAACGCGGACAGGGTAACCCATGGCTATCGCTCGTTAATCGATAAAGCCCGCGGTTTCGGCGATTCAGGCTTTTGCAACATCAATGTCAATTGCCCGGAAGGGGACGACTGGCAGGACCACAAGCGAGCCGTAGCCCTTATTATTGTCAACGGCAACGAGTGGTGTACCGGTTCTTTATTGAACAATGTGCTGGAAGACGGCACCCCCTATTTCCTGACGGCAGATCATTGCCTGACCGGTGGCGTAGCCACCTGGGTTTTCCGTTTTAATTATGAAAGTGAAAACTGCCAAAGCCAGGATGGCCCCAAAACACAAGCGGTTACGGGTGCTGTTGTAAGAGCCAGCAGCAGCAATTCGGATTTTGCCTTGTTGGAATTGACCAGTAAGCCGCCGGATAGTTATGGCGCGTACTACCTCGGCTGGGATAACAGCGGTAATCAACCCACCTCACAGGTCTGTATCCATCATCCCAGCGGAGATATTAAGAAAATATCCTTTGATAACGACCCGGCTATTTCAACAACCTGGCAAAGCGCTGAAGTCTGGGAAGTATCGAATTGGGAAGATGGCACCACGGAAGGCGGATCTTCCGGTTCACCCCTGTTCGACCAAAATCAGCGGGTGATCGGGCAATTATATGGTGGGCCGGCATCCTGCACCGATATTTCCGATGATAATTATGGCCGGATCGATGCCTCCTGGGACGGTTTCAGTGCCGGTACCCGGTTGAAAGACTGGCTGGATCCCGGCAACAGCGGTGACTCAGTGGTCAACGGGTTTGATCCGAATATCCCCAAGTTTACCCTGGATGCCATAACCGATCCGCTACCGGAAAACGATTCGGTGATCTGTGACTCGGCTATCGCTTTAACCATCAACATCACCAATAACGGAGAACAGACCTTATCGAGCCTGAACATCAATTATGACCTCAACGGAACCGGGGTACAGGTTTATGAGTGGGCCGGATCATTGGTTTTCAAATCGTCGGAGGCAGTTACCCTTCCTGTATTGGCTCTCACGCCGGGCCTTCATGAGATCACTGTTTTCACCTCTGATCCGAATGCCGGCCTGGATGAAGATCCTTCAACGGATTCCTTAACCTTCCGGTTCAGATCTTTCGACGATCACGAAACGATGGGCCTGAGCTTTAAAACGGATAACAGGGGTTCCGAAACCCGCTGGGAGATCAAAGACTCGGCCGGACAGGTGATCTATGGGGCCGGTCCTTATAAGAACATCAGCGGCGGACAGGTAACCAACTATAATCTTTGCCTGGGCATCGGTTGTTATACCCTTATTGTTTCAGACTCGGAGGGCAATGGTATGTGTTGTGAAGACGGTTCGGGCGGCTATACGGTCTACGACCAGCATGGCCGGTTGATCAAAGCTTCCAACGGCGATTTTTCGGACCTGGAGATCTTCAATTTCTGTGTTACCCATAAAGATCCTACTGACGGTATCGACCCCTTACACAATGATCCCGAAATTATCATCACCCCTAACCCGGCTTCGGATAAAATTTTTGTGCAACTGTCCGAACCATCGACGGACACAAAGGCCGCCATATATGATGTTTCGGGAAAGATCATACTTCAACGATCTCTTTCCCGTGGCCCCGGTGAGATCGATCTTTCTTCGCTCGATGCAGGACTCTACCTGGTCGTTATTCAAACCAACAACCGGCAGATCTCGCATAAAGTAATTGTTAACCGGTAAACGGATGATGACCAGATTTGCGCTGCTACTATTGCTCTTGTGCTTATTAAGTAGTAGCTGCCGCAAAAAAGACGATTCGGGGAATATCATCTATACCATCAAGAAAGGAAAGCATGTCTCCGGTAGCCGGGCTTCCTGCTTTAGGGGTCAACATATCCGCTTCCGGGCCAAATTCGACGATTCCGCCATTTATACCAATCAAAACCCCGACAACCAACTGGACCTGAACAAGCTTTATGGATTCTCTGACTGTTCAGCCTATCACCACCACCGCAACAGCGCCCGTTTCACCTGGCGTTGGTACGAAGAGGCCCTGGAGATCCATGCTTACTGCTATGTGAAAGGCGAAATGCAATTCGAATATGTTACCACCGTCGATTTGAATGAATTTTACGACTACGAGATCTTAGCCGAGGGTAATGAATATATCTTTATCTGCAATGAGGATACGACGACCATGGCCCGGGCTTGCTCGGGAAAAGGCGGCGTTAAATACCGTTTATTCCCATACTTCGGAGGAGACGAAAAAGCGCCGCACGATATCACCATCCTGCTAAAAGAATATTAACATTTGTTTCGAGGTCCCCTCGGAACAAATGATCACGCAAAATACCCCTCGAAAAAATTGACCACGCAAACCTTAACCTCCTCACAACAGCCCATACCGGTCAATAAAACCGATCAGTTTTGTCGCAAACTTTTTATTCGCCAGGGCGCTGGGATGTGAATCATAAGGCAGGCAATTATGCTCCGGCAGGCTCAAATCGACGGTAATATCCGTAAACGGGATGCCATTGTCCCGGCAAAACCGATCGATATCATCCGGCTCATAAACATTGGCGATCAATAAGGGAATTTCTTCTTGCTGACAGATCCGGTGGATCTCGCGCAGGATCTCAAGGGTTACCAACCGTTCGTCAATATGCTTATCCTTTAAATAGATATATTTGTCCTGCAGAGCATTCATGAAAGCGGAATAACGGATAAGCGGCCATTCATTGAATTCCTTGATATCGGACCGGAAGATCTTCAAACGGCCGGAGTTATCGAACCTGGCATAGGGCTGTTCCAATACTTCGAGGCCAACATTCTGATAGAGCGCTTTCCGCCGGTCAAAAGTGAACACATTCCGTTGGTCGTGAAAAGAAGCATAACCGATGATGATAAGCGCAGGCTTTTGCCGGGTTTTGAGGGCTTCGCGAATTTGCAGCAGAAAATGTATCGTGCCATATCCGTTGACCCCGAAATTGATCACTTCATGATCCTTGTAATTTTCCTGCAAAAGCCAGGCTAGCGTTTCTTCATCATTAAGAGCGGCACCATGCATAAAGGAACAACCCATTAACCACAGCTTTGCTTTATCCCGGTAAAGACTGTCGTCTGCCAGCGGATGGGTGATCCGCAGGGTATTTTCCCGGTGGGTTACCGTATGCACAAATGAATCTTTGATGGTATAGGTAAACTTCCCGGCAATATGCGAATAGCCCAATAGCTCATGACTTTGATATTCCCTACCCCCCGGTTCGATCTTAATATGACCCGACTGGCTGACGCGGTAAACCTTATAGCCCATCAATCGCACAACCACCTCTCCCAGACCAAAAACGATCACGCCATTGATGACTAAAAAAATAAGGTAGAAGAGAATTCTTTTAGCAAGGGAAGGCTGCATCAATACCAGCGGTGTTCAAAATACTAAAGCCAAATACGGGGTTACAAATAACCAAGTAAGTTAATCCTTTTTATCAATTATTACCAGCTTTTGCGTATGGATCAACCGGTCATCCAGCGTAACGGCCAGCCAATAGATCCCAGCCGGGAGATCATTCCGGTAAATGCTGATGTTTTTGCCAACGGCATCTGTTATGTTGACCACCAGCCTGCCGGTAACATCGAACAATTGTACCTGCCAATTACTGATAACAGGGAAATGAATAACCGTATGTTGATCAAAAGGGTTGGGATAAACATTTATATAGTAGCCGCCAAAATCGCCAACACCAGATACACCTGCTGAGATCAGTATCGTATCCGTTTGCGTACAACCCGTTCCGTCCGTAACCTGTACCCAATAGGTACCGGCATCGGAAACCTCGATCTTTTGCGTACTTTCACCGGTCGACCATTGATAAGTCGAACCCGGATTTCCGGCGTCAAGGGTTAGTGTACAGGCGCCGCAAATACTGGTATCCGCTCCTAGTTCTAACGCAGGATTGGCATTTACCGACACCGCTTGCTCAATATCGTTGGTGCAATTATTGGCATCCGTATAGGTATAAGT
The DNA here is from genome assembly GCA_028278085.1 of Chitinophagales bacterium. Taxonomy (GTDB): domain Bacteria; phylum Bacteroidota; class Bacteroidia; order Chitinophagales; family JANQFB01; genus JANQFB01. Next base: position 7,435 of record JANQFB010000301.1, read on the forward strand.
TACCGTATGAACGCCTAAGCCGGCTACACCGGGATCGAACTGGCTACCACTGACGCCATCACCGCTGAATGTACCTCCACCGGGGCTGCCGCTTAGCATAACCAGGCCATGATCCAAACAATATTCAGGATCCAGCCCGCTCATACTGACTACTGGTAATCCGTGGACAGTTACTTGCTGATCTTCACTATTGGTGCAGTTATTGGCATCGGTGAAGGCATAGGTGATCGTATGGGTACCCGTTCCTGCTGCGGCCGGATCGAACTGATCACCGTTCATACCGTTACCGGTAAAGGTACCGTTCGAAGGGCTTCCGGTTAACGTAACAAGGGCATCGTCTTCACAGTAGGAAGGATCGAGTCCTGAAAAGGAAACCGTGGGTAAAGGACTGACGGTAACGATCACCGGAGGCGAAAGGCTGTCACATCCATTATGGGACACCAAGACCGTATAACTCCCCGCCTGGGTAACGGCATAGGATGGAATGGTGGCGCCAACGATGACTGCTGCATCTTTATACCACTGATAGGTTAAACCGGTCCCGGAATTAGCGTCCAGTATTACGGTCTCCCCGTCGCACAGGGAGGTAGGACCGGCGGGAATGATGACCGCATTGGGTTTGTTGCTAACCTGAACAACAACGGTATTGGAAACGCCGGTACATCCGTTTTCGGTGATCTCGATATGGTAGCTACCGGCCTGGCTGACCGTGTAAGTGGACTGGGTAGCGCCACTGATCATCACCAGGTCTTTATACCATTGATAAGCAAAACCGGCGCCGGTATTGGCTGACAATAATGTTGTTTCACCGGTGCACATACCGATCGATCCGGAAGGTGTAACACTGGCTGTCGGCAATTGGTTAACCGTAATGTTGACGGCAGTGGCCGTATCCCGGGTACCGGAACAATCCTGAACCACCACTTCATAACTACCGCCGGCAGTAACGGTAAAATTTTGTGTGGTTACCCCGGTGCTTAACCCGTTATGCAACCATTCATATGTATTAGCGCTATTACTGACCAATTCCGTCGATCCGCCGGAGCAGAAGGTAACCGGGCCATTGACCGTAATGCCCGGTGTAACCGGACCGCATTCATTGAACCAGATGGATACGCGGCTTCCGCTGGTAACAATATCCCGGAAGCCATCGCCGTCCATATCCACGCCCAATACATCGGTAACATGGGTCGACATCGGCCCGAGCGCATTGGAGGTAAAATTCATGGAACCGTCATTTTCCAGGTAATAAACCCAACCATTTCCGGTGGGGTTGGTGCCCATTACAATATCGATATCATTATCATTGTCCATATCGGCAGCGTGGGCCGTTTCATAGACGCTTCCATTCAATACCTGGTGCTTGGTAAATTGCTGGCTGCCGTCATTCTCCCACCAGGCTAATTCCACGTTGTCCCACCAGGAGCCGGCGCTGCTGAACCTGTTGGTGCCCAGTACATCGATATCATTATCACCGTCCATATCCGTGGCAAATACCGTTCTGGACATCCCAAAATCCGCTACAATGCTGTTTTGAGTGAAATTTTCATCGTCGTCGTTTTCCCACCAGGATATATCGTTGGCCGATAAGGCATAATAACCCCTGGAGCTGAGCAGATCCATATCGCCATCTTTATCCAGATCGATCGCCATAATATCCGTCGCATCATTATAGTTGGTGCTCAGATCATGTTGGGTGAAATTTTCATTCCCGTCGTTCTCGAACCAACTGACCATATCGTCCCAATCGGCAACAGCAGCCAGGTCCATGTCTCCGTCATCATCGATATCTTCCACCCATACCGCCGTGGCATCATAATTGGTTACAACCGAGTGCTTCGTAAAGGACTGATTACCGTCATTCTCCCACCAGGCCAGCTCATTGTCAGCGGTTGCCCCGGCCAAAACATCGATATCATTATCGCCGTCGATATCCGCCCCAAAAACATCATCCGCTCCATCGAATCCGTAGGTAATGGCTTGCTGGTCCAGGTTCCTGTTCCCGGTATTTTCAAACCATCCGATCGCATCCGAACTGGTGGCAGAGCTTACCACATCCGGATCGCCGTCACCATCCAAATCAACCGTATGAACAGAAGAAGGGGCGCTGAAAGAAGGGGATACGGCATATTCGGTAGCCAGGGGCGGTACCCCGACATCCCACCAGTACACCCGGTAAGCTACCACAGCGCCACCGACAATATCCAATTTGCTGTCGCCATTGATATCGACGGCTAACACCGAAGAAGCGCCGTTGGTGGAACCGGAAATTACATGTTCGGTAAAAGACCCCGCGCCATCATTTTCATACATTGTGATATCATCGTCAAAATAGGCCGCCCCCAGGATATCGGTGTCGCCATCGCCGTCGACATCTCCGGCATGCACCCCACGAGCGCCATTGAAATTGGTATTAAGGTTTCGTTTACTAAAGTTCTGGCTGCCATCATTTTCCCACCAGGCGATCAGGTCTTCATCATATCCCGTTCCCAGGATATCAAAATCGCCGTCGTCATCCACATCGGCCACATGTATCTCTGAGGGTTCGTCGATCGTTCCGCTTAGGTTAGTGCCATTAGTAAAATTCTCATTGCCGTCGTTTTCCCACCAATCGAATGATCCAAACCCAAAAGCCCCTGCCTTGGCTCCTGCAATATCGATATCCCCATCTTTGTCGATGTCTTCTGCATATACCAGGTTAGCGCCGTCATAATTACTTCTAACCACATTACGGGTGAAATTCTCATTGCCATCATTTTCCCAGAAAGTGATCTCGTCATCTCCCCTCGAAGCGCTTACCAGGTCCATATCGTTGTCCTGGTCGAGATCCACAACGATCACATCACTGGCAGCAATATAGGTATTGGAAAGGATGTGCTCGGTGAACTGCATATTTCCGTCATTTTCAAACCAACTGATCTTGTCGGCATCCCGGGCTGCCCCGGCGATATCCATATCCCCGTCGCTATCGATATCAGCGCCATAAACGCCATAACCATTATCGAAAGTATCCGTAACCAAATGCCGTATAAAATCAGGTCCTCCCGTATTTTCCAGCCAAACGATCTCATCCTGCCCCCAACCCGTGGTCAGGATGTCCATATCCGAATCGCCATCCATATCGGCGGCGTGCATAGCATGGGCTTCTACGGCAAAGCCGGAAATAATGTGTTCCGAGAAGTTTTGAGCGAGGCTATCGGTTATCCCTGCAAGGGTCAGCAGGAAAACGGCGACTTTATTTGATTTCGGGATTAATACTGATGTTTTCATCGGGTATGCTTTCTATCTTGTTAGCATAAAAAGATCTGATTACAGGTGGCTGCCAGATCAATGGCCGGGGAAGGATATTAATTTACAAATTCTGCTCCGGACAGCCAAAAGTCTTAATAAAGTTACACATACCTTGGATAGAATGGCAGTATCTCCGATCCATAAGACGGCTTTTACCGTTCAGATCCAACCTTATTTCCGGTATTTTTCCTATTGCAGGTTTCAGACTGGAAACAGTTGATTAATTTTATAGGGATGAATAAGATTATCGATGTTACGCCGGAAAATGTTATGGAGGAGGGGCTATTTTGTATCAAAGACCCTAAAAATCCGGGGTTTGAGCTGAAGAAAACATGGTTTACCCAGCGGTATGCGGAAGGATTACGGCTTAAGATCCTCAAAGATCCGGAAGGGAAGCAAATAGCTTTTATCGAGTATATACCCGCAGAAAAGGCCTGGCGGCCGGTACGGGCTAATCAATATTTATTTATTCAGTGTATGCTGCTGACGGCCAAAAAAGACCGGCAAAAAGGCAATGGAAACTTACTGCTGGATGCTTGTGAATCGGATGCCCGGCAACTGAAGAAAGCCGGCATTACGGTGATGACCAGCAAAGGCTCCTGGATTGCCGATAAGAGGTTATTTGACAAAAACGGTTTTCATCAGGCCGACCAGCGAGGAAGATTCGAATTGATGGTTAAAAAGTTAAAGCCCGAAGCTGCAGATCCTTCGCTGATCGATTGGAAGAAAAATCAAGCCCAATACCAGGGCTGGCACCTCCTGTATGCGGATCAATGTCCATGGCACGAAAAATCCGTATTAGCGCTTCAGGACGCCGCCCGGGAAATGGGCATTTCCCTGAATGTGAAAAAAATCACTTCTGCCGAGGAAGCGAAAAATGCTCCATCCGGTTACGGGGTTTTCAGCCTCCTGCATGATGGCAAGCTACTCGAAGATCATTATCTCAGCCAAACCCGCTTTCGTTCCATCGTCAAAAAAGAACTGGAAGGATAGCCCCAAAAAAAAGAGACTGCATCGGTATAGCCAGCCGTGCAACCCCTATTGAGGTTTGAAGTCAACCCCGGCTATCTCAGGGACAACCGGGGCCTGGAGAAGCGTCATTCAACCCGGATCATTTTTTCCCGGTGCAGGAGATTGCCTGATCCATCATATAAATGGCAAAGGAACAGCCCTTTTGGCAAAAAGTCAGCATTAAACGTTATGCTGTAGGGCACACTTGCCTGGACTGTCCCGTGAAATAATTCGGCGACTTCAGCGCCCATGATGTTGAATATCTTAACCCTGACTTCTTCTTCCCGGTCTACCATAAAACGGATCTCCGTTTGCCGGGCAAAAGGATTAGGAATAATCCGGAAATAAACGGCATCATTCGAATAAACTTCTTCGGTGAAATTATCCGTGATCGCTTTAAAGTTTCCGCAGGGTCCAAGCTGGTCTCCGTGCGCCAGATGTTTCTCGACTTTATGGGCCGGCACACATTTGGTCTTGAATATGACTTCAGCTTCATCGCTTCCGCTGCTATTATTATCATGAGAGCTGTCATCGCTGCTACTATTATCAGCCGAAGCTGATGCAGAGGCCGACCCACTTCCACTACTGCTTTCTTCAGAACTGTTCGAACTATTTTGAACCTGGTGACAGAGCAAAACCTTATCATTGTTTTTACCACATCTTACGTCAATAACGGTAACGGTCACCTGGTCGGTGCTATGGCACGTATTTTCCCCCCCTTCATCAACCGGTTCCGGCCTTACCACAACATCTTGATCCCCGGACCCTGATTGAACGGGCTCCCATTCAGTGGTCAGGCTTAATTGAACGGAAAGCTCAAAAGTCGAGTCCGGGCAAATGGTAATGGCAGTGGCGGTATCGCCGGTATTCCATACAATATCTTCATAAGGCAGGTTCGCCCCTATCGTTGCCTGCAGATCGACACAGTCATTATAGCCCAAATAAACACCAGGCAATTCGCCGATCTGGACCGGAGGCGGATTCGGAGTGACGATAACATCCACATCATCGTTGTTCTTGCAGCCATTATCATCGGTAACCGTAACGGTATAGGTAATATCGGCCGGAGGGTTGGCTACCGGATTGCAGATACCGGGATCACTCAGAAAGTATGACGGCTCCCAGTTGCAAGTCGTGCCGCCGGTAGCTTCGAGGGTCGTGCTGCCTCCCTCACAAATAGCGACATTCGGTCCGGCGTCGGCATCGGGCAATGAAAAGACCGTTACCGTGACCTGATCCACACTTTGCGACATATCCGGATTGGTGATCGTTAAGGTATATTCGGTGGTATAAGATGGGCTGGCAACCGGATTACAGATATTCGGATCGCTCAATCCCGCCGCAGGACTCCAACTGCAGGTATGTGCACAGGCGGCATTCAGGACGACATAGTCCCCCAGGCATATTTCCTGATCCAGGCCGGCGTCGGCCACCGGCAATTTTGGGCTTTGGTCGACAAATATCTCCAGGGTATCCATGTCCTCACATCCGTTGGCATCGGTGATAGTCAGGGTGTATTCCGTTGTCGAGGAAGGCGATGCCAGTGGCTGGCAAAAGGTCGGATCATCCAGGCCTGCCGCCGGTGCCCAGGTACAGGAACCGCCGGATCCTCCGCTCAGGGAAGTGCTCTCCCCGCTGCAAAGGTTGACATCCAGGCCTGCATGTGCTACCGGCAGGGGGTTCACGGTAATGGTAATGGTATCCCGGTCGCGACATTCATTTTGATCGGTAATGATCACCTCGTAGGAGAAAGTTACCGGTGGACTGGCTTTGGGATTGCAGCTCGATTGATCGCTCAAGCCGAAGCCGGCGCTGAACTGGCAATCCGGAGCTCCGGTTACGTTTATCGCCACGCTGTCGCCTAAACAGATCGATACATCTTCACCTGCATCGGCAACGGGCAAGGGATCGACGGAAACTTCTACCGTATCCTTGTCTCTACAACCATTATTATCAATTACGGTTAAGATATAGGTTTGCGGGGCTGTTATCCTAACCTTGGTCAGACAGCTATTTTGGCTGCTCAGACCGGTTGCCGGCGACCAAATGCAGGTGCCCGCACCGCTGCCACTAATGATCTTTTCCGTATCGTAACAAACGGATGTATCCCGTCCGGCATCAGCCACCGGCAAGGGTTTAACGATCACCAAAACCGTATCCACCGCCACATGGGCAACACCACAAGAATCAGTGATCGTTACCGTATAAGAAGTATTAACAACGGGGCTCGCTTTCGGATTGGCAATATTCGGATCGCTTAAACCGGTCGCCGGGCTCCAGGTATAAGCCGTTCCTCCCCAGGCGCTGAGCAAAACACTATCATAGAGACATACTTCGCGGCTTTCGTAGGGGATCCCGAAGCTATCCGGATAAACATACCAGATCACACTATCCACCGGGGTTGTTTTACGGACCATGAAAGTCGTATCCAATACCTTACCGACTATTTTATAGGCACAGTTATAGGTAGGATCCGTATAGAACAAATAAGAGGAGCTGGTGCTACCCACCACATTAGTATTCAATACCCATTGATGTTTTAAAGTACTCGGATCGGGGGTTAACATGGAGTTGTTGGCAATGAGGTTGGTCCGGAAATATTTCCAGTCCCCCGGGGCCATGGAGACCTTTGCAGCGGGTGGCTCCATATATTGGATCATCATGGTTTCTTTGTGAATGGTCAATGCTACCTGCTCCCGGCATACTTCACAGAAATCATCGGCAGCAAACATCACACAAGCAATTCGGGGGCGATACCAGCCGCTGGTTTGACCGGCAGCTCCTTCAAATAACCCGACGACATTTTGTTTATTGACATAACAATCCGGGGGATCGGCGTTTGTACAGGTTGGAATGGCGGTTCCAGGAGTTACCCAATGCTTCCACTTTAATAAATTGGAATCGGTAACCATGGTTACATTGGCCTGGGTTTCATTTCCTGTTCCCCCAGAGGCCGTGTATTCATCAGCCAGATTGGCGAAGTAATGCCCGAACTCATGCAGGGCGGTTGAGTAAGATCCGCTTGGCGAAACATTTGCCGTTGGCGGAAAATTTCCCACACCACCATGATAAGGTGTGTTGATCAATACAAACACTTCATCGCGCTGTGGTAACCAGGTATTAAGTGCCTGAATAACTCGGTTCGGTTTGGTGATCACCAACGCAACATGATGTTCTCCCGGTTGGGGTCCGCCATCGAAAGAAGCGCCATACCAGGTATCTTTCATGCCACAGGGTACACCATTATTGTCATCCGGCGGATTTTCTCCCGGGGCATTACAGGGATGCGAAGCCCCGGAATCCACCGAAAGCGCCCCTATGCTGTATACATTAAAAAAATCTTTGTAGGATTTAAACGGCTCCCGCTCAAAAAAATAGTTGGTGGCGGCAATCGCATCATCCCTGAACTTTTGCTGTTGATCGATGGTATAGCCATCTCCTAAAAAAACCAGGTCGATCCTGCTGTCGAAAGAGCCGTTCTTAAAAATGGTATCTAAGCCTGTCGGTTGGGCATAGGTCTCCAAAAAGAATGATAAAAGGATTATCCCGATGATCGGTGTGATTGTCCGCACGTCCATAGCTATTAGGTTTTGGTCAGTATTATCTTCGGTTAGCTGCCGTATCGGTAGGTACCGGTAAATACTTCCAAAATAAAACAAACCGGAGTGAGTGTTTTACTACCGATCAGCCGGCGGCAGCATCAAACCAGTAGCTGGTAGGATTGGGCCAGTAAGCGGTCAAAGCCATGGTTCGGGAATGTACAAACCTGGCGCCTGCTTAGGGTCGCCATTTGTTCAGGAAGGCATCTTTGCGTCTTCTGGAGATCTCGACTTTTGAGCCATCCGTCATTTGGAGGTAACCCCCTCCGTCGCGGAAATATTGCCTGACCTGGTTCAGGTTGATCAAATGGGAATGATGAACCCGCAGGAAGTCATTGGCCGACAAGAGCTCGTCATATTCTTTTAGGGTTTTGGATACCAGGATCTTTTGTCTGTCGGTAAGGAAGAAATACGTATAATAATCACTGGCTTCACACCTGATAATCTCATTGATCCGGATAAAGATCAAACCGTCGGTGGTGGGTAAAGCGATGCGGTCAAGCTTGTTATTTTTGTTTTTGATGTTATTCAACAAAACATCCACGCCGTTGGCAGCCGGTTTTTCTTTCAGTTTTTCCACCGCCTTGGCCACGGCGTTCTTAAGCTCGCGAATATTGATGGGTTTCAGCAAATAATCGAGCGCTGCCACTTTAATCGCCCTGATGGCATATTGGTCATAAGCTGTGGTAAAAATAATTTCGAAATTGATCGATTCCAGGGATTCCAGCAGATCGAAACCCGAGCCTTTGGGCATTTCCACGTCTAAAAAGACCAGGTCTGGGTGTTGTTCGTGAATAGCCTCCCTGGCGCTTGCTGCAGCATCGGCCATACCGGTAATTTCGACCTCCGGACAATATTCCGTTAACAGGTTGGCCAACGTTTCCCGGCTGTTTTTTTCATCATCTACGATCAATGCCCTTAGCATTTGTACAATTTTTCTTGTATCGCTACTTTATGGTGAATGGAGAATGCCGAATAATGAATGAAGAATGCTGAAGATTTTTACGCTGGAAAAAACTTCAGCATTCTTCATTCTACCTTCTTCATTCATCATTTACTCCTTTTGGTTTCTTAACGTCATTCCATTTCACCTTGTTACTTCTGCCATGGGTATAAATAATTCAACTTTTGTCCCGGCCGGCGCTTGTTTATCATTATAAAGATCGGTTACCCTTACACTCAAATCACTTTGATGTTGTGTATTCAATAGCTCCAGCCTTTCGCGGGTTACATCCATCGCTCCGCTTCGGTGATGTTGTTTATGACCGGATCTGTTTGAAGCAGCCTGTCTGCCGATCCCATTGTCTTTAATGCTGCAAATTAGCATATTATTGTCCAGGTTAATGTCTATGGTGATGGAACCTTTCTTTTCCAGGGGAACAATACCATGTAATATAGCATTTTCCACATAGGGCTGCAATAATAACGGCGGTATCTGGATCTCAAGTGGGTCTATTTCAGGCTTGAGCGAAAGGGTATAACTGAATTTATCCTCAAATCGAAGTAATTCCAGTGACAGATACAATTCCAGGGAGGTTAGCTCTTCTGCTAATGTTATGGTCGGTTTGGCGGAGGTATCGAAAACCAGCCGGATCAAATTCGCAAATTTGGTGAGATATTCGTTGGCCGACTCTTTGTCGTTGACGGTCATGAATTTTTGGATGGAGTTGAGGGCATTAAAAATAAAATGCGGGTTCATCCGGGCTCTTAGCGCCAGCATTTCGAGGGAGGCCATTTTGCGGTGAAAGGCTGTTTTTTTGGCCTCCTTACGCCTGACCTGTTGAATTATGCCAAACATGCCCCCGGCGATCAGGGCGGCTGCCACCAAAATGGCCAGGCTTGCGAACCACCATTCCTGCCAAAGGGGGGGCCGGATGGTGAAAGAAAATTCCGCCGGCAGCTTATTCCAGGTTCCATTACTATATGATTTCAGCCGGAAGGTATAGCTGCCCGGCTGCAAATTGGCATAGGTGGCTGCATGGGCTTGGGTTTCCGGCTGCCAATCCTGATCCAGGCCCAACAATTGGAATTGATATTTAACCGCTTCAGGACGGGTTAAACTGATGCCGATAAAATCGAAGGTCAGATGATTTTGCCGCCACGTCAATGCCAATGTTTGTGGTAACCGGGTAACCGGATCCAGGCTATCGGTAAATTCCGACCAGTCGACTTCCTCGTAAAACAACCTGATACCACTGATATGGGTGGATGGTTCGGCAGTGATTTGCCGGACCAATGCGGGATCAAAACGGGAAGCGCCATTGGTCGTCCCAAACCAGACTTTTCCCTGGCCATCGATCATAGAGGCATTCAGGTTGCATTCGATGCCTGCAAAGCCGTCATGATCATTATATATCCTGATGATTTTCTCTTTTGAAAATGTCTGTGCATTCAACCGGTTGATCCCCTTGACAGTTCCGATCCAGATATCGTGGTTTTCACCCGCCAGCACCGAAACAATGGCATTGCTGCTAAGGCCATCCTTAACGGTAACCTGAAGCACCGCGGTATCCCTGCGGGCCGGATCAATTGTTAGCCTGAACAACCCTTCTCCGAAAGAGCCGATCCAAATGTTGCCCATCGAGTCTTCTTCGATCGCATTGATGCGGTAATTCATCAATGGTTCGACTACCCGTAGGTCCTGCCATATTCCTTGCCGGTAGATCTTTACCCCTTTATCCGTTCCAAACCACAAATTTCGGTGGCTGTCCTCCATAATTGCGTAAGCCTTGATCCTTACGTCAAAATTTCCCGAGTCTGCGGTAAAAAATCCCGTGAAGCGATCATCCTGCCATAAGCTGATGCCCCAATCGGTACCGAACCACATATTACCATCATGATCCTGGAGGATACTGTAGATGATATTGTTGGTAATGCCGTTTCTTCGCGCTCTCTGGTAACGAAAATTAACCAAGCCTTTATTGCTCCATTGATAAGCACCATGATGGACCGTGCCGATCCATACCCGCTGAGACCGGTCTTTATACAGCGACAAAATGTTTTTCCCTTCGAATCCGGGAGCTAGCTTCAGTGATTCCAGGCTATCCTTCCGGTAGACTTTTAACCCTTCCCCGAAAGTCCCCATCAGGATACCGTCGTGATGCTGCAAAAATGCATTCACCACTGGCGCAGTTGCCCGGTCCAGGCTGGTGAAGTTGATGATACTTTCATCCCGGTACCGGGTGATCCCTCCCTTGTCCGTCCCGAACCAAAGGTTATTTTCCCGGTCTTCAAAAATGGTGTAGACGGTATTGCTCGGGAGACCATTGCGGGTATGGAACCATTGCAGCAACTGCTTTTTATGGGGATCTGTTCTAAACAAGCCCTCCCCTTCAGTGCCGACCCAGATATCCGAGCGGGAATCTTCAAATACTTCCCAAACGGTTTTGTCGGTAATCCCTAATGTGGATAAATAGTCTTCAAATGTTTGCCCGTCAAAATGAAATGCTCCTTTTGACCATAAACCAAACCATAATTTTCGCTCCAGGTCTTGTATGATACTTTCAATGGAGCTGCCTTGCAGGTCAGCTATACTATTGCAGTTCAGTTGCTCTTCGAAATAATAACATATACCCCCCAGTTCCTGGCCGATCCAGACCCGGCCCTCATCATCTTTTGCCAGGGATAATATCCGGTCGTTGTTCAACCCATTCCGGCTGTTCAGCCCGATCAGGCTATCCCGGTCCAGGATATTGACCCCTCCCCCATAAGTTCCCACCCAGATCCGGCCTTCCGGGCCCTCCAGCAAGGCCCAGACCCGGTTGCTGGTTAATCCGTTTGCGGTTGAATAGTTCCGGAATTCACTGCCATCATAACGGCTTACACCGCCGTCAAGCGTTCCGATCCACAGGTAGCCTTTTTGATCTTCCAGGATGGTCCAAACACGGTTCCCTGCCAGCCCGTCGGCGGTCGTGTAATTTTTAAACCTTTGCCCGTCGAAGCGGCTTAACCCTCCTCCATTCGTGCCGATCCAAAGGTAGCCTCTTGCATCCTGGCTGATGGCCCTCACTTGTGATTGAGCCAAACCATCTTCCACGGTATAAGTCTTAAAGGCAAAGCTTTGGCAAAAACCCGATCCGCTGATCAGCAACCATCCAATGGTCAATATATATCGACAACAAACCCTCAAAGGCAAGAAAAATTGAAATGCCTGATCCGTTAATGGCCTTATCAAAAGGAATCTCAATGGCCCGGATCAGATCCAATATTTTATTACTAATAAAAATAATAAATAAAACGGATTGACCGGATAACAACCGGAAGGATTAAGGAAGAATGAAGGAAATGCGGTTATACTTAGATCGCAAAAATTTCTCCGCAACTGCACAAATTTTTGTCAAGCTTTAAAAAGGAGAATTAACAATTTTCTTTTGACCATTTTTTGAAATCATTCATGGTGAGCCCCATGTTCTTAACATTCGTATGAACATGCAAATAAGGTATTTCTTTTGTACTTCTATCAAATATGATGGACCGAATACAGCCCGGACACTTCCATTTATTGTGCTTGGTTCCTTTGGCTGGCCTACAACCTTCTGCTTTCAAGGAATTTAATAAAACACGAAGAAGCTATTGGGGGAGGAGAACTCAATTTTGACGACTATGCTACTTCCAACATTGATTCAGTTATTGGTGTATTTTCAGGTAATTCTAAATTATTCAAAATCCCTTGCTTATCCACATGTACTTTATTGACAAAACGTTTTTGATAGATGCCTTTCTCCCATCCGTATTGCGACAATTCTCTGGTAATTTCATCCCGTTTTAAATTTATTAAGGTATCAAAGTAATCTATAATTACCTCTTCCAACATAGATCTGGCTTGATCTTTTGTTTCTCCATAGCCAGATAACTCAAGGCCAGGAATGTAGGCTACCATAAACTTGCCGTCTTCAATGTAAAATACTCTAAGATCAGCATTAATCGTGCCCTTATTTTTATTTATCCTTAATTCTTGAGAGCCAGTATTGTCGACTTCTTTTATTTGTAATAAAGACATAACCAAGTATTACGATTGTTACGTTAACATTATATTATTGCTCTTTGGGTACTTTTCCAGATGATTATAATGCTAAAGAATATAATTATCAGTGTTTCTTATCAACAAATCTATGAAACAAATTTGATGGTTATCAAAAGTTACAAGATTAATTGAACTATTCGAAATATCTTTATTAATCAGTATACCACGAACCAACTTTTACTCTAAATCCTTTTTCGTCCAATGTTTGGGTTGGATAGCCAAATTTGGCAATTACTATAAGGAGAAATTACCTAGATCGCAAAACTTTCTCCGCAACTGCAGGTACGGCTGGCATTGGGATTGATGAACTGGAAGCCTGTTCCATTTAAGCCGTCGGAAAAATCGAGGGTCGTACCGAAAAGGTATAAGACACTTTTTTTATCGGTAACCAGTTTCATGCCTTTATCTTCGAATACCTCATCATCCGGATGAGAGACATTGTCGAATTTCATATCATAAGAGAGGCCGGAACAGCCGCCGCCGATAACCGATACCCTGACGAAATAATCGTCCCCGAGCTTATCTTTTTGTTTGAGCTCTTCGACTTTATCTTTTGCTTTTTCCGAGATCAGGAGCATGATTCAGGTTATGGCTTGAACTTCTTTAAACGCAAATATCCTCAAAAAAGTTCTAATACTTTGGACAATAATAGCTAAATATTCCATTTGTTCCAAATGATGCAGTATCACTGCATTTAAGTCCTCCAATATCAAGTTGGACAGAATTATTTGGCATAGTTTTATCCATATGGTTCAGGAAAACAGCTACCCATTAGCTACCCATTTGTAAACCAAAATTTAGAATCATGAAAGTCTTAAAACTTCCTTCAGTAAACGTCGAATTCAGAAAGAGCAAAGCCAAAAAAAATGGTAAAGTACCAATTTATATTCGCTTAGCTTATGATGGCAAGAAAAAATACATCTCCTTAAATATGTATGTCCATCCTTCTAATTGGAATAGCAAACAAGCTAGGGTGAGACCCGGAGCAGGCAATTCCATCCGGACGAATAACTTTATTGAACAACAAACGAAACGGATTAACGAAATAATTTTGCATCAAAGCGAACAATTAGGAAACGGAATTCGAAGATTCAATTTGGATCAAATTGTTTCACTTTTCGAAAGTAATTCAGATCATATTGATTTTATCAAGTTTGCCTACAAAACTATTGAACAGAATAAAAATAAAAGGACGAAGGGTACATATACAATTTGGATCGGCAAAGTACGTCTTTTAGAGCAATTTGTAGATCATCAAAAAATCGCAATGGATGATATTACCGATTTTTTTTTAATAGACTTTTATGAATGGTGCAAAATTGAATTGGGGCATAAATACAATACCCTTAAAACAACACAAAATATTATCAAGGGGTTTATAAATATTGCATACAAGAAGGGATTAATTTACAAATTGCCTCTTGAGGGTATGCGCCATATTAAGCACAAAGAACCTTTGGTTAAGGATTATCTGACAGAAAAGGAAATTCATCAACTATTAAGTATTTACGAATCAAAAGAATTAAATGGGAGGCAGCAATTATCACTTCAAGGATTTTTATTTAGTTGCTTTACTGGATTAAGATATTCGGATGTTGCAAGAGTTAATAGGACAAACTTTGTTTTTGGAGAATTGAGGATTAGAATGAAGAAAACGCAAATTGATCTGACTTTGCCTTTTAGTGATATGGAGTTGGCTCAACGAGTTTTACCCGTTCAACCAACTGAATTGCCTTATTTTTTCTGGCCCAAAAATAATCCGGATCATTCAGAAAGTGTTAATACCCATATGAGAACCATACTAAAAAAATATGGCATCGCACAAGATCGTAAAATAACCTTCAAGTCTGCCAGAGATTCATTTGCAATAGTATCATTAATAAAAGGTATCCCTTTAAAAGTAATCAGCAGTTTTTTAGGTCATACTTCCATCAAAACTACCGAAATATATGCCAAGGTCGTGATGGATTTAAAAAGCAAAGAAATTAGGAAATGGAGTCTGAGAAAAGAAACCGCATTGTCCTTATCTCAAAAGGAGATCGCGGCAATTATTGATGAATTGCAAGCCAGTGAATTACCACAAAACAGTCCGGTTATATCAGGATTGTTGGAAAAGCTACATGAGATCAGCGATAATAATGAACCGGAAATACAGCCAATGAAAAAAGTATCCTAAAAGGGTTACAAGCAAAGCACGAACAGGGGAACCATATTAACTGGTTTCCCTTTTTTTATTTGCTATTAAATTTAATTACATCGGCTTCGCAAAGGTCTTGGCCTGTTCTGAAAACAATCCCATGAAAGCCATTATACTTTTTATTGGCGTACTTTATCATTGCCTTTACCCTTGCACCCTCTTTCCAACTATTGACCATAGCAGGGCAATCAATAGTACCCATAACGATATATTTATTTACAGGGATCGACCGGATAAAAATATAGATACCATCTACGGTTTGAACGTTTGCCAATGAATTGTCGACTTCCTGAACTGTGCTATTGGACACGCTTAAAGAAATGAGTACGACAGTGAATAATAGTAATATGGTTAATAATGGGGTTGGTCTTCTCATGTTTTTGATTTAAGATTTGTGAAATTAAAGTTTCAGGTTAAGCATTTCGCCTAACGATTTTTAACTTGCGTTTTTCCTGGACCAAATTATAGAACTCCATTATGTCCAACAATGCCTCCTCATAAAGGTAATGTATGTTATGAACCTTATCATGCCAGCTTGGTATTAATCCGTCAGACCTTAAACGACCTAAAGTAATCTCGTTCCATCTGATTTGTCGTAATTCCGGATACTTCTTTATGGCCTGGGTAGGAGATAGCAAACCAGGATGTTCCGGATGTTCTTTATGTTCCCAATTTCGACCGCTTTCATTAGCTTTTCGCTTCTTCACAGAGTTATTTAGTATTTCTTAACAAATAGAGATGTACTCATAATCAAGTACGCTTAGTTGCAAGGCTGCCAAAAATAATACAAAAAGAAGTTGATAAAAATGTTTTTAAAATAATTTTTTTATTGTAATATATCTCTTTTGCATACCTATATAATTCAATCTTTACAGTGGCTTTGGGGTTTACTAGGGATCACTCCGTGATCACTTCCTTATCACTTCTATTTCGCTTCTTTACGGCTTCTAGTATTGGACTTGTACAGTGGTTTTACAAGGCTTTGTTTTGCAGTGTTCTTATTGCAAATCAGAGTTGAATGAATAACGAACAGGACCAGAAAACAAAATCCCCTCACCTTCTGCAAGCCGCTACCAAAGCTGACATAATTGTAATGCAAGCGAAGCTATTGGAAGCACAGGAATTACGCTTTGCCGAACTCATGGCCGAGATCAATGAACTGAAAGGTAATACCCAAAATATAACCCGGAATACCAACAACCTGAGTTGCAACGGCAAAACGGCGACGATTAAGGAGTTCTATACCACAAAGGAATTTTGTGAGATCACAGGCATGAAGTACAAAACCGTTGTGGCTTATTGTAACTCCGGCAAACTGAAGGCTACCACAGTAAGTAAGGATGAAGGTAGGCATAGCTGGATGATCCACCGGGAAGAAATTGACAACCTGGTAGAGCGGGCACATAAAAATGTCTTACCCCAAATTGTATAGGAAATGTATGTAAAGAACCACATCAGCTATTTGACACCGGAAGAACTGTTATCCAAGTATCCTGTACTGGAGCGCACGAAGAAACTGACCGTTAAAGACCTCAAATTCTTGGTATCGCTTGGCTTTTTAGAGGACGATCCGCAAAATAAAAAGCAGTTGCACATAAGGGAAAGTTCGGTTTTTACCCTTGCCAAAATAATGAACGAGGTATTTGAATCCAGGAAACTAAAAATTCCCATACTGACAGGCAATCACAGGCAGACACGAATTGTATAGTACGACTGACTCAATCACCAAACAACAGCCAATGCAGGTATTAGCCTTTACGGAAACCTTCGCCAAACTTGACCAGCTTATAGAGGACTACAACGAACAATTCAAATACTATGATGATGAAGGCAATCCCCATTTTGAGTATGGAAAGTGTATCCGGCCCAACCACCGGCATTTGATGATGGAGATTATCCGATGTTACGCAAAACAGCTATTCACATTCAAGATACTGGAACCCGACCAGGAGCTACCCCCATTTCATGCCAATAGTGTCGGTTTAGGGAAGCGTACCGGATTTTCTGACCGAACCATCAGGCGACTGATAAAAAGGCTGTTAGAGGCCGGTATAATCGCTCACAAGGAATGGAGAGGAAGGAATACCAACTACCATTTGACCCTCAATAGGCAAGTGTTGATCATGCACAAAAAGTTTGAGGAAATAGTAACCGACCCTATCTCACCGAAAAATGAAAAAACATGTAATGACGCTGTTTTGAGAGCCGTCATAAAGACAACTTGTCCGCAAATAGAAGCGGGGGAATTAATCAATAAAGCTAAACTAAGCGGTGCAAAAGTTGAAAAAACTTTTGCGGCTAATGATAAGGCGGGAGACAAAGAGACAGGAGACGTTGGATTGCAAGTCTTAGCAGGAGATGGCATTAAAGCAGGCTTTAACGCCTCTCCTGCGGACTTCACCGAAGTTTTGGACTACGTGGAAAGGCTATTTGCTTTATTGCTTGGAACAGTCTTAAAACGCCTGCCATATTTGGCCGAAAGTGAAACTTTTGCGGCAAAAAAATTCTTTTGTGCCCAATTGCTGTTCGCACCGGCCAACAAACGAATGTCCATATACAAGGAACTAAAGATCCGGATCCTAATTGCTTCCAAATACCTGACAAACCATCCTGAATATAGGCCCCAAATACCATCATTGTATTTCAAGCCTGAAAATAGAAAAGGCTTTGCCCGGACAAAGGTTTGGTATGACCATATGGCAGAAAATAGCCCGAAAATCGAGAAGTACGAATCACGATGCAAAGACTTTTGGACACGTTGGAACGCATTTATCAAAGCCACTTCGGGCTTCCTCAAGCACAAGAACCATATGGCATATTCGAAAAATAAAAACTGGCTTGTCAAAAAGTATCCTGAAATGGCAAGCGCCTACGATTATGTTACTCTGAAATTGGGAGTAACCGCGCCTAATCCCGATCAACTGGACGCCCTTCTAAACCAATCCTACGATGCCTAAACTCATTTATGATAGCTGTTTTAAGATGGTACTGTATTACTACGATGGAAACAGCCGGACCCGGTATAGTTGGGACTGGAACGACAAGCACTCCAAAATGATCAAACCACAAACCGGACTGAACCAACTGGAAAGGCATATCAGGGCAAATCTCTCCAAGATCAGGACAGCTCTAATCTATGATATCCGATTAGTACCGGATACACTTATCCGACAATGGAACGATGGAAGGTTAGTATTAGAAAAGGAGGTTGATTTTACCATTCGTAAAGTGTACTTGCCTCAAAATACGCAAGCCCTAAAACGATAGCCATGAATAACGCCCTCAAAGTATTGCTGACATCCATTTTTTCGGGTTCGCTCCTGTTACTTGTTCGTAAAGGATTTGCCAGTGACCTGAAAGTAATCAACATTACTGAACAATTGGTAAGAAGTTCGGATAGGCAATACCTTACCCGTCCCATTGGGGAGATAACCGACGTTACCATCCATCATAGTCGGAGCGAAGGACAGGATGCTTTTGATTATGCAAAATATCATGTCAATGTAAAGGGATGGCCAGGTGTTGCCTATCACTTTGACATCCAGCCCGACGGAACAATTTTCCAAACCAATTATCTAACCACGGTATCGTGGCACAACGGAACTGACAACGCGGGTGCAGTAGGTGTTTGTCTATCCGGCAATATGGACAATAGGGTGCCTACCGATAAGCAATTAAAAAGCGCAATTCAACTGATAAAATGGCTGAAAAGAAAGCTACCTAACCGGATAGTGGTAAAAGGACACAACGAATACAAATCAACAACTTGCCCCGGTAAGTATATGCCAATGAAATACATTAGATCACGAACAAACAGCTAAACTATGCCAATCATTGATTTTGAGGAAATCCAAGAGGGCGTATTTCAATGTACTGATGATGCCAAGATACGTCAGTTCATCCAATTGAAAAAGATGCTAATTCCCATGCAACCTGAACATAACTACTTGTATGGATTAGTTGAAAACAGCGGTACCATAGACCTCTATATCGTCCAGTACACCAAAAGGGAAAGAGTCTTTGTATTGACAATGATACGAGACTTTTTACCGAGGCACGTTAATTTACAGCGTTATGCAATGCCTATAAATGTAGATGCAACCGTATTCCTGAATGTGTTGTTTCAACAGGTATTGATATTGGCGTATAAAGTCAATTACCCCCACAATATCATCCCGCTTATCTGCAGGGATTTTGTGGGCATAGTTCAGAGCAAACAACCCTCCAGACAAACCGATTCCTTACCCCCTATCTGTTATAACTAACATGTACCCCAATCACAAGTAAATGCAGGAACGAATAAGACTGATTGAACAAATTTTGGCCGAGATCCTATTTACCGATCCATACCCGCAAGAATATGCCGACAAGCTGAGAAACGAACTAAGGGAACTGGACGAAAAAATCGGATAGCAAGCTAGGCTTCATGTATCGCAATATGAATAGGTTTAGTTTTTAAAATAGCTATTAACAACTATGACAAATCAAACAATAGAGTTATCGAAATTACCTTGGCAAGCTAGATTTAGAACAAATAAAGATGGCCAAATAATGATAAATACAGCCCTTGTCATAGGAAATAAAATAGGAGCATATAACCCATTGGGACAATTGATACTTTTTGACCGCGACCGCAAAGTTTTGTCTTTGAGCAATACAATTCATCCATTCAAATAACGTGGAACCTATGAAAAGAATCATCAATACGGATCAAACACAAATTGACTTGACCGAATTAACCCTTGACCAGTACGAACAGGTTATCAATGGAATATATTTGCTAGACAATACCCTGCAAGATCTTTTACCGATAAAGGGTCAAGACTTAAAAATCCTATTCGAAAAAGTAGGTATAAGTGCATATGTATTGTCCAGTGCTTTTATTGAAACCTATCTAACCGAAAAAGGTTTTAAGGATAAAATATACAACAACAATGCGGCTTTACTAAGAAAGGAGCTACGAGACAACTATGAAACACTTAACCAGATCTTTCTCAATTTAAGCAAACCGGCATAGGAAGGAGAACGAATTGCAGGATTTTTTTAACTTCAAATAGTACCGTATGGTTAAAAATAATACTGATTCGATGATCTATTTCATTACTGCTAAAGACCTGCAAAGAATTTACCCGACCATTTCTATTTGTACCGCCTACCGTAAACTGCGACTGATAAAAGATAGCCTGCAAATCAAGAAATGGGGTAAGCTGACTTTAGACGATTATTGTGAATGTGAAGGCATACCACAGAACAGGGTAAAACAGCTTTTAGGTTACTTATAAGACCTATTCATTTTCATCCATCCCTACCTTTTTTGAGCCTGAAAAACTTATCAAAATTTATCATTTCCTATCAAGAATAGGCGAAGCCAATCATTATTAATCAAGGACTATCATGAACCCTCAAACATAGGCAAACCTAGGCAGCCCCTAACTCAGTCCATTGTACTATTGCATCAATGGACAAAAATTCAATTCTCCTATTAGTCAATTCCGGCCTGCTGGCGTTTATTGGAATCCTATTCACATTTGTCGGTTTTTTCCTACGAGATCTCCATAGGGATTTTAAAGACCTGATCGAGAAGGTAAACAATCTTGCTGCTGATCTTCATACGCACATCCAGGTATCGAAAAGCGAAGGCAAGGCTATTCATGACGAAATAGAGCAACTCAACGGGAGAGTATCTGAACTGGAAAGGGCTGTATTCAAAAATGGAGGCACACAATGAGTATGTGGCCCAAAATAGCTTTTGGAGCGGGCATACTCATCCTTATAGGAAGCGTTGCAAAGGCGGCCAACTCCACCAAAAAAGTAGTCATCACTCCAAAGGCCAACCTGCACTCCATTGGATTGACCAATATCAAAATCAGGGTAGATCTAAACCTTAGAAACCCTACTGATACGGATGTAAAGATCAAACATCCCTTTATCAAACTTACTTACAACGACAAAGATTTGGGTTCATCCAAACCGGAAAATAAAAACCTATCTATCCCCAAGTTGGGGGAACTGGACACCGATCCCATATTTATCGAGATACCCATTTTCCAATTGATCGGAGCATTAGGAGATGTGATAAAGCTCGTAACCGGCAAAATGGAGGAGATCATGATCAAGATACAAGTTACCTCATTCATTATCACAGGTATTAAGAACCTTCCTATTGATGAGACCAAATCCATACCCCTACGCAAGAAATCCATCCAAAGTATTCAAGCCCTTAGAACCGCATAAATGCAGGCAACCAAACCACGACATATAAAACCTGGCACACAGTATGACAAACTGATACCAAAACCGATTGGTAACGACATTGTCATCCTGAAAAAAGCCAATGTTGCCGATACGCTTTTATTGATTCCTCATATCGTACAAGACACCCTAACAGATACTAAAAGGTTGGCCCCGGTTCTCAAAGGTGCAAGCATTTGGGGCACCTGTTCAAATATCTGGCACTTTATCTACGGTCATATCCAGTATAAAAAGGACGAACCCGGTATCGAGCAGGTACGCAGACCGGCACGTTCCTGGCATTTGGATCGCCGAACAGGAGTTGATTGCGACTGCTATACCGTTTTTATCAGTAGCATCCTGACTAATCTTAATATACCCCACACTTACCGTGTAACAGCCTACGATGGTAATGATCATTATCAGCACATCTATCCAATAGTACCACTATCCAGTGGCGGATATATCACGATAGATCCCGTGGTAAATCAATTTAATTACGAAGAACCTTTTTCAAAAAAAATGGACAAAAAAATGGAATTGCACTATCTCAATGGTATCGGGGAAGATGAAGAATTGGAATTGACCCCTGAAGAACTAACCGGATCAACCGATTTTTTCAATGCCCAAATTGATGCACCTGGAAACGACCATAATCCAACAGAAATGATGGATACGGACGAATTGGAAGGTTATGGCATAGATGAATTGGGCTTTCTCAAAAAGTTCCGGGATAAGGCCAGGGAACAATTGGAGAAATCAAAGACCGGCCAATTTATCAATAAGGTAACCGGTAAGGTGACAAACTTAGGCAGTAAGGTTGTCCACACGATTAATAAAGGCTATCCCCATACCGTCTTACTTCGCAACGGCATGTTGATCGGCATGAAAATCAATATGTTCAACATTGCCGGGAGACTAAGGTATGCGTATTTATCAGATGCTCAAGCCAAGGTAAAAGGCCTGGACCTTGCCGTATTCCGCAAGTACCAAAAGATCCTGGCAAAAATGGAAAAAACCTTTTGGACAGCAGGCGGAAAACCGGAGAATCTCAAGCTGGCCATCCTGACCGGAAAGGGTAACAAAGATGGCGCAATACCGCTTAATGGTTTGGGTAGTATTACCGTTCCTCAAAATGTTACCGCGCATTCAAGAATTATTGACGTATTAGGCCCGGATATCTTTTATTCCGAGAATGAACAAGTTTCAGTCCAGGGATTTGCCGGGATCTCAACTGTCAATGAACTTGGTTCAGTTGAAACAGCAGCAGCCATAACAGCAGCTACCACCGTTTTAGCTGCCATAGCCGCCCTTTTAAAGTCCGCAGGGGATATCAGGTTCCAAAGCAACAGATTAACACGCCCAAAGGATCCTTTGCCGAATGAACGTACGGCGACAAAAGGTTCCACAAATGTGGAAGACGCTATCGAAAAAGTAAATCCAATATTGGAGAAGTTAAACATCGATCCTAACAAGGTTAAACAAACAATTCCAACCGTGCAGACATTGGTTGACCTTTTTCCTAAAGGAAAGGTTACCAAGACTCCTTCAGCGGAAAATTCTGTACCGGTAGTTACCGGTGAAGGAAGCACCGTATTTCTTCCACCGGCAGAAGCCAACCAAATTACTGAAATGATGAATATCGGAAGTGAAGGGGATGAACCGGAGAAAACTGAATTTGCCCCCCTTGTTTGGATAAAGGCTAATCCCGTCAAGACCGCTGCCATTGTTGGTGTTCCGATTTTAAGTTTTATCGGATGGAATGTATATAAGAACATGCAAAAGAAAAAGAACGCGGGTAAAACACCAGCTCAATCTTCCTTGTCCGGAGCTAACTCCAAAAAGAAGCACAAAACGCGAAAAACCAATACCCGGAAAAAGAAGCCATTGGGCCAATTGGAGTATATCGCATAAACCCATACAACCAAATAACTAACGATCCAAAAATAATCCAGATGCAAGCAAAAAAAACCAAAAACCCCCGCAAGACCAGTAAATACATTCCCTCCTTTACCAAAGCCAACTGGACCAGGGCAGGTAAAGAATCCTTATCCAATATCGGATTTACTGTTGTTGGAGGCGGTTTACTGGCCACACTGATAGGGAGACCTTCGGCATTACTTGGTGCAGGGGTAACCCTTTATGGTTCCCTGATCAAGAATAAACAAATATCATCTGTTGGCGCAGGTATGATGGCAGTAGGATTGGTGCAAAAACCAATTCCTGCAAATGAAATATTCTCCAAAGACAAAGCTATTGAGCGGGTAAGGAACTTAAAGGACCATGCCATCGCCAACTTGTATTTGGATAAGGTTGTACCAGGTGCAAAGCCCGCCGAGGAACTCAGTGGGATTTTCCTTCAGCAGACTAACCCCGATGAACCACTGGATTTTTCTGCGTTGGAGCAATTGCAAGCAGAATTGGCTGAAAATGCTGAGAAAGTGCAAATGCACCTACCGGGAACAAGCGATATAAACGGAACAGAAGTAGGAGCGTTGCCCGATGCCGAAATTTTGAACATCGATCCGGATGATGATCCAGACTTCTGATTATGGAAAAGGACAATTCGACCTTTTATAATTACTTAACTGCTTAAAAATAAGGACAAATGACAATCGAAGATTTAGATTTTATCGAACAAACCGAGTTTGACAATCCCGGTGAATTATTAGGGATTGATGGTGCGGACATGAATGCCGAGTTGTTAGGCATTTTAAACGGACTGGATGCTGTAAAGCGTCAAAGAGTACTCAATTCCCTGAAAAAGCGCAAACGGCCAAGCCGCAAATCAAGGGGCGAAATGGAAAAGTTTTTCCGGCTATTACCTAAACATATCCGCCAACAACTTCGCAAAGGCCAGCTACGGTTAGCGGACTATGTAATTTATTCCATTAAACCGGCCACTCAAAAAACCATCAAGTTCTTTGAACCACAGGATGACAAAAATATCGGACTTCGCAATATTTCCAATGCGAAACTGCCCAAAAACCATGCGTTCATGTGCAGTGGTATTATCATGCTCGCCGGTGCCGGTGCGGATAGCACCGAAGATGTGGTCAAATCCAACGAGTACAAAGAGATCGAAGCCGAAAATGCTATTGCCAACGGGGAATTTTCCTTAAAGGCAAATAAGGTGCAGATCGTTCCGGATACTTCCAACCGGGTGTTTTGTTCAAAGCAAAATACCTTCAACAACCTGGGTTATTACAAACTGGACAATCCCCGGTTGATAAAGGATGAGGAACCCATTGAGTTTACCGTCGAATTAGGTACGCTGACCGGGATAACCGCTCATACCCATATCTGGACTGGATTGGTCGGAACGATCACCACACCATAGCCATAATTCTGCCTGTTCGTGTAACCATCAAAGTGCACTGAAGTGTATCCGCCTGGCGGATTCTACTTCGGTGTGCTTTGATAAACTTTCAAAAAATATAAAAATCATTTAGCCATGCCTGATAAAAACCTAACCCGCTTTTTCACCATAAATATTACAGCAGCCGGTATAACGGTTACAGGTGAATATGAGATTGACGATGACGTGACTAAAGTAAAGGGATTTTGGTTGAGTTCTGACCGTGAAGATTTGCTTTTTTACCGGGGGACTTTGTATTTAAAGTTTAACGGCGCAGAATGGGTAGAAGCAGGTACACAGGCAAAGAATTTCATGAATAGCTCCAACGTGGATTATTGGTTAAGGATGTGGCCCTTTGGAGATGGGACAGCCGATCCCGGTGACCAGGAGATGGCAGTAGACTATACGGATAACGATCACCCAAACACCGTCTTTGAACCATATTCTGTCCATGTATTTGTCGAATTTGATATTACTCCTCCATAATCACAAAACAACCAAACAATGGGATCAAATAAAATAGTACAGCGCAGGTACGATGTGCAAGTAACAACCGCAGGACAACAAGTGCAGAACTCCATAACTCTGGATGTTGATGTCGAGAAGATCAAAGGCGTTATGCTGACTTCCGACAGAGAGGACTTGATGTATTTACGTGGGTCCTTCAAACTGCAAGCCGATGGAAGTGAATGTTTCCCTGATGGGACTCCGGCGAGGGTTATAATGTTCGGTTTAGGTATTGGTCCGGGCAACCGCTATGAACCGTTGGGCAATGGTTCATTTGACCCTGGTAACATGAATGTGACACTGGACTACAATGACACCAATCACCCACAAGCTGTATTCGAGCCTTATACGGTGAGTTTATATATCCATGTGAATTTGGGGGAATTTGCCTAACAGGAGATGAAGCAGAACGAACCAAAACAATTTATTAAGGTAATCACTATTCCTATTGTTGCGACAGGCCAGCGAAAGGTTACCCAAATTATCCTTCCACCGACTACCAGGAGGATCATCGGTATTAAAGCAACTGTCAAATTCTTATAGCTGAGTGTATGCCAAAGAAAGTAACCATACCCCAAGCATTTCAACCCCAGGTATCACCGATTACCCAAAAATCAGTCATTGACTTGATAGCTTCAATTTACGGATGTGGGTTAGAGAATCAAAAAGCAACACTATTAAATCAGCAAACCATCCCATTTGTTAACCAAATTATTCAAGCCCCTACCCCTGTAAACACACAACTCCAAGCCCTTTCATCTCCATTAGTTTTCAACCCTGAAAAAATTGGGGAAATTACTATTTCAGACCTGGATAAAATCATCTATCAGTCCAATGTCATGGATACTGATGCGATCCCAATGACATGGGAAGATATGTTCGGTATACCCCGTCATACATTCGGAGCCGGAGAACCCTGGATAACAGGAGGCAAGTTATCAGAACCTTATCCTTTAAATATCGAGGATGAGCATGTATTAAATGTCTATTATCTGGATATGCTTCCCACACCTTTCAGGGCGTATGAATTGATCATTGAAGTCTATTACGAATAATGGCTACGGCAAGCTCATATAATACCTTCCCATTGATCCCCCGCTTAATGAAAGAAAGGGGATATGCTGAAAATGAATATAAGACTAAGGAAAGGTACATGGTTCTAAAGCCTAACGCAACACGAACCATCAATGTGCATAATGAGATTTGGTTTATCCATAATGTACCCGATAACATCACTATCAAGTCCCTTACCGGATACTTTGACACAGAGGATCAAAACGTCGATGAATTATGTACCGAGTTCAACAGGACATTCGACATTATCAATAAGGCCGGGGCGATCCAACATGTCATTTTTATTCAAATCATACCCACCAGGAAACGCAATAAAAAAGGTTAACGGACATGGCAGTTCACAAACAAAAGCATGATAACCGGAAGATAAACAGGATTAAGGCTTCCATCCAAAATTCTGCTCAGCAGGGTAACCCTCAATATTTTGAGATATGGGTAGATAACATCAAAGTAGTACCCAGAACCCATGACATAAACCGTTTTGATTCTTACTCCGAGTATGTCGACGGTGCAACAACAAGCATGGAGATCAAATTGTATCATGGTGATAGCATGAACAATGATAAGCACATTTTCACATGGGGCGACTCTCTAGCCGATGAAGGTGAATTAAACGGAGCAACGATCAACTCCCAAATTGATGAAAAGTTGAAGGAAGCTAAAAGGCAGTGGGATTTTGAACAGCTACAAAAAGACCATGATGAACTAAAGGAAGAATTGGACAAAGCCGATGGCTACATCGAAGAGTTGGAAAAGAAAATACGCGAACTGGAGAATGGGCCAAAGGTCAGCACGATTGGAGAATTAGGTTCAGTCATTGCCGAGAGTATGATCCGGAGAAATCCCCAATGGTTAGCCAAGTTGCCCTATGGAGCAGGAGAAACTTTGGCCGGTATCATCATCGAGGATAACAAGCGGCTGGAACAAGAGGCTGGCCAGGAGCAACAAACAGAAACCGATGCCAGTTTTTCAGAACAAACTGAATTCAGCGGTATTGACCCCAAAGACAAACCCTATGTTGACTTTTTAAGGCAGTTAGAGCAGCGTTTCGACCAACAACAGATCGTCAAGGTTATGACGATCATAGACCAGTTGGCTAACCACCATGACCAAATTGATATGGTATTCAATTTACTTAACAATAAAACACAGACAGATGCCTAAGTTCACTTACAAATTTTCGATTGAAGCGCCGGACAAAGATACCGCACAACGCAAAATGTCCGCACTGGCAACACTAGCCAAAAAACTGTCCCTGAAGGAGCTGGAAACTACCGCTGATGTATTGGCAAACAAACCGGTCAAGGCAAAGGTGGCTAGAAAGATGTTAAGCACCCTCTAAGATGATTTTGGAAAAAGCACAAAAGAGGTTGATTACCCTGACCGACAAAGAACGGACGATAGCAAAGTATGTCGCATTCGGATTTGCAGGTGTAACGCTTCTAGGTGTTTCCTACCTGACAACGAGGTATTTCATTAACAAGGCCAAAGCTGACGCAGCAGAAAAACTAACATTCGAGGAAGGTACCCCCGGATTCTATGCCAAACAACTGGAAATGGCATTTCTCAATGATGGTTTGCCAGGTACAAATGTTCCATTAGTTCGCAGGGCAATTAGTAAGATCCCCACAAAGGATTTCTGGAAGCAGGTACAAAAGCAATATAAATCCCTTTTCCGCAAAGTCCTAATTAAACGATTGAGTGAAGAGCTGACCACAACGGAGTATAGCGAAATGGTTTTTATTATCCAGGGCAAGCCTGACAGTATTACAGATCCTAAACAATTCAGCCCTTTACTGATCGCCAAACGGTTGAATGCTGCATTTAATTATACAGTATTGGGATTCCCGGCAACTGATGAGGACGGGATAAGATCAGCCCTAATCGATGTTCCTTCCAAAGTTGCATGGGAGCAAGTTAAAGATGCCTACCTGACTGAGTTTCAAATACCCCTAATGACAGACCTACGGGATGAATTGGAGTTTTGGGAGATTGACGATTACCTGGACATTATCAAAAATAAATCCTAGTACTATGGATATTACACTGACAAAATCATCGAATAAGAAAACCACCTTTACCCCTAACAACCTATTTTGGACGCTATTGATTGGGAGTGTCGTGGTGGGTTCAGCAGGTTTAGTAACCTATCTTGTTCTAAAACCCAAGAAAGATTCCGGAGTGGATTTTGATCCACCTGGAGGCGATAGTGGTTCTTCATCCGACCCCAACCCACCAAACCTGCCAAAAGGCGATAGCTTTCCCCTAAAAAGAGGAAGTAAGGGTCCAAGAGTTCAGCGATTGCAATTAGCCCTTATTGCTAAATATGGTCCTTCGATTTTACCCCGTTTCGGAGCGGATTCTGATTTCGGAAATGAGACCCAAACAGCTTTACAAATCAAGGGGTTACCAACAGTCATAACGGAAAGTTTCTTCAACAGCTTTGTCAGTAAAAACAGCGGTAGTGATTCAGGTTCAGGAAGTACTTCCACAGAAAGCCATAAAGCCGCTGGCCGGTTAGCCATTGAACTGTATTATCATGCCCTGAAAAAAAACCATGCTGGGATAATTCAGGGATTGAAGCGCATTAAAACACCAACGGACTATGTAGCTGTAAGCAACGTGTTTAGGACGAATTACCTAAGAGGTGTAAGGCAAACACTGGTGACTGGATTGTTGGGAACCTTTCCAAGCGAAGCCCTTAAAGAACCTATCCGAAAAGAGTTTTTGAGAATGGGTTTGATCTATGATGGCAGTAAATGGAGCTTGCCCCCTCTTAGTGGTTTGTTCGGTTCAGGGCGTACCCTGACCACCTTGCGTATGTCAGAAATTCATGACGGCAGGGGTAACAGTCTCTTTGTGCCGGCAGGAACAACTTTAGGAACACCGATCAAAACCTATGCAGGTTACACCCTTTTTAGGACGATTGACAATCATAATTTGATCGTATTATCTAACGATGTAATTGAGCAATAACCATGAAGCAGAAACACGTTTTACTAATCCTTATCATTGGCTTGGCATTAAGCCACCTGGTTGTTCATTTCAAACAGGTCAATGAAATAGAATTGCAGCAGCAATTTTTTACCGATAGCCTGAACGTAATTGATTCCAGTTACAATCTTCAACTGGAGGCATACAAGGCCGAAAACCAAAGGCTTGAAAATCAGATCCTCAACCTGGACAGTGTGATTGAAAACGAGCTGGTTGAATTAACACCGATTCGTGATAAAATAAGACAGTCGATCAATACGGACTGGAGCAATTTACCCAGGGATGAAAAGGCTGCCTATGTAGAGTATATCATTAACCGCTACAAATCTAAAACACCATGAAGTACATACTTGTCATACTTTTCATCTTATCCTGGATAACCTGCGCAGCGCAGCAAAGCTACATTCAGATCCTACCCAAAGGCAGTACCTATACAGTACCTTTTAATAATGTAGTGGTTATGGATGATACTACCTTTGCCGGATTCCACTACGCAAAGGATAAGTATGATTCCCTGAAAATAATGCTTGTCCAACTGGATGAAAGGCAAAGAACCGTTGACAGTTTGAACCAGGCCAAATCGATCAGACTAAATGAACTGATACGGTTAAAGGATAATCAAATCCTATCTAGTGATAGCACCTACCAAAGAACTAAACAAACCCTGGAATTATGCATAGCAGATAACGATCAAAAACATACGCAGATCTCTACGCTTTCTACCAGGATTCAAAAGCAAAAGAGTAAGGGTAAAATTTTTGCGATCAGCACCGGGATTCTATCAGCTATTATAATCGGATTCATTGCAAAATAGGAATGAAAATATCGGACAATACCATTGTTGCCGGTGTTGCCCTTACCGGTTCATTGAGCGCCTATTTTTGGGCCAAAAAGCATGATCCGGACAACAGGATTCCTTTAATGCTTATTGCAGGTTTTGTAGGCAAATGGTTAGGTGAAAACCTGGTAGAATCCCGGAGGCAAACCGATGTTATTCAGCACAAGCGCAGGCGAAGAAAAGTAAGGACTTGAAACAGTGGCTAAGAAAAAGGCACATGAACTTAATAAGGAAATCGAAGTATTCATGGATACCAAAGTCGGGGGTAGTGATTTTTACACCCGCGATGAAATTGAGTTTGTGAAGCAATATTCAGGCAGTGGTGGATTGGTAAGCGCAGGAGCAACAGGCAGGGGAATATTACATGAATATTATACAGACCAACAGATTGCAAAAGACATGTGGGATATAGCATCAGCGTACGGATTTATTGGCGGAAATGTGCTGGAGCCGAGTGCAGGCGTTGGCCGCTTAATAAAGGATGCCCCGGACTATCTCAAAGTGTGGGGGTTTGAGATCAACAAGTATGCAGCCAGGATAGCTGAATTGGCTCATTTGGGAGCAACAGTTTACCCCAGGCATTTTGAAACTGCTTTTATGGCAGAACCCCGGTACAGGACAAGGATAAAAGGTGATAAGCTGACAAGTTTGGAAGGATACCCGTTTAGCCTGATAATCTCCAATCCTCCCTTCGGTGTACACAAGAATTTTTTTAGTGGCTTTTTCAAACGTCCAAAATTCAAATGGATAGAACACTTTTTTATGTACTACGGCATGAAGCTACTGAAACCAGGAGGATTATTAGTGTATTTAACCAACAGCAATTTCATGCGAAATGGTAATACCCATGACCAAGCTAAAAAGGACTTGGAAGGGATCACCGAGTTCGTGGATGCCGTTAGGATCGGTTCAGTATTCAATACTACCGATGCCCCGGTAGATATTTTAGTATGGCGCAGAATATAAATTCCGATATGAAAGAACCCACTGTAATAAGAAGATTTGTTGGCCCTAATGAAGATTGGGTTCCTATCTCAAAGAAAGAAGTCATTGGGGATCTGGAAGGTGCAGGGTATTGGGCAGAAGGTACAACATGGGATATGCTTTTGGATGGACACCAGTTGTGGACCCCCCATGCCCAATACAAGATCAAAGTAGAAGGGTTGGGCGCAATAGATGGCCCTAAAGACATCGATACGGAATTTAGATTGGAGATCAAACGCAATTTGGATAAGTGCAATAAATCCGCTACTCCAAAAGTGTGCGAAAAGATACAATCACAAAATGGCTATACATGGGTAGAAGCAACCATAGCCAAAATAATGATTAATGACCAGGTATCTGCCGGTACTGCAATTGTAGCCATAGAAACTGACTACCTATAATGACTAAGCCCCAAAATATAAAACCTCCTTCCTGGTGGAGATCACGGTTCCTGGTCCTGGATGATTTGTTAGGGGAGTTAAACCAGGAAATCAAACAAGCCGAGGCTAAAGACGACAAGCCGCTTTTAAGGAAGCTCAGTATTGAAATAGCAACACACAGGCAGGGAAGGATACCCGACAGAATGAGAAATGGCAAAAATATCGAGGGATTAATTGACGAGAAATTCCAATCGCGATATCCCGATGTTCACGGCCAGGTGGAAGCAAGGAAAGCAGACATAGTAGACGTGCCCTTATCATTCTCCGAAATAACAAAATATAACACCTGGTTTGAAATGAACCCGGATAGAGTAGCAGGAACGGAAGTAATTACTACCTCTAGGAATTTCCCTATTCAGATCAAAACAAAAAGAAGCGATATCGACCGTGTTTTAAAGGTCATATTGAATTTAAAGGAGGATACTATCAACCTGCTATTACTCAAAAGTAAATCACTGAAGTTGAAGCTAAGTTTAGCCCAATTAGAAATATAAATACCCGGTTATGAAAGCTATTGCAAATTACGCATCACTTAATGGTCTGGGCAGCCTTGGAAATACCGCATTAGCTCCGATTATTTCTTCCAATACTGAACTGGCAAGAAAAGCCTTAGATCGTTCAAAGAGCCAGGAGAAATCAAAGGAAAAGATATTGGACTTTGAGGACGTGCAAGGACAATATAATCAGGGAATAAGCGAAGATGAAACGATAGCATGGGTTTGGTATAAAAGATCAATCGGTATTCCAATGACCGGATGGCAGAAGTTCTTTATCAAAGGAACCCAAGGCATAGAAGGGGAAATGCTTGTTACAACCCAGGAAACTACCCTTTTAGATGCCGCACGCTTGCCCTATCACACCGTTCCTGAAGGTAAGGTTTTAGGCAAGCCGCTTGATAAAGATACAGATGCCGGTGAAAATGGTGTTTATCGCGTTTTTAGGGACAGTGAAGGGTTAAAAATGGTTTTGAAAAATCATTCAAAGACCATAAAAACAGGTATTAAAACCAATCCCAAAGAACTGGACAGATTGGTAAATGCCGGTGCTTTGTTCTATTTGAATGGTGAACTATTACCATTGCCTTTGTATGCGTTTGGAAATATGTACGACAGGGAATTGCAATTAAGCCAGGACAAAGAACATATCGAGGCCAAATACGGGATCGATGCATACCTGCGCCACGAACAGGTTATTAAGCACTACAAACCCAAATTGTTAAGTATTACTAATCCCGACCCAACACAACGTCCAAACATACTTGCCATATCTCAATTTGCTAAAGACTTCCATGTGGAAGATTTAGCGGCCGATACCGGTATTACGCTTTCTGACAAATTACCACTGGTCAAAGCCTTTCAATTTTGGATGGCAAGTTTAGATCAAAGCAGTTTTAATGAATCATCAGCTAACCGGATTTGGAATCATTATATTGAAGCAAGGCGAGTAACTGATAAGGAACTTTCTAAGGAGCAAAAGAGGGAAGTAAAAACAGCCGCAAGGAATGAAGGTGAAAGGCTGTTTGCCCAATTTCTGCATGAAGGATTACAATTTGAAGATCAACAGAAGTTAGATTTTACCTGGAACAGGATCTTCAATGGACAATCCAGTGTGCCATACAACAAGATACCCGTTGGATTTGAAGCCTCTGCTAACTTTAAGCAATTCGCACTGGAGCTGAGGCCACCCCAACGGGAAGCAATAGCATTTATGGAATTAACTGGCAGTGGTTGTATTGCCTATGATGTAGGAGTTGGTAAAACGATGGCCGCTATTGTTACCTTGGCCAATGCAATATTTTCAGGCAAGGCAAAAAGGCCATTGGTTGTTGTACCCAATCCCGCCTATAAAAAATGGTTGGACGAGATCTTTGGATATGAGGACAACGAGAAACATTTTGTTCCCGGAGTGTTATCCCATACCGGGATAAAAGTGAATGATTGGTTCAATTTAGGAAAGGGGATTAGGGACAAAATCAACTTCGATAAAGCAGTTCCCCCAAAGTCTATTACAGTAGTCACGTTCGAAGGATTTAAGAAGATCGGGTTTTCCGAGAAAATCATGGATGAAATGTTCCTGGAACTGGCTAACATAATAGGCCAATCCAAGGAAGGTATTTCAGAACGGGACCAGGAAATAGAATACGCAAGATATGAGGAAATTGTTGGGGTAGGTATTAAAGACACTATTGCCGACATAGATACTTTAGGTATTGATTATGTTGTGATCGATGAGGCCCACAATTTCAAAAATGTATTCCATACCGTAAAAAAGGATAAGGAAGGCAACAAACGATTTGGTATTGAAGGGCAAGCCAGTGAGAGTGGAATAAAGGCTTTTTTTCTCACCAATTACATACAAAGGAAGTTTGGCCGTAATGTCATGCTGCTTACCGCTACGCCGTTTACCAACAGCGCATTGGAAATATATTCTATCCTTTCCCTAATTGCTTATCAGGCCATGAAGCAAATGGGGCTAACAAGTATTACCCGCTTCTTTGAAACTTTTGTTCAGGAGACCACAGAGTATGTGGTAAACATCAAAGAGCAACTGGTAGCTAAAGACGTTATCAAGCGGTTCAACAATCGGCTGGTCCTCCAAAAGCTGATCTATAATCATATCAATTACAAAACAGGTGAGGAATCAGGCGTAAAGCGCCCCTGCCTATTGAAACTGCCAAAGGTAAATGTAAAAGAGAATGGGACATTAAAACGGTTAAGACCGGAGGATCAGGTATTGACCTATTTGCGAATGACCGAAACGCAAAGGCAGAATCAATTGAACATTGTTGCTATGGCTAAAGAAGCTACGGCCACAAGAAAGACAAATACAGCCATGTTGTTTCAGGCATTGAATTTGTCCCTGGATAATGCTCTTAGTCCTTTTATATATGAAGGAACGTTCCCGGAAACATATAAGGAGTTTATTGAGCAAAGCCCCAAATTGTTATATGCTGTTAGCTGCATTGCATCTCATAAGAAATACCATGAAGATCGGGGAGAGCCGATAAGCGGTGCCTTGATCTACATGAACCGGGGTAAGGCATACTTTGAGTATATCCAGGATTGGTTATTTATTGAAACTGGCTTTAAAAGAGAGGTGAAATGGGGACGTTCCAGAGTGAGCGAAGTGGAGATCATTTCATCCGGAATAAGCCAGGGTAAAAAAGAAGTAATCAAACAGGCCTTTTTAGCAGGAGTGGTAAAAGTGATCATTGGAACGGCTACGGTTCGGGAAGGAATTGATTTGCAAACCAATGGCACACTAATTCTGAATTGTTATCCCGATTGGAATCCTACGAACATTCAGCAATTGGATGGAAGAATGTACCGTCCGGGAAATCGTTTTGGTTGGGTTCGATCAGTGATGCCTTTAGTACAGGATAGCATGGACGTGTTTGTATTTCAAAAGCTGGAAGAAAAAACTGCCAGAATCAATGATATATGGTATAAGGCAGATCGAGGTAATGTACTGGACCTGGAAGCACTGGATCCTGAAGAAGTTAAGTTTGCGCTGATAACAGATGTAGAGGCAATTGTTGATTTGAAGATAAAAGGCATTAAGGCTGAAATGCAGCGCAAGTATGATCGTCTTAAAGCAGAAAAGGAGGTAATGACCACCTTTAAGAATGATCTTTCAAATTACAATTCGTGGCGTTCCGATGCCCTGTCATTGATCGAGAAATGGAAAAATACGATTGCAGAGCGCCCACATATCAAAAACCCCCCAAATGCCAAGCAGCGCAAGGCAATGGAAGCTGATGAGGTCAGGGTTATTGATCTGAACCAAAGTGTATTTGAAGATATACTTCGATTTCTTGAATCAGTCCCACAAGTGGACACTGAAATTTTACGGGTATTGCGGAGAATCAGGGGTTCAGAACCCACATTTACAGGGTTTAATGTAATTGCCAATTTCAAAGAATATTTAGGGAAGATCCGAAAAGCTGAAAAGACAGTTCTTGCTAAAAGGGGCTTTGATCTGGATACGGATATCGAAGAACCATTAAGCCAAATTGAAGCAGACATTAGTTTACTGAAAGCCGAAGCTGAAAAGGTTATGTCTGATACGTTCCGCAGGGAGATCAAGGCAGAAGTAGACATCAAGAAATCCGCCATGAATGTAGATGGCAAAACAATCGGCGAAAGAGTTGCTGAATTTGCATCAACGAACTACCTGCTTTCTTTCAAATTTGAAGACATAGACCCCTTTGCTTGCGAGGTACCCAATCCTGCCAATGAAAGGGAACCGGACACTATATTTTCCAATATGGGCTTGTTAAAAATCAAGGCCAAAGCATTAACACTGAAATTAAAACTGGAACAATTTAATCTAAACTAACAATCTACCATTATGGCTGCGATCTACAATCCTGAAAACTACTTTACCAAACTGACCGAGGAAGATATTAAGGTTTTACCTGCTTCATTGAAAGAAGGCCATGAATTTGTCGTACTGGCTACTAACGACGGTGCAAACTGGACAGCTTACCGAACCGAAGCCGAAATAAAAGAGACCATCGATCTATACTTTAGCAAGCTGTCCGAATGGAAAACAGAAAGGAACAGGACTAAGAGGGCTAAAAATGTTGAGCAATCAATTGAAAAAGAAGGCAAAAATCAGGGCAGTAATAAAAGTAAACCGCAACCCCCTCCCAAAAAGCAAGTAGAAAGCCATTCCTTAGAATACAAGTTTATTCAACGATATGTAAGACTGCATGATAAGGTGAAAACCGCCAATTCGATCCGTCTGTTTATCCGGGCCATGCAACTGGCCATAACCGAAAAGCAAATTACAAAAGCCTCTCCATTAAAGGATGAAATCAATTATATCCAAAAGCAACTTGTGGAGATCTACGAAAGCATGAAGGACGAACAGAAAATAGTCATACCTGCAGATGATCTAAACAAGTTCCTGGGCTTGATCGGTAAAGAAGAACAAATGCTGTCTGTTCGCTTGATAAAAAGCTATATCAACCTGCAAGGTAAGACCATCGAGAAGGTGAAAGCCAAGAATCTGTATAACCGGATCGTTGCTGCTATTAATAAAAAGAGACTGACCGAGAAAGACAAATACTATTCAAAGATTGAAACGATAATGAAATCCCTAAAAGAATTGGCAACTGGCAAAAAGGAATCCGGGGTATTGAAAATCAGTAAAGCCGAATTAAATGGGCTGAATGGGGTATTGGACGGATGTGGTTGTAGTGATGGGTTAGCAGGTACTCCCTCAAACAGTCTAAATGGTTTCACACCCATCGGAAAAATAGGCCAAAACGGAAATACCAGTACTTTCCGCTTACCCGGAGACTTGGGCGAGCTGTTCGGTGATCTTGAACGGTACAGGCTTGCCATAACCGTTGAAGGGGACCAGGGAGCCGGTAAGACACGGTTCACCTACCAAGTGGCTGATGGCTTCGCGGATCTTGGATTCAATATAGGCATTTACAGCCTTGAAATTGGTGGGCGATCAGATCTTATCGAGCGAATGAGAGATGAGTATATCAGTCCAAAAAACATTGATAATATATTAATATCTGGCGAAGCTGAAAACGGTATCCAGACTATCCGCAAAAATGCCAACAACTTCGATGTGATTATCATAGATAGTTGGAACAAACTGGATGCTCATTCCAAAGAGTTTGACAGCTTACGCAAGCAATTCCCCAATACCATTTGGATAGTCATCTTCCAACGGATAGGAAGCGGGGATATTCGGGGAGGAATTCAACCCCTTTATGATGCCGGTATCAACATTGAGGTTGTCAAAGCCAAAGGTGGCGACGAATTTAATTACGCCCATGCCACAAAGAATCGTTATGCCATGACCGGCATAAAGTACCTGGTATTTCAGCAGGAACTTTTGGAAGAATAACTTAACCCTAAAACTTTATCACGTGAAATACATACTGCAACATTGGGACTACTTCAACGCTTTGATAAGCGTCTGGATTTACAAATTAATTGAAATCCGGGACGTTCTGACCGATACCTACAACATCCGGCTATGGGAACTGGAGCCAGAAACCAGCTCGTCAGAATTTCTCTCCTTAAAGGTGAGGGTGATACATAGAACATTGTACTATCAAAAGGTCAATAGCTTCGGCAAAAGACAATTACTGTATACAGGAGATCCAAACGAGGCCATGAAATTCGGATTCTTCTTCGCTATACTCTTTTACTATATTCTTCGATGGGAAAATAATGATCCGGACCTGGAATATGGCATTGTACCCTTCCGGGAATCAAGTTTTCTTGACTTTGTTCATAATGGGGAAAGAACACCCGATCAATTAACTGGTCCAGCCAATGAAACAACTCATTAAAAAGGTCCGGGCCTTTTTGTTTCCCGAAATAGGTTTTATCCCATTTGTGGCGATCACTTGGATAATCATTTGGGTATTCATCCTTATTAACTGGTACATTCAAAATACAGATAATCGGTTATAATTTTTTCTAACTCAATAAAGTCAGATCCATGCTTACAACAACTAAGGACAGTAGACTAAACATATTGAAAATGATAGAAATGGTTGATTTCCCAACCGAACAATATTATAAAGTAGAACATACCAAAGATCAAATTGTCTTGCACCACACCGTTAGTTCAGTTGGCGTAACTGGCGACCTGGAATGGTGGAGAAAAACAAAAGAAAGGATAGCCACCTGTATTATCATACATCATAATGGTAAACCCTTCCAATGTTTCAGTAGCAAATATTGGGGACACCATCTAGGTGTTAAATGGAATATTTTCAAAAACCGGGGATTCACCGATTATAAGATAAGAAACACTAATTTGAATCAAAGGAGTATTGGCGTTGAACTGGATAACGCAGGAGGACTAATATACCGGAATGGTAAATGGGTAAGTGATTTTGGGACAGTAATACCAAAAGACCGGGTTCAAATCTATCCGGATGGATTCAGAGGATTTTTTGGTTTTGAGAAATACACCGATGCACAGATCCGTACCTTGGATCTGTTATTAACTTATTGGAAACAGGGAAAGTACCATTATATACCCTTCAAATACAACGATGATATTTGGGATGTAAATGACCGAGCATTGGCAGGTAACCCAGGCTTATTTACACATTGTAGTTACAGATCGGACAAATCCGATTGTCACCCACAACCGGAACTAATTGAAATGCTTGAATGTCTTGAATGAACTTGATTGAAGTGGGGATCAATCAAGAAGGGGTAGCCGATGGCCTACCCTTTTTTATTGTGAATTATCTTTTCGGCTGTTATTTCCGGATGCTCCTCATTAAACCGGCCATAGATACTATCCAATACAATTTGCTCTCCCTCCAGTTCCGCCACAGGATATATATGGGAATAGACATTCGAATCATGGAATGAAACTACCTTTAGCTTGTACTTGATATTAAAATGCGTTAACAAAACACCCCAAAATATAGCGTAATCTGTTGCATCCCCTTCTTCGTCTATCAGGAACCGCTGCGGGCTTTTAAATTCTCCTATTTCCCGGCCTTTTTCATAGCGGAATTTGTCTGTTATAAGGTTGTAGAGTTGTTGTAAGAATTTCCGTTTATCCGGATCCTTGGGAATGGAATTTACAAAGTCAGTCAACGGACTGGAATCTGTCAATTGCTCCATGTTGATGGTACGGTAAAATATGTCAACGATATTTTCTATGGTTATTGCCCTTTCCATATTGTGATTTTGACATAAACTTAGTGCAATTTCCCAAACTCAGCAAATATTGAGATTCTAACGCTTAACGTCCTGACTATGCAAAATTTCCAATACCATTTCCCAAAGGGTTTCATAGGGGATGATCTCAGCATCTGTCGGAGTGCCTTCATATTTGAAAGGATGCTGGCTTAATTGTTCCAGGTATTTTTCAGCCTTCTGTTTTGTTAGGTGAAAGTCAAAGGCTTGCTTCTCCATGATCATAAGTAATTTGATAAAAACCTTGCTCCTCAAATCTTCTTCGCGTTTCAAATGCCTACTCCGATACAACTTTAATGCGTCCATTCGATCAATAATTCTTCCAAATTCACTCCTTATAAGCATAAAGAGAACTTGAATTACCAAAATTGCTACATTATAACCACGTTTGTCCTTTGAAAAAATAGGTACATTTGAAAGAATATCATTGATGCTGAATGTTTTGCTTATTTTATTTGGGATATTAGTTGCTGGAATAACTTTTGCTTCCAACAACCAATAAATATAAGACTGATAAATACGCCATCTTTCCTTAATACTTTCCCTAAAATATTCAAACTTGGTATACTCAAAAACATCGATAAATATTTCCGTAGCTTTTTCATAGTTTTTGGTTCTGATTGATAGTAAAAAGTAGTATTCAAGGAATATGTATCTATTAACAGCAGTCTTTTTGTAAAGACTTAGTGCCTTGATTGCAGTAGCTTCACCATTTGTGAAATCATTTAGATGTAGATAACAGTCAACCTTATATGTATATAGATATGCTAATATCGTTTCATCTTTAAAAACTGGATTTGAGTTCAGGAACCCTTCAAAATCTTCAAAAACCATTAATGCGTTTTTGTAATCTCCTTCAAATTCATAGCGAAAGGCCTTAATTCTATGATAGTCTTTTTGAAAATTAAGGGTGTTATAATTCAATGCCATTTGATCCAATCTATTGAGAAACTTTGTTGCCAGTTTTGTCAACTCGGATTTTGAGGCTACAGATTTGGTGTAATGAATGGCTAAAGTTTGATAGTAATTTTCAGCTAACAATTCAGCAGTTAATACTTTTTCGTGTTCTTCGATGAGATTTATCAACTCTTGATGTTCTTTTAAATTTCCATCCAGAAATGCGGCATCTTTTAATATTTTTGCACATCCGATTACAACTTCGGCAAACTTATATTTTATGGCGACATTTAGTGTTTTCTTCCCTAATTCCACAGCCGATTCTCTAGCACTATGGGATGATAATATTCTGCACATAGCGAAATTCTTATAGCAAGTATAAAAGGCCTTTTTATAATCAGAATAACTTGGTTCGTTGACATCCAGATAGAAAAGATTATTATACAGTCGTTTCTTAAAATTATGTTTTAGAACTAAGTACCTATTATCGGACGGGCTAGAGTTATAAAGGTCTTTGGCAGCATCTTCATCTGTTTGGTATTGTTCACTAATGATTCCTTTATACAGTTGAGATAGTTTATTGCCTTTGTTACTCAATGTCGTATTCTTCAGTAACTCAATTTTTTCAATTCTCTTTTGCGTAATAATTTTAGCCATTTCTTTTAATTTTTTCATGGATCCTACTGTTTTTGCACCATAATATGTAGGAAAATACGAAAAATATATTCAAATGAGTTACTTAATTTTTATTTACATTATGATACCATAATTTATCGTCGATAAACATAGTTTGCAGAGTGCAAACAAGTAAGGTATGAGTATTATAATTGAATGCTTGTTGCTCTTGCAACTTTTTCCTTCCCCAAGCGAAGTTCAATTATCAAGATTTTCTGATAGATCTATTAAGAAGATCGAAAAAATCCATCATAGCATTGCCACCTTACAATCTCAAAATAAAAACTTTGATATACATGTAGAATCAGTCCAGGTAACGCCTAATAAAACGAATGTAAAGGTTTCTATTATTTGTAATCGCAAAAAGTATTTTATTGTAATCATTGAAGATTTGGAATTATAAAGCTATCCCCCGAAACTGTTCACCTTGTTTTCTCACGTTATAATTTGCACAATAAACCTGTTTGAAAACTTATCTATTAGCAGTTTCGGGGGGTTTATGATATACAAGTAGCTTTCAAACAACAACAAATAGAATCTATTTTACATTCTTGCTTCACTGTCAATTCATTTGTAATAATTAGGGACTTAGCCTTCTAATTATAAATATTCTATATATTAATACTACTTTTTTATGCTGTCAATAGTAACCTTCATTTTGACTTGACATTTTAAATACGTTTCTTTTTCTTTGTCCTTGCAAATTATAACGTGGGTAGTCTCCATTAATTAGATTTCCCATTCTTACATTTAGCTCCAATTTCGGAAGCTATGTGAATTATATCAAGGGATTCCCCATTGGGTTCGCTTCAATCCTGATACATTAATACGCCTGTATTAATCCTCCGAATAGTCGGTGGGAATATCTACCCTTACTGGCGGGTATTAATGCAATGGCCACAGGCTTAAAAATATGCCTGTTCGCCAATTAGGGATTTTATGTCCGCATTAAAATAAATAGCCAATGGAAATTAAAGCCAGTACACTCAAACAGTTTAAAAGAGAACTCAAAGAAGTTATTGTATCGCAAGTCGTCATGTATCATCATATTAGCATTGATGAAGACGCCACCATTTACACTGCCGAGGTCAGAGACCGGGAAATGTATATAACCATTCCGGGTAAACGCATT
>JANQFB010000321.1 GCA_028278085.1 Chitinophagales bacterium
AGTTTGATCGGGATCTTAAAAACCTGGCAACGACACCTTACCTGGGGCGCTACGGAAGAAGGAGCGGCGCTGATAGCAGGTTCCGGGGAACTGGATATCAAGACCAATGCCCGGACCTGGATGTTCGAAGGACGAACCCAGACCGACAAGGAGAAAGTTATGAGCGATCACCTGGTCCGCTACCAGGATTATACCTTTCTGATCAACTTTTACCGCAGCTTTTCCGAAGTATACAGCAGGGGTCTGCCGGGGATGCGCTTTCCCGAAATTAATGATACGATCACTTCCTTGTATCAAAACTTTCAGCAGTTTTTTAGCTATATCATGTACAATCTCTCCTACAGAGGCCAAAGAACCACCCTGGATACCTTCCGGCAACTATTGCCCTGGTTGGACGAATGGACTTCGTTGATCAAGATGGGTATGACCCCTGACGGGGCTGCCTTTTGCCTGGTGAACGGACTTACCGTATCGGAAGTAAGGTTCGAGAACAGGAATAAGTTTGTCAACCGGTATTACCGCTTTTTCAGGGGAGGTGATCCGGCAACAAGAAGGAACAACGCCCTGGCCGGATGGAAAAAGATCGTCAATGGAAATAATACTCATCAAATCAATAAGATCCAACAGCTTGCCTTTACGGCCATGAAACAAAAAACCGCTGAGGCACAGGCACAAGCGGCAGCTATCAAAAATACTGCGCTTGCCAATGCCCGGGAAACAATAAAAAAAGCAGGTGACGAAGCCCGCCAAAACCTACTCAATCACGGGATCAAATTTTTTTACACGCTCCGGGGAAACTATATCAACCAATTGACGCCGCTGAAGAATTCCAAAACAGCCCTGCGCGCAAAAGCCGTGAACATTAAAGGCGTTTTCAAAGTACTTCCGACAAAAACAACGGTAAACAATTACTTCCTTCCCTACAGCTCCCAGAAAACCACGCTTCAACCCATCAACTTTGAAATGATCAACGGTTATGAAGGTGAGGGAGATAAACCTTATATCCTGTTTTATACCCTGGGCAACAGTGCGTGGTACAAATATCGGGTCAATAAAAAACCAACCCTTAAAGATCTGGCCGGACAGGGTAATACACCTTCCTACCAAGGATTTGGGGGTATGGGTATGCGTGTCAACGACTTCCTCATGATCCTGCCTAAAAATAATAACACTTCCACCAAAGTTTCCATAGACGACCTGCAATTTGTTAACGGGGGAAAACAGGTGGCGCTACGCATAGAAACCTATGCGGATAAAGACATGATCATGAATGCCTGTGTGAATATCCGGGACATGTGCCCCGATCCGGTAAAACCCAATATCGTTTATTGGTGTCAGAATAACAGTAGGGGCGGAGGGATCTTTTGGGCCGATACGGAAACCAGGGAGACCCGTTTGCTCTATTTTGTCCCCGGCATGGCCATTACCTCTTTGACCCTTGACGCAGATCAGACCACCCTATACTGGATACAATGCCCGGGCACCAACACATCCTATTTTGCTTACGATCCCGGTGATAAAAGTAAAAAATGCGCCCTGGTACAGGGCAATGTGAGCGGTGATGCTTCCTCCGTACGCCTGGAAGATGATTCGCTGCAACCCTTGTCGAAGCTTCGAACAACTGGCAACTGGCAAGAGATCCGGTGGAATACCGCAAAGCCTGATGCCAGTAAGGTTATCAGGTGTCTCCGGGTATTTAACACCAACTCCGGTTCCCTAACGACAGAAGCCGCCACGACCGATATCCCGGGGGCTAACAACAGTGGCGAAAGTGTGATGCTGCTGGTCAATCAAAAAAGGGGGGAAAAATACTGGTCCGCCGACCGGGAGCTGAAAAAAGCCAATTTGGATGGAAGTGATGAGCAGGTCATTTACACCGCACCCCAAACGATCCTGCCGATCGGTTGCCGGGAAGATACCGGAGAGATCTTTTTTAACCTCAACGATGACTGGGCGACCAATCGCACCTTGATGCGGGTACAGTTTGACGGTTCCTTCCCGGTTACGATGGGGAGAGGAGGGTATCCCGTCCATACCATCTCCAATTTCAGCGAGGCAGAATCGAATTTGATCTACCAGCATTATCTTAAAGTGCAGGCAGTCATCAAGGCCGGTCAAGACAAAGCTGCCGCTCAGCAGGCCATGAAAAATGCGGTCAATGAAGCGCAAAATAATTACCAGGCCCTGAAAGCGGAGTGGGACGGAAAGGTACAGACCACCCTTAATGAAACCCTCAATCAACGTGCTCAGGCCGATAACGCTGTAAGCAGGGCTACACAACAACATAACCAGGCCGTTGCAACTGCCCGTCAGAATGCTCAATATGGGTGGAATGGCGTTATCGATTCACAAAAGGCTGATCTGGCCAATAAAAAGGCTGTCCTGAATAC
The DNA here is from genome assembly GCA_028278085.1 of Chitinophagales bacterium. Lineage (GTDB taxonomy): Bacteria > Bacteroidota > Bacteroidia > Chitinophagales > JANQFB01 > JANQFB01. The sequence continues at coordinate 2,391 of JANQFB010000321.1, forward strand.
CCAAAAAAACCAGGCCCAAACGACCTATGATCAGCAAAAAGCGCAAAGCGAACAGTTGAACGCTCAAACCGCTACCAAACAAGCACAATTGGCTACCCAAAACGCTGAACTGGCTTCGGCAAAATTCACATTGAAAGCCAAAGGAGAGCAATTACAAAACACGCTCAATATCATCCGAAAGATCGTTAAGCGCCAATGAGGTTTGTTGGGTGAAAATGTTCCATTTCAGCCCTGCCCCCAAGTGAAATAAGCCTCTTCCATTTGTGTGTAAAATTAGGATCTGTCCCTCCTAACCCAAGCAAATTGTTCGGGAGACAACGGGGTTGGCTATTGGTAGGATAAAGGTATATCCGAATCCCACCCATGCCAACTTCAAGGTAAGTATAGCGAGGGAGGAAGTTAGAACCCTCCTTTAGGATCTACAACTCGTGTATTATCATCCTTTATAAGCTCCTCTGCTGCATCCCTAGAATTTTTTATCATACCTAGTCTTTTTACAGCTTCTTGAATGTCTTTATAATTATTTAATACTCCGGGTATTTGGAGAAATTCGAAACCAATATTTAGAAAAGGTATAAGATATCGATCAGATCCTGTTTTTATTTCGTCACTATCGAAATCCTCTCCAGTAAATATGACATTAAATGACTCGACGATACTAACTGGACTTATAAATTTAGACCCTGCCTTAGCTATTTTAGGAGCGTATGAATCGGCAACTCCTAATGCACCAAAGATCAAGCCATTTTCTTTCCAATATCTTTCAGATTCTTTAGCTTCTCTTCTCGCTTTTTTTTCTTTCACCGATAACCCTTGTACACTTATCTCCACTTCTTCCAACACTCTGCCCATGTTTACCCAATTGTTCCCATCATACTGCTTTAAGTACAATAATTGATCTTCTGATGAATGTTCTTCTTTTACATTTCCAAATTTCTCTGGAACTTCTTCCTCATATATCACATCTACAATATCATAGTCTGCCGTTTGATGTATCTCAATTATTTCTGTCATGCCATTATTTACACCTGGAACCAGACGAATATCTATTCCACCAATTCTGTGAAGGACATTTCCTTCCTCATCAACAAGCCAGTTGGAAGTTCTTACCTCATGATACTCCAACCCTTCCAATTCAACCCCATCCAACAACCTGTTCTCACTAAAAGCATAAGTCGAATTATATGGATACTTCCCCGCCAACGGATCCACCGCAAAAAACCTTCCCAGCCTCGGGTCGTGCATCCGGAATTTGTAGTTGATCGAGTTGCCTTCGCCTTTTACCTCATCGTCTTGTTCCTGGCCCTGGAAGCCGTAGCGATAACGGGCTGATTGCTGGTGGCGGCCGGGCATGATCATGCCGAAGGGGTAGTAATCGTTAACGGCTACGATGTCGGGCTGGCAAAGGGCTTTGTTGCCCTGTACGCCCGGGCCTTCAATGTAAATGTTATCTACAATTAAGTGGTTGCCTGATGGATCGATCACAGAGCCGCCCATGGTAATGGTCAGCCGGCCGATGGCACCTGCAGTGGGCGTAAACGTAAATTGGGTGTGGCCTGCGGTGGTGATGCCGGAGGCATTGAAATCGGCTGTCCAGCCGCTGCCGGTCAGGTATTGCCAGCTAAAGTAAACGGGCACATTGGCAGTGGGAAAAGCTTCCAGGATATCGAAAGATACGGTATAGGTCTCTCCGGGGATAATGTCGTAGGTCCGGTTGATGGATACATCCACATGGCCGGGACGGGTGACTTTCAGGGCGTGGTTGCCATCGGGCATTTGGATGGTTTCCGCTGCCCCTCCGGCAGTGGGTACCCACCATACGTTAGGCAACACGGCAGCGGACTGGTCGAACTCGATCTCTTCAGCTTCAAAATCTTCAAAGAAAAAGTTGCCGGGGATAGCTGCCCGCCTGTCGCTGATCACTTCGAGCACATTGCCGAGATGGTTCTTCAACTCGTAGCCTTTTGCGCCCAGCTTGCGGTGATATACTTTTTCATCGGAGGCGTTGCCGCTGTGATCAGCCAGGTGATCGGTAATGCTATTGATCATCACCGTTGAAGGATTAAATATGGTTTCGGTGACGCCTTCGTTGATGCGTGTGGTGGTATTGGCGGTGAAATTGGCCACCACTTGTTTTGGTGTTCCTCCTTCACCGGGATCGGCTATGCCAAGGCGTTCGCTGCCGTAGATATGGTGTTCGGTTACCTCGAAGATGCCGTCATAAGTGTTGGGGCCGGTTTCCGCATAGGTTCCCTGGTAGGTGGCCATCACATTTCCTTTTACATCGCGGACGTAGTAGGTATAGATCCAGTCTTTTTGTTCGCTCAACGTGGTGGCGGTGCGGGGTTTTTCCACTTTGGATACGCGCTGTCCGGCCGCATCGTAATGGAATTGCACATCACTCGGATAGCCGGTAGTATTGCTGACCTGGCAACCGGGTTCGCGGGTAATGCGCAGTACTTTGTTGCGCACGTCCCAGGCAATATCGGCAATGCACTCCTGTTGGTCTTCGATCAACTGGCCGATGTCGTCATACCTATAGTTGTCATCCGACTGGCCGGGTTGAATGTCGCCATAAGGCGTTACGGGAAGGGGATTCACGGCATCGGCCACCGCATGCAGCCGGTTGTTGGTCTTTTTCGCGGCATTGCCCGTGCCTACGCTGGTATTTGGGTAGAAGTAATCGAACTGGTCCATCGCCTGCTGCGTGCCGTAAGCATTCCGGGTGAGGTGCATGATGTTCCCGTTTCCATCGTATTGGTAGGTGGTGGCATAGTCTCCGTTGTTTTGCAGGGTGCTGCCGAAAACATTGTCGGTGTAGGGGCTGTTACCGGCATCATCTTTATACACGTGCATGCGCTTGAGCCGGTTGAGCTGATCGTAGCGGTAGGCGTTGGCGTGAGTGGGCAGCGCCTGTGTGTTCAAGTCTTTGAGGCTGGTAACCATCATCCCGATATTGCCGTTGAACAGCTCCCCGGCATCGCTTTGCAAGTTGACGTTGGTCACACTGGCCAACAGGTTATTTTGGGCATTGCTTCCCACAGCCTGAAAGTCGTTGTCAAAGTAATGCAGGCTGTACCCGCAGGCATCTTCGCCAAAGTACTGGTTAACCGTGCCGGGAAAAGCATCGGCGCCGGCATCGTGATTGCGGTTCCCGGTCGAGCTGTTCACGGTTTTCAGCCATCCCTGCGGGGTATATACATAGTCGCAGCCCTGTACCTGCCGGTCGCCCAACTCGGTGCGCGCTATGGGTCCGTGGGCATAATAGAATTGTTTTTGTTCCAGTTCCCAAACACTGCCGTTCCTGGAGGTGTAGGTTTGTGTAATGCGGTTGTCGGCATCGTAGCAATAACGGTGGTAGAATTCATCGAATGCTCCGGGCTGGTAGCGCACTTCCTTCACGTTGCCACTGACCAGGTCATACTCGTATTCGATGGTCTTCAAGTGCTGCCCTAACAAGATCAGATCGGTATTCTCCCGGATGAGCACATTGACATTGCCGTGCACGTCATAGCTGTAATGGCTGGCAGTGTTGTAGGTGACCGGGTTGCCGTCGTCTTTTTCTTCGTAGGTCACCGAACTGATGCGGGTACGCAGGAATTGCTGCCCGCCCGTAAAATAACCGTTGACGGTGGCACTGAGCGGCTGGTCGTAGGTGGTACGGCTCACCTCTTCTTTTTTCCCATCGTTGATCCAGGTGATAAGGGGATTACCGGCAGGGTTGGTGAATATATCTTCCGTCCGGGCGATGGCTTGTAACTCCTCGTAGGTCGGATTGGGTAGCACGGGGTTGAGCGTTTGATCCACTTCTCCTGTCTCCACTTTCCTGCCCAACTCATCGTAAAGGATGTAGCTATACTCGTTTTCTCCTGTTTGCCTGGCATTCTGGCTCAATACGATGCGGTCGAGGGCATCGTACCAGAACCGGCTCGTACCGCCATCGGGCGTGGTTTGGCGGATCGGCTTTTGCAGGCTGTTGTATTCGTAATGGGTGATCATCGTGTGATCGGGATGCACATAATTAGCAAAAGTACCATCGCGATATTCCGCTACTTTTTCCAGGGTGTTGTCTGGGTCTAAAACAAAACCACCGGGATAAAGCGTGGGGTTAAAATTGGCGGCAGATGGCACCATCCCGTTGTGGATCACGTTTCCGGTGTTCACATCCTGCTGGTATATCCCGACCGGTGGAACGGTTTTGATCAGGTTGTCGGCCTGGTCGTAAAAATGGAGGGTGTAGTGGTATTCGTTCAGGGTATAGATCATGCTAAAGGTCTCGCGGTTTTCCATGTCTTCGAAACAGGCCTGCCGGTATTCCTCCACAAAGCTTGCTGCGGCTGCGGCTAGCTCCTGCTGGTAGGCAATGGTATTGTTCCAGTTGGCCAGGGCATCGAGGGCGGCTCCACAGCCGGTGAGAAAATCATTAACGCTTACTTCCTCGCCTGATTCCGGTTCGGTTTCGCAACGGAAGGCTTGCGGCAGCGTGAGGTTGGGCCCGCCATACGGTGGGATCGTGGGATTGATGATGCCGTTCAAACAATTGTCGTAGAATATTTGTATCTCGTTCATGCGGGTAAACGGCCCTTCCAATACAGGGTGGACGAGCTCGTCGAAGTCTTCGATGAAATCTGCCGTCAATCCGGCAGCGGCCAGTACGTTTGTGAGGTCGTAAGGATCGGAACCTGGCGGTATGATCGGAGCATTGGCGGCATAATAGGCTTCCACGAAGTCGATTAGCTTTTCGCATTGGCAAGCTTCCTGGTCGTAATCGGGCTCGGGATAAACCATGGGTTCGC
>JANQFB010000334.1 GCA_028278085.1 Chitinophagales bacterium
TTTTTTCGGGGTTGCCCAGATCAAGCCTTCCACCCCCAAAGAGATCCTACAGACCAGGCAAAAAATCGAGGCGATGTCAAAGGCTTCTATTTTTAAAGAATATCCGGTCAGATCCATCGGACCGGTGGTACAGGGCGCCAGGATAACGGATCTTGCCGTTCATCCTGAAAATCCAAAGATCTTTTATGTAGCTTATGCCTCCGGCGGTATATATAAGACCACGGATAACGGCATTACTTTGGTACCTGTTTTTGATCAGACCTTTGAACAGGGGATCGGAGATATCGCCATTTCGCCCACTAACCCGGATATTATATGGGTCGGCAGCGGTGAGAATAACAGCAGCCGCTCGAGCTATGCAGGATCGGGTATTTACAAGAGTGAAGATGGGGGAAAAAGTTGGTCACATAGCGGGCTGACCGGCACCCAGCATACGGGCCGCATCATTACACATCCTTCAAACCCCGACATCGTATGGGTCGCAGCTATGGGTAATTTATATACCAGCAACAAGGAAAGAGGGGTTTATAAAACAGTCGATAGGGGTCGAACCTGGGAAAAAACCCTGTTCATCGATGAGCATACCGGCGTGATCGATATGATCATCAATCCCCAAAACCCGGATCAATTATGGGTGAGCAGTTGGGAACGGACCCGGAAAGCCTGGAATTTCGACGGCGACGGCAAAGGCTCGGCGATCTATACTTCCAATGATGGCGGAGAAACATGGACCTATGCGATCAAAGGCTTTCCTGCCGGAGAAAAAGTCGGCCGGATCGGTATTGCCGTCAGCCCTTCTCACCCCCATATTTTATATGCCCTGTTGGATAACCAGGAAGAGATGCCGGATAGCGAAGCCGATAGTATACCACCAGATTCCCTGGTGTTTAAATCATATGTGGATATGGATAAAAAGGCCTTTCTGGCGATTGACGATGCTCGCCTGGATACTTTTTTACGGCATAACGGTTTCCCGGAAAAATATGAGGCCAAACAGGTGAAAAGCGATGTCAGGGATAATAAATACCCGGTTTCGGCACTGGCCAATTACTTCGGGGATGCCAATGAAGCGCTGTTTAAGACCAGGATCAAGGGAGCGGAAGTGTATCGTTCCGATAATGCCGGGGAGACCTGGGCGAAAGTCAACGAATACGAACTAAAAGGTGTTTACCATACCTATGGCTATTATTTTGGAGAGATCAGGGTTGCTCCGGATAACCCGGATAAGATATATATTACCGGTGTTCCTCTGCTTTTTTCAGAAGATGGCGGCAAAACCTATACCCAGTTGGATACCTTTCGCGTGCATGGCGATCATCATGCTTTATGGATCGACCCGCGCGATTCCGAACATTTGATCCTGGGCAACGACGGCGGTTTATATGTCAGCTATGATGAAGGAAAGCACTGGCTAAAGCTCAATACCACGGCTACGGGCCAGTTTTATACGGTTGCCGTGGATATGGCCGTTCCTTACAATGTATATGGCGGACTCCAGGATAATGGTGTGATGAAAGGGTCGTCGCGATCCGTGCCGAACAGGCGGTCGCCCTGGAAAAGGATCTGGGGCGGTGACGGGATGTATATTGCCGTCGATCCGAGAGATGATAAAACCGTATATACCGGTTACCAGTTTGGGAATTATTTCAAGCTCGGGCAAGGAAAGCCAAAAATGATCACGCCCCGCCATGAGCTGGGTGAAGATCCGCTAAGGTTCAACTGGCGGTCGCCTTTGATCATGAGCCCGCACAACCCTGATATCCTTTACCTGGGTGCGCAGCGGGTCTACCGCACCGTCGACGGGGGCGAAAGCTGGGATCCGATCAGCCCGGATCTTACCACTAATTACAAACCGGCCGGCAATGTACCTTATTCGACCCTGACGGCCTTGTCGGAATCCTCTTTCGCATTCGGAATGATATGGGCAGGCACGGACGACGGCCAGGTATATCTCACCAAAAACGGAGGCGCCGATTGGATAAAAGTTACCGGCAAACTCCCTCCTCAACGTTGGGTCAGCAGTATCCAGGCTTCTCCCCATGACGAGCAAACGGCTTTTGTGGCGTTGAACGGCTACCGGAATGATGAATTTAAAACCTATATCTATAAAACCGAGGATTTTGGCCATAGCTGGACCGATCTGAAAGGCAACCTGCCCGAAGATGTGGTGAACATTTTATTGCAAGACCCGGTCAACCCGAATCTGCTGTATGTCGGGATGGATCACGGGACGTTCATCTCTTTGGACGGGGGAAAAAGCTGGCATCTTTTGAACGGGGTACCTGCCGCCGCATCTTACGATATGGTGGTTCATCCCCGCGACAATGAACTGGTCGTGGCTACCCATGGGCGAAGCATGTATGCCATGGATGTAAAACCCTTGCAGGAGTTGAGGGAAAGTTTCAAGGATATAGCGCTGAAAGTCTATCAACCCAAAAAGATCCGTTACCACAAAAAATGGGGAGAGCAACCTTATCCTTACCTGGAAGCCAAAACCCCCAGGTCGGGATTACTATATTATACCGGGAAAAAACAGGAAGGGCCTGTGAAGATCCAGATACGTGATGCATCCGGCCAGCTCCTGGCTGCTTTGGCCGCCGCTCCCGGTCATGCCGCCGGGCAGGAAGTACGTCACCGCCCAGTCGCAGAC
>JANQFB010000336.1 GCA_028278085.1 Chitinophagales bacterium
GCTGGGATAATATTCCCACCGACCCGACTACCAAACCCAACCCTTTCACCGGCTATTCCGACCTGTTCCAGTTCCAGGATCATGATAATGATGGTGCACTATATAGCGGTGTTCCAGGTAACCGTCTGGGTGGACCTACAGGCGATTTTGCCATTCGGACCGGTTTCAGCAAGATCATCGACGATACGGTGATGCATAACTGCCATTATAAAGGAGACGGGTTAGACGCCTTTGGGTTGGCTTGCAACCCTGAGCTCTCCATCGCAACGAACCCTGCTTCCATAACCGTTTACACCTACCGGTCGGCCGATGAATTTGAAGCTACCCAATTCGATATCGATAACTTCGAAAACCGCGCCATCTGGCTCAACGGCATTTCAGTGGAGATCCTGGAGGAAAATGTAAACCCGGCGCAATTCGGCGATGGCGCCATACGTTTACGGATCCGTTTCGACGATTATACCGTGGATAAACCTGTGCGCTGGTGCGGCAATATCCTGCTCAGCCCACATGATTTCGACTCCACACTGGCCTCCCTGGTGGTAGCGCCCAATGCAGAGGTCCTTTTGGAGCGTGGCTTGAGCCCTACCCAGCATTTCCGGGTACCGGGATCGGCCTTGTTTACGGAAAAAACCCGGTTTACTTGCCTACCTGATGCCCTGGTTACCGTTCAGGGCCAGGGTCGGATCCGGGTGAACCAGGGCAGTACCTTTTTGATTCAATCCAATAGCCGGGTATCCCTGGAACCTGAGGCGGAAATGCTCGTACAGGGCTCTTCCGTCTTGCAGATCGAAGCGGGCGGAGTCCTGGAAATTGCCGAAAACGCCCGGTTGATCATCGAGGATTATGGCAAACTATATATCGATCCGAATGCCAGCCTGATTCTGCACCGGGGGGCGCAAGTCCTTATCAAAAACCAGGGAGAATGGCATATTACCCAAGGAAATGCCAATCATGGGATCACTTTCACCAATACGCCTTTGGCCGCCGGGCAAGCAGTGATCAAAGTAGCCGGAAAGATCATCACCCCTTCCACCCTCGATTTCCATTTTACGGGTCCCGGGTTGTTGCGGTTTGAACCGGGCAACCGGATGCAACTTGGCCCCGGCAGGCGTCTGATCATCGAGGGTCAGGGTAAAACAGACCGTATCATGGCTTTGAGCAACGGCGCAAGCTTATATATCGACGGCCATGAGGTAGCATTAAACCGGTTAAAAGTCGACTATGGCGCTCATACATCCATCCGGCTCGAAAATAACAAAGCTGCATTTCAGTCTGTAACCTTCGAAGGTGTTTCAGGTACCGGTCAAACCGCGATAATGGCCGATCATATCATTGATCTATCTATCCGTGACGCTGATTTTAAGGAGCTGAATATCGGTGTTGATCTAAATAATACTTCGACTACCATTTCTACTTACCCGATTTACATTGCGAATAGCAGCTTTACCGGATGCCATACTGCAATAAAAGTGGATCGGGTGGAACGATTATTGTCACTGAATGATAATGTCTTCCAGGGAAATGGTAATAATATCGGGGTCGAGGCTATTGCTTCCCCGGATATTCATAGTAACAACTGCCAATTTACCAAATTTGACAAAGCCGTAAAGCTGGAAGATGTTTACGCTTTTTACTTTATTGAGGGAGAAATCAGCCATTGTAATGTCGGTATATCCGGCCATGCATCCAATGTATTTATCCGTGACAAGGCCGTTATCCGCGATTGCAGCAATGCTACGAAAAACGCCAAAGGAATTGAAATGTATGGTTCGCCACCCAACTATTCCATGCTAACCATAGGCGACCGGGGCTGCGGGTATATCATTGACAATGATATCGGCATCGGTGGCAAAGATATCGTTTTAAACATCGATGCCGAAGTACATGCCTGTGCCCGCGGCAACTGCTTGTTTAACATTCCCAACCGGTTTGATGGCAATCAGTTGATTTTTGATGTCTGCTATGTTGATTTTATTCCGGTCGGGATCGATGTCAAAGGAAACTACTGGGGCGACAGTAATGGCGACCAGGCGGGTGACCCTTTATTAAGCTTTAACTATAACTTAGCCGTAAAGAACGCCACCACCAAGTGCTACAACACAATTCCGGTATTTGACAATCACGAAACTGACGAGCCTGAACATTGCACTTGTATGGGATGTCCGGTAAACGTTCATCGCGATATCAATCAACCGATATTAGTCAAAACCATGAGTAACCAGCCCTACCAATCGAAACAAACTCTTGGAGAAGCTTATAGCAATGCCTATCAGGATTTTTTAACCGGAGCATATAAGTCAGCCTATCATCGCTTCGCAGACATTGGACAGTTACCGCTGGAGCCGGAGGAATACACGCATCAAACAGAACACCACATCAGGGCTTCCAGGATTTTGGCAGCCGATACCGGCTCACTTGCCGACGGGCAACCATCCAATCCAGGAGGGAAGATGCTAATTGAAAAAGAAACGGTGGATGAGGGATATTGGAACAATCGTTTTACCATAAGTCCTAACCCGGTGCATCACCAACTGAAAATCCATGCAAGTGTATCCGGTGAATATCATCTTCGCTTGATCAATATGTTAGGGCAGGAGGTATTCCACTCCATGCTTACCGGAAATTTGAATGATTTGGATGTTTCTCGGCTAAACAAGGGCATTTATTTCCTGGAGATCAGTGATGAAAACCAAAGTCGTTTGACCTGCCAAAAAGTTTTATTCAATTAAACTTTACCGGTTCATTGAATGTAGTGCCAATGTATGAATCCATTCGTTTACTTTTTTATATTTTATTCTCACATTGCCCACATATATAATAGAATATATTTCCACTTTCAAAAGAATAATGGAAATATATAATTGAACAGACATGTATAGCCAATCTTGAAAATCAGGACCCGGAGTATCGGGGAGATTTCGAATTTTTTATTTATTTTGTGAATAAATGACCTTTAGTACCCGGACATTTCCATGAGTCGAAATGAAATGTTGGTGTTGATGTAAAGCTATAATAGCCAAAGGATCATTTAATTCTGGCATATAATTCACACTATATTGGATCTGATCTTTTCCCGAAATAATTTCAGGCGGGCATGGACAGTAACCCTTCTTCGGTGCTGTTTATGTATGCTATTCCTGTGTGCCGGAATAACCAATGCCTACCCGGAAAACATCATGCTCACGGATGAGATCCGGAAATATCCCCTCGAACCTTCGACTGCTTTTTATATCGATAAGAATAATTCCATCGACAAGCTGGCCTTGTTATCCGGAGAGTATGACGACAAGTTCCAGTTGTCCAAAGCCCGGCACATCAACCTGGGTTATTCCTCCTCTGCCATTTGGGTCAAGCTCGATTTTAAGAATAAATCCAACAAGCGATCCACCTACATCCTCGAGCTAAATAATCCCCTGATGGACCATATCGAATTGTATTACCAAAAGGATTTTAGCTGGAAAACCATCAAAACGGGAGATGAATACCCGTTTTCCCAAAGACCCATCAATAACAAACACTTCCTGTTCGAACTGGACTTTCCCTATGACATGGATCAAACCATATACATCAAGTTCAAAACTTCGAGCAGCATACAATTGCCGATGATCCTGTGGGAACCTACGGCATATGAGGAAGACAACAACCGGGTTCAGTTGATCTACGGATTTATTTACGGGATTATCTGCCTGATGATCATCAATAACCTTTTCATGTTTTACACCATGAAATTGCCGAGCTATTTCTATTATGTCATCTCCATGGTCTTTACCTTGCTGGTCATTTCCCTGCTCAGCGGCCATGCGTATGAATATTTGTGGCCCGGCGTACCCTGGATCCAGAATAATATCCTGCCCTTCCTGATAGCCTCCCTTGGCTTCTGGACTGCGCTATTCGGCCATAAATTCCTGGAGATCAGAGAATATTTGCCGAAGCTGGACCGGTTCATCATGGTTATGATCTGGGTAACCCTGTTTATCAAGCTGATATCCTTTCTGCTGCCGATGGAGCTGGCCGTATATTTCACGGTATTGGTTACTTCGATCGATGTGGTGCTGGTAGTTTTTGCGGGATTGATCATTTCCAGGAAAGGGTTGAAAGCAGCCAATTATTTTGTCGTAGCCTTTTCCATCTATGCCGGCGCCTTGTTTATCTATATCCTCAGGACTTACGGACTTATTCCCGTAAACTTTTTTACGACCAACAGCCTCCACATCGGAGCCGCTTTACAGATCACGCTCTTATCGTTGGCCCTGATCGCCAAGCTTAAGGAATACCGTTTGGAAAAGATCACCGCGCAAAATGAAGCCCTTGCCATTCAGAAGGAAGTCAATGAAAACCTGGAGAAAAATGTAGAGGAACGGACCAAAGAGCTGAAAGAACAAGCCAAAGAGCTGGAGGAATCCTATAAAAACGTCCGTGTACTGAGTTCTATCGGACAGGAGATCACTTCCACCCTGAATTTTGAGGATATCTTCTCGGTGTTATACGGTTTTGTCAACGAGATCATGGATGCTTCGGTTTTCGGGGTTAATATTTACCATCCGGACGAAAACAAGGTGGAATATAAGTTCCTGATCGAAAAAAACGAACGCCTGGCCGGAAACTTTGTTTCCATGGATAACGAAGATAACTTGTCGGTGTGGGTGGTAAAAAACCGGAAGGAGATCTTTATCAATGACATTCAGACCGAATACAAGAAATATGTGAAAAGCATCAAGATCATCATGGGCGAGGCGCCTCTGTCAGTAATTTATATGCCTATGATCATCGGCGACCGTGTTTTAGGTACGGTAACGGTGCAAAGTTTTGAAAAAGATTCCTATAACAAGCAGCATCTCGAGATCATGCGTACGCTAACCACCTATACCGCCATTGCCCTGGATAACGCAGAGATCTATTCCAAGCTAAAAGATCAGTCGGAGGAGCTGGAGAAATCCTACAAAAATATCGGTGTGCTGAGCCGTATCGGCCAGGAGATCACATCCACCCTGAACTTCGAAGACATATTTGCCACGCTTTATGATTACGTGAACCAGGTGATGGACGCATCGGTATTCGGCGTAGATATCTACCATCCGGACAAAAATATGGTGGAATACAAACTGAACATCGAAAAGGATGAGCATTTGCCCGTGGAATTTGTACCGATGGATAATGAAAACAATCTTTCCGTCTGGACCATCAGGCACAAGAAAGAGATCTTCATGAACGACATTAAAAAAGAGTATAAAAAATATGTCAAGGAGATCAATATCCTGGTCGGTGAAGCGCCGCAATCACTGATCTATATTCCCATGATCCTGGGCGACCGTGTACTGGGTATTGTTACGGTGCAAAGTTTTGAGAAAAACGCCTATAATAACTATCACCTGGAGATCATCAGGACCTTAGCCAGTTATACCGCCATTGCCCTGGATAATACGATGGCCTATACCAAATTGGAATCCACCAATACCAATATTGTCAATTCCATCAGGTATGCGAAACGCATCCAGGAATCGATTATCGGCGATCATAATGAATTGAAAGACCTGCTCAGTGACGGGTTTGTCTTTTACCGGCCGAGAGATATCGTCAGCGGTGATTTTTATTGGTATACCAAGAAAAGAGAGAAAGTGGTGCTGGCGGCAGTTGATTGTACAGGGCACGGCGTACCCGGCGCATTTATGACCATGATGGGTAATGATATGCTCAACCAGATCATCAAAGAAAGCAATATCTATGATCCCAAGGAAATATTATACCAGTTGGATAATAAGTTGAAACAAACCTTTCACGGCGGCATCAGCATGGATAAAAAAGTCAGGGATAGCATGGACCTGTCGGTATGCAGCATTGACAATGATAAAAAAACCATCACTTTCGCCGGAGCCAAACTACCCTTATTCTATTTCCAAAACGGAGACCTGCTGGAGATCAAGGGCAGCAAGTTTCCGATCGGCAGCCAGCAATTGAAAAAAGCGATCACTTTCGAACAACATACCATCAATTACCGGAAAGGCGATAAATTCTATATTTTCTCCGATGGTTTCCAAGATCAGTTCGGAGGTAAATTCGGTAAGAAGTACATGGTTAAAAAGTTCCGGAATTTCATAACGACCATCCACGACCAGGATATGGACGAACAGGTGAAGCTGATTGAAAAAGAACACCATGAATGGAAAGGCACCCACAATCAAACCGATGATATTCTCATTATCGGTATGGAGTTTTAGATAGCCGGATGTTTCCGGGGAAAGAAAGGCACTACGATCCGGAGAAAATATTTACCACATTTTTGGGGGAATTTTTTGATTTTTGATTTAGTTTTAACTATCAATCGTCATTGCAAATGAAATGGTCGGGGCCTAATTTCGCACGTAAAAAATACTTATTTCAAGTATTTTTGCCGATTACTATATAAATTTGCGGGGTTGATCCGGAACGAGCAATTGTTCGGATGAATAATTCACCAAAAAAAATAAAGATTAACTTATTTGCGGTTAACCCGAGATTATAGATGTTTCCCCAACCTTGAACGCCACCGCAGCATTCATTGAAAAATAAAAATTCCGCTGCCGCGTTTTTGCATAAACCTGAGGTCATATGGAAGATTTTAAGATCAAAAACAAGGAGACCGCCCGGATATTTAAAAACCCTTTTCTTGAATTTCTGTCGAAAACGAGTCCCGCATTGATATTTGCGGCTTATTTGCCCATAATTGCCGGGTCGATTTACTTGAATTATCGTTGGGATATCGTTACCCAACATCACTGGGTTGTCCTTATTTTCCTGTCAGGGATCTTTGCCTGGACTTTCTTTGAATATATCCTGCACCGTTATGTCTACCACTTCATAACGGAACATTCCTGGACCAAGAAATTTCACTACTATGCCCATGGCATCCATCATGAATATCCAAGGGATAGAGAGCACCTGTTCATGCCGCCCTTGTTAGGCTATGTGGTAGCGGCGATCTTTTATTTCGTTTTCGAACTGATGATGGGCGAATATGTTTATTGTTTTCTGCCCGGCTTTATCACGGGATGGCTGATCTATGGCTTTATGCATTACAGCATGCATGCCTTTAAACCTCCAGCCATGCTCAAAGCATTATGGAAGCACCATAGCCTGCATCATTACAAGTATAATGATAAAGCTTTCGGTGTATCTTCCCGCTTTTGGGATCTGGTCTTCGGGACCATGCCTCCCGAAAAGTAATTCCTTTTGCTTACCGGTGGTTTACCCTGCAAAAAGCGTTGGGAATACGGGTAGCACTTTTTTTGATCCTTTACCGTTATTGTAAGTATGATCCGGCTGAAGAATGTATACAAATCTTATTGGATCGCTAATCACGAGTTGCCGGTATTAAAAGGGATAGACCTGACGGTGGCAAAAGGCGAAATGGTATCTATCATGGGATCATCGGGTTCCGGAAAATCCACCTTACTCAATATACTAGGCATCCTGGATAATTACGACAAAGGGGAATACCTGATCGATGGGGTATTGGTGAAAGGAATGAGTGAAACCAGGGCAGCGGTATTCCGGAATAAAATGCTCGGGTTTGTGTTTCAATCCTTTAACCTGGTTTCTTTCAAAAATGCCATGGAAAACATTGCCCTGCCGCTATACTATCAAAATGTCAGCCGGCGAAAAAGGAATAAGATTGCCATGGAATACCTGGAACGGGTAGGGCTGAAAGACTGGGCCAAACATTTACCCAATGAATTATCCGGCGGTCAAAAACAGCGGGTAGCCATCGCACGGGCCCTGATCGCCAAACCCAAGGTAATCCTGGCCGATGAACCTACCGGGGCGCTGGATTCCGGAACTTCTCTCGAAGTGATGGAACTGCTGAAATCCATCAACCAGGAAGGTATTACCGTGGTTATTGTAACCCACGAGCACGATATTTCCGCCGGAACCGACAGGATCATCCGGCTGAAAGACGGTATTATCATGGACCGCGATCATAAAATACTGGCAGAATAAAGCACCTGTTAAGCCTCAAACCTGGCCTATGTTCGATCTGGATAAATGGGAAGAGATCTACCACACCCTTAAGAAAAACAAGATCCGGACCTTTCTGACCGGCTTCAGCGTAGCCTGGGGTATTTTTATGCTGATCATATTACTCGGCGCCGGAAATGCGCTTCAAAACGGTTTTATCCATGATTTCCAGGACGACGCCATTAACAGCATCTGGATCAGCCGTGGCACAACCGCTCTCCCGCATAATGGCCTACAACCCGGTCGAAGCGTGCGATTGACCAACGATGATTATGAGCATATCAGATCCAAGATCGATCAGGATTATCACATCACATCCCGTTTCAACCTCTGGGGACGGTTGGTGAGCTATGGACCGGAATACGGCAACTTCAATGTCAGATCCGTACACCCGGATCATGAAGAGCTGGAAAATACCATTATCACCCAAGGACGTTTTATCAACAAAACCGATGTCGACCATTATAAAAAGGTAACGGTTATCGGAGAGCTGATCAAAAGAACATTATTCAAGGAAGGAGAGGCCATCGGAAAATATATTAAAGTGAGCGGTATCCCCTTTAAAGTAGTAGGTGTTTTCAAAGATGAAGGCAGCGAGAATGAAATGGAATACCTCTATTTACCCGTTTCGACCGCCCAACGGACATTCAACGGCAGCAACCAGGTTAACCAGATATTGTTTACAACGGGTAATATGAGCTTTGAGGCATCCGAGATCATGAAAAGAAAGATGAAAGAGACCCTGGCCGCCAGGCATAATTTTAGCGTTAATGATCCAAGAGCCGTACGCATCCGGAATAACAACGAGCGATTTCATACGGTGATGAATATCCTCAATGGTATCCGGATCTTTATCTGGGTGATCGGTATCGGAACCATTGTTGCGGGGATCGTCGGGGTCAGCAATATCATGTTGATCGTTGTCAGGGAGCGGACCAAAGAGATCGGTATCCGAAAGGCGCTGGGGGCAACGCCCTGGTCGGTGGTCAGTCTGATCCTCCAGGAATCGGTCATTATCACCGGTGTAGCCGGATATATGGGGCTCGTTAGCGGCGTGGGATTGCTGGAGCTGGTCTCTTCCAATTTCCCGGAAATGGGTATCTTCCGGAATCCTGAAGTGGATATAAACGTTGCCGTATATGCCACCTTGTTATTGATCTTAGCCGGCGCCCTGGCCGGCTTATTCCCGGCTACCCGGGCGGCAGCGATCCGGCCGATCGAGGCCCTACGGGAAGAGTGATCGGACCGCAACACTCCGTCAGTTGATCGGGTTCACTCATCCGTAAATTCCGTCCATTCGTCATAATTTACCCGCTACTCCAGCTAATTTGGTCTACTTTTAATGGCTGACAGTAGAATTTTTTGCCACATCAGGCAACCATTCGATTAAATCGGACTTTTTTTCATGCAAAAGCGCATTATCAATCAAGGCTTCTATCAGGATGTAATTGCCGTAAAAAGACACATCTTAACCTATTGACATCCCTTTCAACTATGATGCGCTTCTTATCGACCCTCTTCACTCCTTGCAGTGTCGAGGGTCGGTTTTTTTAGCCCCCGGCTATTCCATTCCGACACCCGCATAATATAATAAAAGACCGGCCGATACCGTTGTGGAAAAACATTACAACGCACATCAACCGGTTGCAGGATTGATCATCCCCGATTGACGGTAAGCCTGGAAGCAGATTGAAGAAAATCGGGGTTCAAAAATGTCCGCTGGTCAAACAGGTGGGGAAATCGGGTCGAAGCTTGTAAATTTGTATCCGGATCCTAACCCACCGTTCTGGGGAGATCGATCCTTAACCTTAAATCGCATGACCTTGTTTGACCTGGACAAATGGCAGGAGATCTACCTTACCTTAAGTAAGAATAAGCTCCGGACGTTTATGACTGCCTTTGGCGTCGGTTGGGGGATCTTCATGACCATGGTGATGCTTGGAGCCGGTAAGGGATTGGAGAACGGGGTCAGGAAAGAATTTGCCGGTTTCGCTACCAATAGCTTATATATTTGGGGAGAAGCGACTTCCATTCCTTATAACGGGTTTCCCCGCAACCGGTCGATCCACCTGAATAACGACGATATCGCACTTATCCGGGACAATGTATCGGAAGTAGACCTCCTGGCACCCAGGAATCAGTTGGGTGGATACCGGGGCGGTAATAATGTTACCCGGAAGAATAAGTCCGGCGCATTCAGCGTCATGGGCGATTATCCTGCTATCAGTGAGATCCAGTCGATAATGATCGATCAGGGTCGTTTTATCAACGCGTTGGATATCGAGGATAAAAGGAAAGTCGCCATCATCGGGACCAATGTTGTTCATGTTTTGTTTGAAGCGGAAGAAGATCCTATCGGGCAACATGTGCTGATCAATGGTGTTTATTTCAAGGTAGTGGGGGTATTTAAGACCAAAAAAGGCGGCCAGGAGGCGGAAAAGGATGAAAACACGATCTTCATACCTTTTTCTACCTTCCAGCATGCGTTTAATTATGGGAACAGGGTGGGGTGGTTTGCCCTAACCTCCCATTTGTATATACCTGCTTCGCTGGCCGAAGCAAAGGTGCTATCGATCCTCATGAAAAAACACCAGGTTTCACCCGATGATGAAAGGGCCTTCGGTCATTTTAATGCGGAAGAAAGGTTTACGGAAATGAACAATGCATTTATCGGCATCAACGGCATTTCATGGTTTGTCGGGATCATGACATTGTTTGCCGGTGTTATCGGCGTCAGCAATATTATGCTGGTCATCATCAAAGAGCGGACAAAGGAATTAGGGATCAGGAGAGCTATTGGCGCAACACCGTTCAATATTATTTCACAGGTACTTTCGGAATCCCTTATTTTAACGGCGCTGGCAGGTTATTTCGGACTGGTTTTCGGCGTAGGCTTGCTAGAGCTGATCAATTACCTGGGCCTGAATGGTGATTTTTTTCAAAATCCGGCCGTCGATTTCGATGTAGCCATGACGGCATTGATCATTTTAGTCATCGCCGGTTTATTGGCCGGGCTGATACCGGCTAACCGGGCGGTAAGGATCCGGCCCGTGGATGCCTTGCGGAAAGATTAAACCCCATTGTTAAAAACAGCTAGTCCATGAAAACATTTTTCAAGAGCCTTTTGGGATTGATCCTGGTGGGTATTATTGTCGGTACGCTTTATTTTCTGTATGCCAAATCGGAAAAAAAGCCGGTCTTTTTCCACACGGATTCCCCGTTTACAACCAATATCATCCGCAAAGCCGTTGCCACGGGTTCTGTGGTACCGAGAAAGGAAATCGACATCAAGCCGCAAGTTTCGGGAATCGTTCAAAAGATCTATGTGGAAGCCGGCAACCTGATCAAAGAGGGTGATCTCATCGCCAAAGTAAAGATCATTCCGGATATGGTTACCCTGAACAATGCCGAAAACCGGCTGAACCGGGCAAAAATAAACCTGGAAAACAGCATCAAAGACTATGACCGCAACAAAAAACTTTTTGACCAAAAGGTGATCGCGGAAGCCGATTTTCAACGATTCGAGCTGGCCTTGGAAAATGCCCGGGAAGAGCAGGAGGCTGCTGCCAACAACCTGCAACTGATCAAAGAAGGTGTAACCAAAAAATCCGGGCAGGCTACCAATACCCTGGTACGTTCAACGATCGCCGGTATGGTGTTGGATGTTCCGGTGAAGGAGGGAAATTCGGTGATTGAAAGCAATACGTTTAACGAAGGAACCACCATCGCCACCGTGGCGGATATGGGTGAAATGATCTTTGAAGGTAAGGTTGACGAATCCGAAGTCGGAAAGATCAGCCATGGGATGCGCCTGATCATTGTTATCGGCGCTATCGAAAACGTAACCTTCGACGCCACCCTGGAATATATTGCCCCCAAAGGTGTGGAAGAAGACGGCGCCATCCAGTTCGAGATCAAGGCAGCGCTGGAGTTGAAGGAAGATCATTTTATCCGGGCAGGTTATAGCGCTAATGCGGATATCGTGCTGGAAAGAAGGGATAGTGTGATGGCGATCAAAGAAAGCTTGTTGCAATTCGATGAGGATAAGATATATGTCGAAGTGGAAAAAGGAGAACAGGAATTTGAACGAAGAGATCTGCAAACAGGCCTTTCCGACGGTATTAATATAGAGATCCTCTCCGGCCTGAGCGAAAACGATAAGATCAAGATCCCGCAGGATTATGGCCAGACCACGGATAAGAACCAGTTGTGATGGCAGGTGATATTAATCAGAATTGAATGATGAAGGCAGCAGGCTGAATAATGAAGAAGTTCAACATTCATCCTTCATCATTCCCCATTCGATATTCATCATTCTCTACTCCACCAACGACGTCATCCGGCCATCCGAATAAACAGGTATAACGTTGATCTGGTTGGGCGTCAGGCAATAGGCGATATCCTGCTGAATGCCGAAACCGGCGAGTCTTTTATAATGGGAGGCTTGTTTCATGGTTCCCAGCAGGTCTGACCTCGAGCAATCATATAAATGTCTGGCGGCCAGGGAAGCGTCGCAGGCCATCTCGAACTTATCGGATAGCTGCCAGGCCACGGCCCCCGCATACAGGGTATCTTCCAGGTTGAATTTGTTTTTCCAGCCGGCGCAAAAGAGCATCACATCTCTTTGTTGGCTGCTGAGCCATTCGCATACCCGGTCGAGGTTTAAAAATGATCCCGCAATGATCCTGTGAGCATCTTTCGACAGCATGATCGACCGTGTGCCATTGGTAGTGGTCAATACCAGGTCTTTGCCTTTTACGGCGCCATTCATATATTCGAAAGGAGAGTTGCCGTATTTAAACCCTTCGACTTTTGCTCCGCCTCTCTCCCCGGCGAGGAGATAGCCTTCCCCCTCGTATTGCTGGCAGTCTTCCACGTTGGCCACCGGGATCACCGACAATGCACCGTGTTCCAGGGCTACGCCTATAGTAGAAGTAGCGCGGAGAATATCGATCACCACGACGATCTTATCCGACAAGTCATATAACGGAAGCATAACCGGGGAAAGGCATACTTCTATTTTCGGTTGAAGGGGCATGGCAGGTGAACAATTAACCGTTTAGTTTTTGTAAAATGGGAGGTCTACGGTTTGCGCTTTGAGACTTTTGTTACGTACTTTGATATAGATCTCCTGGCCGGCTTCTTTATATTCCGGCGGTAAATATCCCAAGCCGATGGCCTTTTGAAGGGAGGGCGACATCGTGCCGGATGTAACCTGCCCGATCGGGTTGCCGGAAGCATCGGTGATCTCATAATCATGGCGGGGAATGCCCTTATCGATCATTTCAAAACCGGTCAGCTTTTTATCCACCCCATTGGCCCTTTGTTCCAGAAAATAAGGCTTACTCAGGCAATCTTTGTTCTTGAGTTTGGTGATCCAGCCAAGTCCGGCTTCGATAGGGGAAGTATAATCATCGATATCATTTCCATACAGGCAATAACCCATTTCCAGTCGGAGCGTGTCGCGAGCGCCCAAGCCGATAGGTTGTATCCCATAGGAGGCGCCGGCTTCAAAAACTTTATGCCATAGTTCCACACCCTTGTCTTGTTCCACGTATATTTCAAATCCTCCGGCACCGGTATAACCGGTAGCCGATACCAGCACGTTGTCCATTCCGGCGAAGACTCCTTTTTCAAAGGTATAATAAGCCATGGATTGCAGATCCATATCCGTGAGGGGTTGTAAAACCGATGCTGCTTTTGGGCCTTGAACAGCCAATAGTACCGTCTTGTCAGAGATATTGTGCAGTTCTGCGCCGAAGGAATTATGGGCATTGATCCACTCCCAATCTTTGTCAATATTGGACGCATTGACGACCAGCATATAAGCCTGTTCATCCAGTTGGTAAACCAGCAGGTCGTCTACGATGCCTCCGTTTTCGTTAGGAAAGCAGGAATACTGTACTTTGCCGGGGTATAATTTCGAAGCATCATTGCTGGTAACCAATTGTATCAGGTCCAAAGCCTTTTCCCCTTTTACAATGAACTCTCCCATATGGGAAACATCAAAAACCCCAACCTGGTTACGTACGGCTATATGTTCTTCGTTGATACCTTTATAGGAAATAGGCATATGATAGCCGGCAAATTCCGCCATTTTAGCGCCAAGATCGATATGAATTTGCGTGAGCGGTGTGGTTTTCATTGGCATAGAATTTTTTAGGTCAGGAGGCAAATTTACAAAATTGGAATGGTTTGGTATCATCACGGCAAAGCCCGTCTGTGAGGCTTGTAACCGATACGGGAATCCGATATGGGGAATTGTGGTTTTTCAGTTATCTTTATCGGTATGAAACTGCCTAGACCGATGGACCCTGCCGAAATCAGCCAATTGGTAAACGGAGAGCTGATCAATAATGGCCTGGCCGAGGTGACCGGTATCAACGAGATCCACAAGGTGGTAACGGGGGATATCACTTTTGTGGATCATCCCAAGTATTATGACCGGGCATTGGGTTCCGCCGCCAGTTTTGTGATCATCGACAAAAAGGTCGATTGCCCTGAAAAAAAGGCTATCCTGATCTCCGACGATCCTTTCCGGGATTATAATGTTTTGACCCGTCATTTTCGTCCTTTTCAACCCTTATCCCATACCATTGCCGAAAGCGCCAGCATCGGTGAAAGCACCCATATTCAACCGGGTGTTGTGATCGGGAACCAGGTTACCATTGGCGAACATTGCCTGATCCACCCAAATGTTTGCATTTACGATCATACGACGATCGGTGACCATGTGATCATTCATGCCGGTACGGTGATCGGCAGCGATGCTTTTTACTACAAGGGCCGGGAAAGCGGATATGATAAATTGCATTCTTGTGGCCGGGTGATCATCCATGATCATGTCGAGATCGGGTCGGCTTGCACGATCGATAAAGGGGTCTCCGGGGAAACGATCATCGGAGAAGGCACCAAGATCGATAACCAGGTGCATATCGGCCACGGGGTCGTGATCGGGAAACATTGCCTGTTTGCCGCACAAGTCGGCATAGCCGGGAAAACCACCATCGGCGATCATGTCATCCTTTGGGGCCAGGTCGGCGTTTCCAAAGACCTCACCATTGGCGACCACACCGTCATATTGGCCCAATCAGGTGTAGGTAAATCCCTGGAAGGCCATAAAACCTACTTCGGTTCCCCCGTCCAGGAAGCCCGCGAAAAAATGAAAGAGATCGCCGCCGCCAAAAAGCTCCCCGAGATCTGGGCCATGATGAAGGGGCGGTAGTGTTTACCGAAGGATTCTCCCTCATATCTTCTCTGGCTTCATCCGGGTCAACCGGAACCCGAATGAATTGTGTTGCTATTGATTCATCATTTTTCTTCTACCAACTCTGAAAACATTTTTGGTTATAGCTTTTGTACCTATCGATACTCATCACATTTGAGGTCTAAAGACACCTGTCTTACCCTTATAATACATACGGCCCAAAATATTTGTGGATTGGTCAATCCTTTACTGCAATTCCTATCTATTTGCCTTAAAAGACTCATTTAGAATATAATAGCTGGAGATATAATTCGAAAACAATAAATATATTAATTTAATTATTAAAAATAATTTATAATTCACTATGTTTGTTTTTTCATTTAAAACTTAATTCATACTTGCTGTATTTAGATAGGAATTTGAATTAAATAATAAATCTATTGACTACCCTGCGAATTAAGCTAATAATGTCAACCCTAAGAACAATGATCGTGAAATTAAGGCAGCTTGTACTTCTATGGATGCTCCTGTTAATTAACACTCAGGTGCTAAGCCAAATATTGGTCAATAAATCCTGGGAACATGTGACAGGACTCCCTGCCGATTCTTTTAAATTGAATATATCTACAATTGATCCACTTGGAAACTTAATAGTTTTGGCTAATAACTATACGTCTGGTGAAAAGGCCAATATCCTAATTTCAAAATATCATAATCAAGGCCAGCTATTATGGCAAAAAGAATTCAATTCTTTAAGTAATGATATCGATTTTGGAACCGCAATAAGTACAAATACCTTTGGAGATATTTTTATAACCGGAGGGACATTTCATAAGGGAAATGGAAATTTTGACTACATAACATTGCGTATAAATCAAAACGATGGTTCAGTAATATGGAAATCTCAATACAATGGACCTGGAAATGGAAAAGATATCCCTACCGGATTGGTGGCTGATGACAATGGAGTAAGTGTAACGGGACAAAGTTGGGGCAAAAGCACCGGTTTTGACTACTTGACTTTACAATATGATTTACTAGGGAACCAAGTTTGGATTTCAAGGTATGACTATTCGAATGGCAATGATATTCCAGTAGGCATTCAAAAGAAAACTAACGGTGATGTTGTCGTCATAGGCGGAAGTGATAACAAAATCTATGGTCAGAACTTCGCTGCATTAATTTATAATGCTAATGGTGCCCAAATTGGAGTACAACGTGGAAATCCAAATAGTTTGGGGTTTTATCATCCATCCGCCATAACCCAAGATGAAATGGGCAATATATATGTGACAGGAAAGGCCACGAAGAATGGAAGCAATTTCGATATTAAAACGATCAAGATCAATACAGGATTTTTAATAGAATGGGAAACACTTTTTGATGGGTCAGGTTTGGAAGATGGTAGTACAGATATTGATACCGATAGTTTAGGAAACATATATGTATGTGGTCATACTGAAAAATTGAATGGGGGACGAGATTTTATCACGATTAAATATGACAAAGCCGGAGTTGAATTATGGGCTAAAAAGCGTTCAGCCGATGTTCTCATCCATGAAGCTAAGGCTACTAGTATAGT
Source organism: Chitinophagales bacterium (assembly GCA_028278085.1). GTDB lineage: Bacteria > Bacteroidota > Bacteroidia > Chitinophagales > JANQFB01 > JANQFB01. The sequence goes on from JANQFB010000336.1 coordinate 16,785, forward strand.
AGTGGAAGATGATGGTGTATGCTATGTTACTGGCAGCGTATTCAACGGAAATAATAATGATATGTTAACCATTCGGTATGAAAGTAATGGATCAACAAGTTGGGAAAAACAACATGACGGTAAGGATCATGGAGGAGACATGTCATATATTATTGAGCGAGACAAAGATGGAAGCATTTATATTAGCGGTACAACTGAACATGATGGGGATATTAAAAATATCACGATTAAATATGCACAATTTGATAGAAATATTGATGTTGAGTTTGATGAGATGGGCAAGCCGACTCATGTTCAAAACGAAATCCTGATTCGTTTTGATGGTTCTGTTATTGACACGACTTTGGTAGATAATATGAACTTACAATTTGGCAAGGTGAGGGAATTTATCGCTCCGGATGTGATCTCATTGATAGATAAGCAAATAAACACAGAAGGGCAATTAGAGAATTGGTGGATGTCAAAAGTTTTTAAACAACTAACAACAAAGCAAAAATATTTAGTTAATAAAATTGGTGACACTATTCCAATGCCCGATTTTTGGGCGACTTTCATTCTATACATTCCTAAGGGCATAGTACACCTAAAAGACGAAATTTCTATCAGCAAAATGTTGGATGATGAAGATTTAAAACCTTCAATTTGGTTTGCTGAACCCAATTATACCGGCAAATGGCTAAATGTTCCTTCTGATAGTCTGTATTTAAAAAAGCAACATTCCTTGCATGCTACCCTAATTTATCCCAATGGGCATATAAATGTGGAAGGGGCATGGGATATTGAAACAGGTTCAGATTTAGTTGCAGTTGGAGTTTATGATAGCGGCATAGACTATACACATGAAGACTTTATTGACCCAGCCGGAAAATCTGTGGTTAGAAGCGGTCACGACTGGTTGAATAATATCGCCATTAATACCAACAATCTTAACCCTCAATTTAAACCTGATTCAAATGGTCATGGAACAGGTGTTGCAGGGATTATCGGGGCGTTAAGAAATAATAATATTGGGATCGCAGGAATTGCCGGAGGCGACGTGGATGGTTTGGGTAATGCTGGAGTTGATTTAATATCAAATAAAATTGGTAATGAAAGTCCCGGTTCATTGGACATTATTCTGGATGCCATTCAACACGGAACAAGTTTATCGAGCCCTATTGATATTATGAATCATAGCTGGGTAATTAATAGTATGTCTTTCAGTTTGAGGGAAGTCATACATTTTGCTGCTCAAATGTTGATCGTAAATGTCGCGGCAATTGGCAATGACGGTACCAATAGCTTATATTATCCTGCAAGTTATAACGATGATTGGGTAATTGATGTCGGAGCCAGCGGGTCCGATGGTGAATATAAAGATCAAACAAATGGGAACCAATCAAAACCCAAAGACCTTTATTCATTTAACTATGGTGGCAATATTGATTTGATTGCTCCTGGTACCAGGCTGTTAGTCAAGTCCTTGGCTACCAATGGGCTCGACTATGGGAATTACGGTGGCACTTCCGTTGCTGCTCCGCACGTTACAGGAGTATCCGCGTTGTTATTGAGCCATGCAGCAAGACATTCGCTTAACTTGACTCCGGAGGATGTAGAGCAATTATTACAATTAGGAGCTAAGGATAAATGGGATTTAGGTTATGACACTTTAACCGGATGGGGCTTGTTGGATGCTGCAGCTTCATTAAGATTAATTGAATATCCCCAGTACACATTATATCAGGAAAAAACAACCAGTTCAGGAGCCAATTATTCTCTTTTTGCTAACAATATACCTTTATTATTAGCGGAGAAATTTAAAGGACTATCAGCCGGAGTTTATTTTGTGGATGTATATAAGATATCAGTGTCTTCCTCTCATAGTCTGCAAACCAATCAAGTAATTCTAAATGCATGGGTAAGAAATAACTCTTCTGATCCGTGGGGCTTTTCCAATCCGTTATACCCCTCAGAGAATATCACTTTGGACGGCTATTCAAATACGCATGCAAATCTGAGTGGATATGTATACTTTTTCAAACATAAAATGGTGGGTAATATTTTAAAGCCCATAAATGAATGGTTGCCATATAATGTAAATCACAATTTTAGACTTGCTTATAGCCTTCATGTTTATGATAGTACCGCTACCACGATAGAACCCTTGGTTCCGGATATGGACGCAGTTTTTCCAGTAAGCGTTTATCCCAACCCTGCTACTGAGTGGTTTAATGTTAGTTATTCTTTATCTCAAAATGACTTAACCTCAATAACTATTTTTGATATTAAAGGCCTGGTGACGCATGAAATTTGGAAAGGTTATCAATACTCGGGAAATCACCATCTAAAAGTCGACATCAAGAACTGGCCCGAGGGAATTTATATTTGTCAAGTAAAGACCTCAGCAATAACCAGTCAAAAAAAAATTATTAAGATAAACGATAAGTAGTATATTTATTAAAATTTATTAGAGCAAAATGGACAAACCTTTTAGTTGGTATATCTTCTTCCTTTCTATATGGCTTTTACATTCTTGTGAAAAGTCAAAGGCCCCCATGCCTAAAGAAGCCCATCGGTGCGTGGATATACCTTTGTCTGAAGGACCGTCTTGGGATGGATATGATTATACCGGCCGGAGATTTGGCTATGGAAGACCGTGCTTCAATCCGAATAATTCCAATGAATTTGTATACTATAAAACAGACAGCACGAAACCGGATGTGATCAGTGAGATATGGACCTATAACCTAGTTACCAAAGAAGAACGCCATTTAGCCAATGATGGTTTATACATGTTAAAATGGAGCAGCAAGAACTGGATCGTTTTCAATAGAATCGATAATCAAGTCTGGAAAATTAAGAGCAATGGAGACAGCCTGACCCAATTGACATACGAACATTGGAGCCTGTATCCAGATTGGCATCCTGATGGGGAGAAAATTATTTTTAGAAGAGAAGATGATAGCCCCCGGCCTAATTTAATGATCATGGACAAAGATGGAGAGATCATTTCAACATTGGACTCGACTTTGGGATGGACGGCTCATTGGTCTCCGGATGGCGAAAAAATCATTTATGGTCATAATAATCAAAATTTCGGATATGTGTATACTGATAACCCTACAGCGATCCATAAAGTTCGTGTCATTCCAAACATCAAGAATTCAATATCGGCCTATTCTATTTTTTGTTTTCCCGATTCCGAAAAAATTACCTGGATTGATGCTTATGGGAGTCTTAGAATTACAAATATTTATACGCGGGAAACAGTGCTGGTAAAACAAGGATGCGACGCTAAAAAATATCTTTCTCCCAGCGTATCATCTGATGGAAAAAAAATCATTGTAGAAAGGATAAACCAAAAAAAGATGGCAGAAAATACTATTTATGCCACCTTTGATATTTACATTATCGATCTGATCAGCCTAAAAGAAACCAGGGTCGAGTTTCCATCTTTATGAGGACTCGGTGAATTCCATTCAAGATGCTGCAGGAATTCGAATTTTCAAAGGTTAAAATCCCCCTCACATCTTCTTCACCACACCGATACCGCTCACATTAAGTGTTTTGACACTGGCGGTGCCTTTGTAGTAAATGCTTCCGATCCCCGAGGATTCGATGTTGATCTCTTCTTCTGCACGTACTTCCACATTGCCTATCCCGGAGCTGTTGATGCTTAATTTTTGAGCCACCAGGTCGAAGGCCTGTAAATTGCCGGTTCCGGAATTGCGGATGTCAAGATCATTGACTTTACCGGCTAAAGCGATATTGCCTACCGCCGAGACGGTCGCTTCGATCGTTTCGGCATCGACGGATAAAGTGGTATTCCCGATCCCGGAAATACCCAGGGTTAAAGATCCGAGGGTCAGGGTATTGGTACAAGTGACATTTCCCACACCATTGATATCGAGCTCCTCCAGGGCTTTGAGGGTGATGTGAACATTCATTTTGGTCGACTTTTTAACAGAGGCTCCCTTTTTCCACTTGACATGTAAGCGGTTGTTTTTTTGATTGACCTGTACGACCTCCTGCAGGTTTTCATCTGTTTCAACGGTTACTGCCACGGCATTACCCTGGGTCAGATAAACGTTAAAAATGCCGTCGATCGTCAATTGGTTGAAATCATTGACCGTTCTTTCCTGTTTGATCACATTCCCATTACCTTTCAGCTTTTGGGCGTAGAGATTGAAAGTTGAAGCGAGGTATACAAGGCTGACGAGTAGTACAGCGAATCCTGATGTTTTCATAATTATATTTTTTTGTTGTTCTCTGGTGTGACGATCTTCTTCCCGGAAAAGTTACAGCACAAAACTTTGCCATGAAAATTTCACCGGTGTCAGATCTTATTCCAATCCCAGATCCCCCATTTTAAGGCATCCGGCAATTTAAATCCGCATTGTTTCATGGTTAACAGGATATTACCCCGGTGATGGGATTCATGGGTGATGTAATACCCCAGCATCGGAACAACACCCCGTTTGAAATTGGAAGCCTGGCCTTCCTTCTCCAGGCAATGGCTTAAATATTGCTCCATAACTTTACCGGAACCTTCCATCGCTTCCAGCAATGTTTTTTTAGGCGGGCTTTCCGTCTTCTCGAATTCCCGGAGCGGGGAGCCTGCTTTTTTAGCAAAAGAAGTAAGCCGCGCTACCCTGACATTATGGAGATGGGCCACCTGCCGGGCAATATCCCGGCCGCCCCGTTTACTCAGGGTGGCAGAAAAGGCATCTTCGGGGATGTTTTCAAGCATATACAAGTTAATGCGGTTATGGATCCGCCAGGTTTCCAGGATCTGTTCTTCGAGTGATGACATCTTTTGGGGTTTGGTGATTGTTGAGCCATAAAAATAATCAATATTCAAATGGCAGATGCCACTTACCGGCCCACGGCTTCTTTTTCCAGGTCGGCGGCGTATTGCTCGAAAGACGGACGGAAATCCGGCAGCGATCCTTTGATCATAGGCAGCATCATACCACTCAGCACTTCCGTCATGGTAAATTGTGTGCTCCCATCCGGATTAGGGTTCAGGGTATAGGTTCTTACACCTTTGAACATCGGCGCTGCCCCGTCTTTCCAAACCATTTTTTGGGAGGCGACCAATTCACTCACCTTCAGCGAAAAGGTCCGGCTGGTATCGATCATCGCGCATAGCTTGATCTTTTCACCCTTTTCGATCCTTCCTTCCAGGCTTTTAACCGTAGAATTCCACCGGGGATAATCCGGGCCGTTAGTCAGGATCTTCCAGATCTGTTCCGGCTTGGCCATGATCTTTTTACTGATGGTGTATTCCAACCGGAATGCCTTCTTGGTCATATAAGCCTTGCCATCCTCCGGAGAAGGGTGCATAGCAGCATGATTCAATGGTTTGGCGACTGCGGGTAACTGAAAGATTAAGAAGACGACCATCATACGGATCGTCATTTTCACAGGTTTGTTGGGAATGTTGTACATGTTTATCGATTTTTTAGTGAAGCATTTGCCCTTTTAGACAATCGAGCGGCCTAAAACGGATGAAAAACCACCAAAAAACTTCTAAACGATTGAAGATCAGCGTAAAAAATTATACAGGTTGTGAATGCTCCGGCAAGTGTTCCAGCATGTAATTGTGGAAATCGAAGCCATCGGCATTCAGGGGGTCGATACTACTGACCAGTTGAAGGCGCAATTCGTACAAGCGGTTAAAATTAGCCTTATCTTTTTCCCGGACCATTTTTACCTTCAAAGCCTCCTGTACAGCATCTTGTTTGGGATTGAACATGCCGTTCAGCTCCGTACATTGATGGCAGGCCCCGGTTTTGGAGATCAACGAACATTTGTGATCGAAAATGCGCTGCATCCGATCCCTGGAAGTCGATAAATTGTATTTGACCTGGCCTTCGGTCAGGCCGGTGATCTCCATGATATCTTTTACCTTGAATTGATAGACCTCCTTTAGCATTAAACAAACCTGTTCTTCCAGCAACAGCGTTTTGGACATACAGGTAAAACAATAATCGATATGTTCTTTGATGACATAGGCGCCATGGGGAGAGTTGGTCGAAATGTCCATCATGGTTTGCTGGATCTCCCGGGAAGCGTAAGTGGCTTTCCGGCAATTCTCCTGATAATCTTCCTGCCATCGCGCCTGATCTTTTAAAAAATTCTTGGCCAGGTTAACCGCAATGGTAAATACCCAGGTTTTGAAGCTGGATCTTCCCTCAAAAGTGTCGATGCTCCGGAAAGTCCTGATATAGGTTTCCTGGGCCAGGTCTTCCGTATCCTGGCGATTGGTTACCAAACGGTAAAGAAAGGATTTCAGCTCATTTTGAAAGGTGATAAACTCCGTTTGATAGTCGAGGGTGCTCATATCGGGGATAGGGAATGGTTCGAGCCATAAAGTTAGGATCATTGGGCCGATAAGTGTCAATTTCTGGCCCGTAGGTTGTCAAGATAGGCCTGGCTGACCGGATAGTTTAATGCCCTGGCTTTAAGGGCATCCTCCAGCGCTTGCCCATATTCCTGTTGTTCAAGTTTCAATTTCGACCGTAAAAACCAGGCTTCCCCATAATCCTCCTTCAAGCGGATGGCCATCGTCAGATCAGCCTCAGCCGCAGCAAGGTCGTTCCCGGAAAAGCCGACCACACCACGATACCGGTATAAATAAGGATTATCCGGAACATGATCCAGTCCCCGGGAATAAATGGCAAGGGCCTGGTCAGGACGGCCGGTCTTTTCATAGATCACTCCGGAATTGATATAAGCCTGCACATAATCCGGCCTTAATCTGATCGCCCGGGCCAGATCAGTCAGGGCAGAATCCGGGTTGTGGTAAGCGCTAAATAGCAGCATGCCACGGTTCAGGTAGGCTTTGTGTTTTTGGCTGCCAAACCGGATAATATGACTAAAATCGGCCAGGGCTTTATCCGGCTGGTTTTGTTGCTGAAAGGCCCTTCCGCGGTCCAGGTAGGCATCCATAAATCCGGGATCGGCGTTTATGCCCAGGTTGTAATATTCGATCGCTTTGCCGGCGTTTCCCTGTTGCTTCCAATAATCCGCCAGGTTGCAATATCCAAAAGCATGACCGGGATATTTTCGGATCACATCCGTCCACAGTGTAAGACCGTTTTGCCAAACCTGGGTTCGAATGAATGTAGATATACCGAGGAACAGAATATAACCCGTGGCCAAGAGCCAAACCCATCCCCTGAACTTCCTTTCACCGAATTTATGCAGGATATGGTCCATTCCCCATCCGGCCAGGTAAAACAAACCGATGTAGGGAATGTAGGTATAACGTTCGGCGATCATCGCTCTGCCGAAAGGTAAAACCTGCAATACCGGCGCAATGGTGACCAGGAAAAACCCCAGGCCGAATACCAACCGGGGTGATGACCGGGCCCAAAGCAGCCATAGCAAACCGGCTACTGGCAGCATCGCGCCATAAATATACCATGCCTCCGATGGCCCGAAGGGATAAGGATGAAAGGCAGACAAATGGACCGGAACCAGCGCTTTGACAATATACAGCATGATCCCATAGGCCCCGATAAAAATGCTGTTCGTCCATTCGGTTGCCCACACCTCTTCCATCGCTGCTCCGGCCTGCTGGGCTAATATCCCCACGCCTCCAAAAATCAAACTCAACACAAGGAAGGGGATCTTTTCCAGGATCGATCGTGAGGATAATTTTCTTCCCCGGATATGATCGATCCCAAACAGCACGACCGGCAGCATGATCGCCGCCGCTTTCGAGAGAAGTGACAGACCAAATAAAACCAGACAAGCCAAGAGGTAATAGATCCTTTTAGCGGGGCTTTTTTGCAGGTAATTATCATAGGCTAATAACGATCCCAGGAAAAAGAAGCCGTACAACACATCCTTTCTGGCGGAGACCCAAGCCACCGATTCCACATGCATGGGATGTATCCCGAACAGCAATGCCGTTAGCCCTGCGATAATGGTGTTCCGGTGGAAATGATAAACCAGGAGATAAACCAAAACGATATTACATCCGTGCAATATGAGGTTGGTGGCGTGATAGACCAGCGGTGATTTCCCCCCGATCTGAAAATCCAGGGCCAGGGAAAGGAGTGTCAACGGATGGTAGGAACCGGCCACCTCAAGGGTGGAAAACAGCTTTCCCAAATGGCTGAAAGATAGCTGCTGAATTAAGCTATTCTGCAGCACATAGGCCCCATCATCCCAATTGACCCAATCATTGAAAAGTGCAGGAGACAGACAGCCTAAACTGCCCAAAAATATCAGTAAAAGCCAGGTAAGATGTTTATCGGACCGTATCAATCCTTGTAATTGGAAATTAAATAAATGAAAAGGATCTATTTAAATAGTTTCGATTGTTTCGGCAAAGGTAGTAATCGAAAAGATTGCCGGTGATATTCGGTTTCTCCGTATAGCATAATGGCTCGCCGGTGAGTAGGAGTAGGGTAGCCTTTATTGCTGTTCCATCCATAGCGCGGAAACCGTTCATGGAGGTTTTCCATAAACTCATCCCGGTATGTTTTCGCCAATACAGATGCCGCGGCGATCGATAGATACTTGCCATCACCTTTAACAATACAGGTATGTTCAATATCCTTGTAAGGCTTGAACCGGTTGCCATCGATCAATAAGCGGTCCGGCCGGAGGGAAAGCCGGTCTATCGCCCGGTGCATGGCCAGGTAGGAAGCATTTAAAATATTGATCCGGTCAATTTCATGGTTGTCGACCTGTGCCACTGCCCAATGGAGGGCCTGCTCCTCGATCACTGGTCTGAGTTCGTTGCGTTCCGCCTCGCTTAATTGCTTGGAGTCATTCAGGATGGAATGCGCAAAGTTTTTGGGCAAGATGACGGCTGCTGCAAAAACCGGTCCGGCCAGGCATCCCCTGCCGGCTTCATCACAACCGGCTTCCACGCCGTCTTTTTGGTAGTATTTTTTGAGCATCTGCCAGCTTTGGGAACCATTTCGCCGATCCGTTAAAAGTAAAGATTATTGGGATAACGAAAAAGAAAAAAAGGCTGTCAATTGCAGGTTGATTTGCTAATCATACCTCTTTTATTTATGACAGCCTTTAAAACAGGGTCTATGTTGTGTCGTTTATGGAATTCCCCTGTCCGTGTTTATGCTATGGAAAACAAAACCTTCCTCAAGGTTGGTTATTGAATCTCAACCGTCACACTGGAAACTTCTTCATTAACAAAGTATACCGTCTTCCCGCTAAAATTTTTCGATCGTACCGTATAGGCGGCAATCTGGGCAATGCCCGTACCGGCAGAGAGCGCGCTTAGGTCGGCGGTGGTAAATGTATGGGATGCGGCATTTTGGGAAAGGGTCTTATGAATACTTTTTCCGCTTCCGTCTGAAATGATAAATAAAACAGAATCCGCATCGAGCACGTTAGGGGAAGCAAGCGTATAATCCGATCCGGTTGGGATAGTTGTGGCGCTGTTAATGGCATCGACGGTCGGAAATACATGATCATCCGCAGCGTCCGTGGTATAATCGATATTGGGAATGCCATTGCCTCCCGAGATCACCCAATGCACTTCATTGCCAAAAGTCAGTCCGTTAGGGCTGCTGAGGCCTGCCACATGTACATAGGAATTATTGGGGTTTTTATCCAGATCATTTCCGTCTACTGATACGGTCCCGGCATCGACGATCCCACCGCTGCCATCGAAAAAAGTGGCGGTCGCCGTACCCAGGGTAAAAGGAAATCCACCGGTCATGGTTGTTGTTCTGACCGCCACACAAACACCGTCGGCTCCGTCGAAAGTGAGGGTACCCGGATCACCGGGGGGCGACTCGATGGTTACGGTTTTGCTGTCGGAATCATTGTCTTTTTTGTTGCTTACCGTCAAGGTAACCTGGTATTCGCCGGCAGCGTCATAAGTATGGGATGTCGTGGCGCCGGTTCCGGTGGTGCCGTCTCCGAAATCCCAGGCAAAATCATCGATATCGCCGGTCGAAGCGCTGGTGAAAGAAACGGTGAATTCATCTACGGTAAAGCTAAAAGATGCCTCGGGCGCTTCTTTTTTACAACCCATCAGGCATACGCCGGCAAACATCAGGCAGAATATTAGCGTGCTGGTATAATTTTTCATCATTCGGTTCGTTTATCAGTGAATAATTTTTTGCTTATTTCTCCCCGCAAAATAAGGCCTGCCGCAACGTTTCATCAATACCCATAAGTCGGTATTTCCGGGGTGATCCGCAAAGAACCGGGCGGTATAAAAAATTGTACCTTTACTGACCAAAGCACGACCCTTTTTGAACCCGCTCAAAAAATTAGCCCGTCAAACTGCAGTCTATGGTTTAAGCAGTATTATCGGACGGGTCCTTAACTACCTTCTCGTACCGATTTACACCCGGGTTTTTGCACCCGAAGCTTATGGCGTGGTAACCGAACTTTATGCCGTTGCCGGTTTTTTAATGGTACTTTTTGCCTATGGGATGGAAACGACGTTTTTCCGTTTCGCAGCCAAAGAACGGGATCCGGGAAAAGTATATGGTACGGCATTTCTGTCGATGACCATCAGCACGCTGGTGCTTTGTGCAGCCGGTATCGGTTTCTCTGCTAACATTGCCGCTACCATGGGATATGCCGATCACCCGGAATATATAGTCTGGTTTCTATGCATCCTGGGCGCCGATGCGCTTGTGGCCATTCCCTTCGCCCGGCTGCGGTTCCGCCACAAGGCCACCCATTATGCGATCCTGAAACTGATCAATATCGGCCTGAACATATCTTTGAACCTGTTCTTTTTGAAGGCCTGCCCGATGATCCTCGGCTCGGATAGCTGGAGCGCCTGGCATGATATGATCCATACGGTATATGATCCGGATATGGGAGTCGGCTATATCTTTATCGCTAACCTTGCTGCCAGCGGTTTGACCCTTCTACTGCTGTTACCGAATATCGTGGCCGGCCCCTTTCATTTCGATCCCTTGCTGTGGCGTAAAATGATCCGCTATGGTTTACCGTTGATGATCGCGGGTTTCGCGGGGATCGTTAATGAAATGCTGGACAGGATATTGCTGAAATACCTGCTCCCCTATGATCTGAACACGAATATGGCATATATCGGTATCTATGGGGCATGCTACAAATTGTCGGTATTGATGACCTTGTTTGTCCAGGCCTTCCGCCTGGGTGCGGAACCCTTTTTCTTCCAAAAGCAAACCGATCCCGATGCCCGGCAAACTTATGCCCTCACCCTAAAATATTTTGTGTTGGCCGGCTGTGGGCTCTTCCTGGTCATCATGCTTTTCCTCGATTTTTTCAAACATTTCATTGGTTCCGCCTATCATGAAGGGCTCAACATAGTACCCATTTTGTTAATGGCAAACCTGATGCTCGGCATTTATTTCAACCTGTCGGTATGGTATAAACTAACCGACAGAACCGGTTGGGGCGCCGGAATTGCCTGCCTGGGCGCCGGGATCACTATCGTACTCAATATTTACTTAATACCCCTTATGGGATATACCGGTGCCGCCTGGGCTACTTTGTGCTGTTATCTGGCTATGGTGCTGATATCCGGGTATTTCGGTCATAAATATTACCCGATCGACTATAATTTGAAAAAAATATTGTTTTTCCTTATCTTGTCAATAGTGATTTTCTGGCTAAGCGAATATCTCCGGCCGTTGCTTGGCGGTTACTGGTGGGTGGTCAATGTGCTTTTTTTAGCGCTTTATTTCGGTATGGCAGGGATAGAGTTACGGAAGGATAAATTTGTTCCGTGAAAATAAATACAGCCGATCCCGGGTTAACCCTTATTTTAACCATACTGATCGTTTATACCAAATAAACTCTTAAATTTGAGTGTCGAATGGACATCAGAATAATTAACAGGTCCGGCAATCCATTACCTTCTTATGAAACATCGGGCGCTGCCGGCGCCGACATCAGGGCTCATTTGGAAGCGCCTGTTAGCTTAGCGCCTTTCGAACGTAAATTGATCCCTACGGGCTTATATATCGAGCTGCCGGAAGGCTTTGAAGCGCAGATCAGACCCCGTAGCGGCTTAGCGATAAAAAAAGGGATTACGTTATTAAATACACCAGGAACAATTGATTCGGATTACCGGGGGGAGATCAAAGTTATATTGATCAATCTTTCCAATGAAGCACAACATATTCATCCCGGAGACAGAATCGCTCAAATGGTTATCAGCACCTACCAGCGGGCGAATTGGGATCTTGTTGAGGCATTGGAGGTTTCCTCGCGCGGAGCGGGAGGATTCGGTCATACCGGCGTAAATTAAAAGCAGCAACCATTCATGAAGATCATAGTACCGATGGCCGGTATGGGCAAGCGTATGAGGCCCCATACCCTGACAATCCCCAAACCATTGCTGCCCATAGCAGGAAAACCTATCGTTCAACGATTGGTTGAAGATATTGCCCGACTTTCTCCGGAACCCATCGAAGAGATTGCCTATATTATCGGTGATTTCGGACAGGAAGTGGAAGATAACCTGGTCGGGATAGCCGAAGGATTGAACGCCACCGGTAGCATTTACTACCAGGATGAACCGCTGGGCACGGCGCATGCGATTTTGTGCGCCAAACCTGCTCTTGACGGGAAGATCATCGTCGCTTTTGCCGATACCCTCTTCAAAGCGGATTTTGAACTGGATACCACCAAAGACGGTACGATTTGGGTGCATAAGGTCGATGATCCCAGTGCCTTCGGCGTAGTGAAAGTCGATGACAGCAATCACATTACCGATTTTGTGGAGAAACCGGATAGCTTTGTCTCCGACCTGGCGATCATCGGGGTATATTTTTTCCGCGACGGGGCATATCTAAGGGATGAAATGCAATACCTCATCGACAATGATATCAAGGAGAAAGGAGAATACCAGTTGACCAATGCCCTGGAGAACATGAAAAACAAGGGTTATGTATTTGAACCGGGTAAGGTCGCCGAATGGCTGGACTGCGGAAATAAAGATGCGACGGTGTATACTAATCAAAGGGTTTTGGAGTTAAATAAGGAAGTAAAACAGATCTCCGATAAGGCTTCTATTGAAAATTCAACCATCATAGAACCTTGTTATATTGCAGATCATGTACAGATTAGGAATGCGGTAATAGGACCCCATGTATCGATTGGAGCGAATGGCATGATCGAAAATGCAATCATTTCAAACAGCATCATTGCCACCAATAGTAAGATCAAAGCAGGTATTTTTCGGAACTCAATGATAGGTAATTTCGTAGAATACCACGGAGAAATCGAGGAAGTAAGTCTGGGAGATTATTCCACCTTTAGAAATTTCTCATCATCATAATGAATTTTGGCTATCGAAATATTGGATTTTTTGTACTCCTGATCATGCTGGCGGGCCTAATAGGTTGTAGTTCGGTTAAGCAATCAACCGGCACCAAAGGCAAGAAAGGATCTGCCAACCTCACCGATAAAGAAAAGACCAAAGCCGAACGGATCTTCATCGATGCGATGAAAGCCAAAATGCTGGGTGATTACCAGGATGCCATTTCCCTTTTTGCCGAAAGCGTTAGGAAAGATCCCACCAACCACGCTGCCCTCTTCGAACTGGCCAAATACCACTATGAAACCGGTCAGTTGGATGCCGCCCTGGCTTTCTCCAAAGGTGCTGCGGAACTACAACCGGAAAATAAATGGTATTTGCGGCTTTACGCGGAAATATTGGGCGACAAAAATCACTTCAAGGAAGCTAGTAAGATCTATGAATCCCTGGTGGAAAAAAATCCGAATGAGTATGAGTTCTACCTGGATTGGGCTTATACCATGGTTAAATCCGAACAATATGATGATGCCATAAAGATCTACGAAACGCTCGAGGGGTTTATCGGCGTCAATGAAAATGTGATCTTCCAGAAGCAGCGGATCTTCCTGAAAATGGGTAAGGTTGACAAAGCTGCGGAAGAGATCAAAAAGCTGATAGAGCTCAATCCCTTCGAATCGAAATACTATATCATGCTGGCGGAGCTGTATGAGGTCAACAACATGCCCGAAAAATCAGCAGAGATCTATAAAGAGCTATTGGTCATCGCTCCCCAGGATCCCAATGCTTACCTGGCATTGGCCAGCTTTCACCGGAACCAGGGCAACCGGGAAAAATATATGCATTACCTGAAGATCGCTTTCCGTAGTGATGATCTGGGCATCGACCCGAAGATCAAGATACTTTTTCCCTATATCAACTTCATCAACAAAGACTCCGTCAAAAAGGAAGAAGCATTTATCCTGTCGGAGGTGTTGATCGAAACACATCCCGATGAAGCGAAGGCGCATGCCATGTACGGCGACTTTTTAAACTACGATAACCAGCTCAGCGCAGCCAGGGATCACTACAAAATGGCTTTAAAGCTGGATAATTCCCGGTACACGGTTTGGCAGCAGGTGTTGGAGATCGAATGGCAACTGGAGCAATTCGACAGCCTGGCCAGCACATCGGAAAAAGCCATGGACCTCTTCCCGAACCAGCCGGTGATCTATTTTTACAGCGGCATGGCCAAACTGCAGTTAAAACAGTACGAGGCAGCGATTAAAGATATGGATGCTGCGATCATCATGAACCCGGATAACAAATTCCTGGTTAGCCAGCTTTATGCCAACCTGGGCGATGCTTACCACGGGCTAAAGCTCGATGATGCATCCGACAGTTGTTATGATGCCTCCCTGGAATATGATCCCAAAAATGAATACGTGCTCAATAATTACAGTTATTACCTTTCCTTGCGGGAGAAGAACCTGAACAAGGCCCTTGAAATGTCGACACTGGCCAATGAAATAAAGCCGGGCATTGCTTCCTTCCAGGATACCAGGGGCTGGATCTTATACAAGCTTCAGAAATACGAGGAATCGAAAGAATGGTTGTTCAAGGCTATGAAAAACGACGGCGAGGAGAATGCCGTTATCCTCGAACATTATGGCGATGTGCTCTACCAGCTCGGGGATGTTGAAAATGCCATTGAATACTGGAAAAAGGCCAGAGAAAATGGGTCTGATTCGGAAATGATCGACAAAAAGATCGCGGATAAAAAATTATATGAATAAATTTTTTTCCGGGCTGCTGCTATTGCTGGCTTTATTATCCGCCTGTAGAACCCTGAAGATCTCCCCCAAAAAAATAAAGACTCAAAAAGTCTCTTTTCTCAATAAAAAGATCGAAGAAAACCGGATCGACTGTAAAACTTTCGGCGGCAAAGCCAAAGTGCAACTGGTTAGTCCGGATCAAAGCAGCAAGTCATTCAATGCTACCTTGCGGATCAAAAAAGATAGCCTGATCTGGATCTCCATTGCACCGGCGCTGGGTATAGAGGTATCCCGTTTGAGTATTACACCCGATAGCCTGATGGTACTGGATCGCTTGAAAAAAAAATACCTGAGATCCTCGTTTAAAGCATTGAGCCAAAAATTTTCCATCCCGATGGATTTTTACACCCTGCAGGAATTGATCCTGGGGAATGCCGTGGAGGTGAGAGAAAAAGTGGCTGTTTCCAGCGTGGATAGCAATTTTCACCTGATCGTTATGGAAAATGAGCTGCAACAGTTGAAAGTGTGGTTGGAGCCGGAGAAATTTTTATTGCACCAGGTAAAAATGAAGGATAAGGTCAATCACCAAAAGATGATCCTTACCCTGTCAGGGTACAAAGCGGTAAATGATAAATGGTTTGCCTATGATCGTGGGCTCAGGCTGCAACAAAACCAGGAATTTAGTGCTAAAATAAGCTTTACTAATGCTAAATTTGATGTGGCGCAAAAATATCCGTTTACCATCCCTTCCAAATATGAGAGTATTCAGTAGATTGCTCATTTTCTCCCTTTTCTATTTGGCTTTTCTCTCTCCCGCCCTGGCGCAAAGCAAAACCGACCTGGAGAAGAAACGGAAGAAGCTGTTGCAAGATATTGAGCTGACCACCCAATTGCTAAACAAAACCAAAGAACGCAAGGCCAATTCTTTGAACGAACTGGTCACCTTAAAAAAGCGGATCAATATCAGGCTTGCCCTGATTGAAAACATCTCCGCAGAGATCAGTCTGCTATCCGAAAATATTATCGAAACCAATAGCATTATCACTTCCCTGGAAAACGACCTGGAAGCCCTGAAAAAAGAATATGCCAAGATGATCTACTATTCCTATAAGCATCATTCGGCTTATAACCGCTTGTTGTTTTTATTTTCCGCGGAGAATTTCAATGACGCATTTTACCGGATGAGATATATGAAACGGTATGCGGAATTCAGGAAGAAGCAGGCCATTATCATTGAAGAAACGCAGAAAAACCTGATCGGCAAGATCACCAACCTGGAGGAGAAAAAGATCAGTAAGCAAAAATTGCTGGAAACCGAGAATACCCAAAAAGAAACCCTCAATCTTGAAAGAAAGGAACAGAACGAGGTGTTTTCCAAGTTACAGACGGAGGAGAAGAAGTTGCTCTCTGACCTGAAAAAAAAGCAGAAGAATGCGAATAAGCTAAACAAGGCGATCGAAGATATTATCAAACGGGAACTGGCCGAGGCGCGCCGAAAAGCAGAAGAGGCCGCCAAAGAAGCCTCGGCGGAAGCTGCTGTCAAAGGCGTTAACCTGGCCCTTACCCCGGAAGCAGCCAAGCTGTCGGCCGGCTTTTCCAGTAACCGGGGCAAACTGCCCTGGCCCGTGGAAAGAGGCGTGATCATCGGAACCTTCGGTAAGCATAAACATCCCGTATTGGAAACCGTGTGGACGGAAAATAACGGTATCGACATCAAAACCCATAAAGGAGCCACTGCCCGGGTGCTATTCGAAGGCACCGTGGCGAATATCGTATTTAACCCGGGTTTCCATAAGGCGGTAATTGTCAGGCATGGCGATTATTTTACCGTTTATTCCAATCTCGATGAGGTTTTTGTTAAACCGGGTGATGTCGTAAAAGTAAAACACCCGCTCGGTGTGGTGTATACCGATGAAGCTGAAGCCAAAACAGAAATACATCTGGAGGTATGGAAAGGTACGACAAAGCTCAACCCGGAATATTGGATCTATAAGGATTAAAATAATATTGGACTTTAGCGTGTATTTGTCGTAATTTTACACGGTAACAAAAGCAAATACCCATGGATACTTTTTTATTTACATTTCCAGGCGGAGGCGAGTGGATATTTATCCTACTGGCTGTTTTATTGCTTTTCGGCGGCAGAAAAATTCCGGAATTGATGCGTGGGATCGGCAAAGGGATCCGTGAATTCAATACGGCACGTTCCAATATCAAGTCTGAGATCGAAGCCGGCATGAAAGACGGGGAATCCACTGAAAAAGACAAAAAATCGGGCGCAAAGGAAAGCAAAGCTTAAGTAAATTCCCTCCTTTATCCATGTATCTAACCCCGTTGTTGACCCAAAAAACCACCGGGCAAAGTATGCCTGCCAAAATATTTCCTTTGCTTTCGGACATTTAATGATTTCGAGATGAAAAAAAACATTCTATTTGCAGGTATTGCCTTGTTGATGTTCACCACGATCGCCCGGGCTTCCGGCACAGATGCTGTTACCGGCAAGGATTCTGTCGAGCGGCAACGATTGATGGATCACGATCTCATTACGGCCACCCTGGATAGCCTGACCCAACTGCTATTTAAGGTACCGGATCACGAATATGTCAATAAGTATAACTTCAAAGCCGACGATGTTCCGGTATACGATGATTCCGTTTATGAAGCAAGGATCGCACAATTGCAAACCCTGATCCCCATATCCTATAACGACTACGTAAAGCCTTTTGTCAATATGTATGCCGTGAAACGGAGGGGGCAGGTAGAGCGGATGATCGGTTTAAGCAAGTTCTACTTTCCATTGTTCGAAGAGATCCTGGACCGCTATGA
This sequence comes from Chitinophagales bacterium, assembly GCA_028278085.1. Classification (GTDB taxonomy): domain Bacteria; phylum Bacteroidota; class Bacteroidia; order Chitinophagales; family JANQFB01; genus JANQFB01. The sequence continues at coordinate 34,599 of JANQFB010000336.1, forward strand.
CCTGCCCATAGAATTTAAATACCTGGCAGTGGTGGAATCCGCGCTCAACCCACATGCGGTTTCCAGGAGAGGGGCTACCGGCTTATGGCAATTTATGTATAGCACCGCCCGGATGTATGACCTGAAGATCAATTCATATATCGATGAACGCCGGGATCCGACGAAATCCACCGAGGCGGCGGCGAAATATTTCAGCGACCTCTACGATGTATATGGCGATTGGCTGCTCGTTATAGCTTCCTATAACTGCGGCCCCGGGAATGTAAACAAAGCTATCCGGCGGTCCGGAGGAAAAAGGACTTTCTGGGAGATCAGGGATTATCTGCCCCGTGAAACCAGGGGTTATGTCCCGGCCTTTATTGCTTCTACCTATATCATGAGTTATCCGGATGAGCATAACTTCCGCCAGATCGATCCGGTTTACCGCTATCACGCCACAGATACGGTGATGGTCAAACGGAAAACAACGTTTAAACAAATTGCGCAATACACCGAAACCCAGGAGGAAGAGATCGCCTTTTTGAATCCTTCTTTCAAAAAACATATTATACCCGCCTCGCATCAGCCTAACGTTATATACCTGCCTTTTGAAAAAATAGCTTTCTTCGATCTGTATGCCGATTCCATATTCAAAGAGATGCCCTTACCGCCGGCACCCAAGAAGGTCAAAGCACATTATGCCAGCTATCAGCCTTCACGGCCCAATTATAATTATGATAACCTGGTGAAGTTGACCTATACGGTTAAATCCGGCGATAACCTGGGATTTATCGCTGAGTGGTACGACTGTAAGGCCCAAGATCTTCGGAACTGGAACCATATTTATGGGAACCGCATAAAACCCGGGCAAAACCTTAAAGTATATGTAGCCAAAGGCCAGGAAGGCAAATATCGCCGGATAAACGGGCTTAGTTTTCAACAAAAGCAGGCCATAGAAGGTAAACAGTCACCCCGCAATATGCCCGAAAAAT
>JANQFB010000026.1 GCA_028278085.1 Chitinophagales bacterium
AGGCAAAACTGTTGTTGTAGATGTTAACCCGACCGGAACGATTATTAAAGGTGTAGATGATAGAGGAAAATTGATCAAGGTGATCAACCTTAACGCTAATAAGATAAAAGTTCACACCGGTGATTTGATTTCCTACAATACAATCAACAGCAGAAAAAGAAGCGTCAACGTTATGACTGGCGTTCTGAACAGTGGCTCCGGTAAATAAATCAGGCAATAGCAACTCAATCATAATCAGGCAGAGGCTCTCCAAAAGGAGGGCCTCTTTTTTTTGTGCCAGCCGCATTCTCGGTTGCCTAATCCCGAGGTCAGTGTCCTCACTGACCTATTGGTTTCTCCTCACTGACCTCTTAAAGATATTTGCTATGACTCCCGGCTTTACTTGATAGGAGCGATCACATAGAAATGATCATCGAGGGTAATCGTTTTATCATCGATTTCCACGTAATCCGTTACCTGCCCGCTGGTAATAGAAAGTTGCGCAATATCTTCCGGTATGGGTTCGAAGACCAGCACAAAAGATAAAAGCTCACCGATCCTGACAGGGGTATAGGTATTTTCATAGGTGGTGATGTTGAAACTGTTCAGCAGTTGGTAGTCTTTGTTGGTATACATATCCACCAATTTAAAGCAATGGGGAGCGCCCGGTGGTTTGATCCTGATCCCATGAGAGATCTCCGAATAAAACTCATTTTGATAATGACAAAATACAAAGGTATGCTGATCAGTGAGCACGATCTTGTCGAGGATCAGGTAAATTTTGCCATTGAATTTTTCCTGGACCTCGAAGGTTTTCCTGATCTCCCCGGCATTGAGTAAAGCCGTCAGGTTTTGCTCCGGTTCTTTGGGGATCCCGTTTTTGTATTTGGCTTCGCGAAAGGGACGGTCGTTGGAATAATAGTCGATGGAAAGGCCATGCCGCAAGCCTCCCTTGATCTCATAGGCATGGTTCTTTTTATTCGGGGGGTAGAAATCCGTGAGCAATCCTTCAAAGGGCTCCTGGTTTTTATCGACAAAGGTTTCTTCGAGCAATAAACCGTCTTTGTATTGGCGGATACCCCTGACGCTGTCGCTGTAATAATAGATCCATTCGCCGTCCCTGCGGTTACGGATATAATTCCCCGAGATCCTCACATTCCGGTCACGGTCAAACAGTTTATACGATCCGTCGGAATAAGACGTCCTGACATTGCCCATGATCTTGATCACTTCTTCACTTTCCGAAATAAAATCCTCCGACATAAACGTCAGGAAAACATTTCTTTCGGTTATTTTTTTCGGTCGTTTATGGACGGTTGACAGGCTTTTATCGATCCCATGAACCTTAAAAACCAGGGAATCTTCGTCCGGATGAACTTCAATAATGGGCCTCAGATCGAAATGCATGGCTTTATAGAGACTGTGATTGCAATCCTTGGAGCCATCATTATAAACCATCAGATCAATAACATTCGAATCTTTTTTCCCGGTCCAATATAAATTCACATCATCCGATTGGCAGGCCATTTCGAATAAGGCTTCGACCTTCAGGCAATAGCGATACATCGTAACGGAGATCAATCCTGACATCCGGAGAGAATCCGCGTTATCAAAGATCAAATTATCGAAACGGATCGGTTTACAGGCCTTTTTTGGGGAGGTTTGAGCAGCTAATGAAAAGGATAGGATTGCCAATGACATACAGGCAATATATGTGGGGATAATTTTCATGAGCAATCGATCAAATCAGGCCAACCAAATATAGAAAAAATCATTGGCTTGGGGATGAGGGGATAGGAGTGTGAGAGTGAGTGTGGGTTTTGAGGAAACCTCCGCACTCCACTCTCAAACTCACACTATTCTCTCCGCTTATTGTCAATATTATTATGATTTCACTCGAGAACACGATATATTTAATGTTCAATTAAAAATTATTCGAAATGAAACGCATTTTTATCCTGCTATCCTTTCTATGCATGTCCCAGTGGTTAATTGCCGGGAGCGGCGGCCCCGATGCTTACGGCTATACCTGGATCGACAGTGATGATATCAACGGGCCGGCCTATACCTGGGTGGATATTGAGATCGAAGCCTATGAAGTCAAGGGCCTGGGAGACGACAACTACGTCGGCCATTTCGATATTTTGGGAGGTTTCGCCTACTATTGGTATACCCTCGATAAAATTTATATCGGTTCGAACGGTTTTATTTCCGCCGACGGGATCAATATCGCTTCTCCTTTCGATCTGATTCCCACGGCATCCGGAGCCAATAATTTTATCGCCCCCCTGCTTACCGACCTCGACTTCGCCAACACCGGCGGCACACCAAAATGTTATTTCCGGGATAATTTGGATTCTACGGTGATCAGTTGGCTCGATGTCCCGTTTTGGAATGTTCTGGGCAGCGTCAATTCTTTCCAGATCATTTTAGACAAACAGGATTCCTCGATTACCTTTAATTATAAAGATCAGCAGGGCGCTTCTCTGAGTAATGTGGAGATCGGTATCGAGGATATCACCGGCACCATAGGCCTGGAAGTAAGTACTTTCCTGCCTGCACCCAATTATTCCGTTCGTTTCGAGTATCCCGACACGGTAACTTATGCCATCACCGACGGCAGCGCTCAATGGAATCATGACCATAAGAATGGTGGCGTGTTTATTCCAAATCTCGGCACCTCGCGCAAGCTGGAGGCTAACATCAAAAATGTCGGGAATCAAACCTTCAACAGCTTCCTGGCCACCGGAACCGTTTATGATGATCTGGGGGGAGTGGAAGTCAGCTCTATTGTTAATGGGAATGCCCTGGACCCCGGTGAGGATACGACCATTAACTATCCCGCGTCCTTCAATGCCACCGGCCCGGGAACCTATAGCTTTGAAACCCTCCTTTCGAATATTACCGGTGATGTGATCGCATCCAATGATCTGAGAACGCAGGAAATCGTGGTTGTCGACACCACTCAGGCGATCATGAATCTTTCCTTTACCGATAACTCTCCCTTGGGCGGTGTGGCCTGGCAGGGGGGTGACGGTGGCGTAGCGGTTTATTTCAAGCCGCCGTTCTACCCGGTGCGGGTGCTGGAATCCAATTACCTGATCAATTCCAATCTCAACAATTTTGGGTTTTTTGCGCGGATCTATGATGACAATGGCGTGGACGGCGGCCCCGGAACATTGCTGGATTCCGTATATGTCAACTCCTCACAGGTCAATATCGGGACCAATACGGTCGTACCGGTGAATAACAGCATTGTCCTGAACAACGGCGGTATTTATGTGGAATGGTATATGGAAGGTGACGGCATTGAAATTGCCACCGACCTGGATCCTCCTTTTTCCTTCCAGGGTTATGAAGTGCTGAGCAGTATCTGGTCGAATTACCGCGACCAGGAATCGGCCGACTTTTTTATCAGCGTGGATATCGAACCCTTCGTGATCCGCGACGCCACGGTAACCGATATTGAAAACCCCGCCGATGGTAGCAATATCACCCAGCAGGATACTGTTCGGGCCTGGTTTAAGAACCTGGGAGATGCAGACATCAGCTTGTTCAATTTGAACTACCAGTTGGAAGGTGGAACCGTGAATTCTCAGTTGTATAACGGCCCTCCCGTAAGTCCCGGAGATTCTGCAAGGGTTCAATTCAACCTGCCGGTGTTTTCCGGCAGGCCCAACCTGGATCTGTGTGTCTGGACCAGCCTGACAGGGGATGATGATCGCTCCAACGATACTTTATGTATCCTGTTGAATCCTTCGGAACCCGGAGACCTGGGGGTAACCGACATTATCAGTCCGGTAGGGGGAACCGCCATTCCTGACAATACAACAGTTACCATCGCCGTCGAAAATTTCGGCGCAACAGATGCCGGTTTATTCAAGCTATTCTATAATAAAGGAGGCAGCATTGTTTCAGAACTATACCTGGGCGATCCTTTACCCGGTGGACAATCGATGGAATTTACTTTTGCCACTACGATCAATAGTTCCGCTCCGGGAGAAAGTTTTTGTGCCTGGACCGATAAGGCCGATGATACTAACCAGGACAATGATACCTTGTGTATAGCCCTGCATACCGGAACCGGGGATATTCCCGGAAACCCGGGCATGGCGGTTTATCCGAATCCGTTCGGCAGCCGGATCAATTTGGAAGTTAACGCCACCGGTAAACAAAGCGGCTGGTTCAATCTGTATAATTGCCTGGGTGAAATAATGATCCGTGAGCGTTTGCAGCTAAACAATGGCCGTCAACTGCTCCGATTCGACGGCCAACACCTGACCCCCGGCATGTATACCTATACCCTCATGCTCGACGGCCGGATGAGTAGCGGCAAGCTGTTGAAGCTGCCCAGGTAAGGCCATAGAAAGACTGCCCGGCCTGTTTTCGGATGCCGCGACCCCCGGCGACAACATTGCTGGTGATGCTTAATGCATTCAAGGTTAGGTTATTCCTTTTTTTGGCCGTAAATTTGCACCGTTTCAAATCCGGTTTAAATATGATCAGACTACTTACCTTCAGGCAGATAGGTCTTGGACTAATGGCCGCTGTTATTTTTGTGGCCTGCAACAATGGAGATAGCCAACAAAACAAGGCCCATCAACAAAATGATCCCAATCAAATGACCATCCGTGATCCGCATAGTTTTGCCGAACCCCATAAAGCAGAAGTCAAACACCTTGACCTGGAAATTGCTGTGGATTTTGATCAAAAAGTTATCCATGGTGTAGCTACCTATGAGATCAAGAACAAATCCGGTGCGGGGAATATCGTTTTCGATACCCGTGGATTGACGATCAATCGGGTGACTACCGGTGAGCGTTTTGACTCCACCGACTGGCTGTTAGGCGATGAAGTGGCATACCTGGGACAACCCCTGGTCGTTAACATCGGGCCCTATACGCAGTGGGTGCATATTGAATACACCACATCGCCGGGTGCGCAAGCCTTACAATGGCTCGATCCCCAACAAACGGCCGGGAAAAGACATCCCTTTCTCTTTACCCAATCCCAGGCTATTCTGGCCCGGACATGGATGCCATGCCAGGATGGACCCGGTATCAGGTTTACCTATACGGCAAATGTAAAGGTGCCTAAATCTCTTCTGGCCGTTATGAGCGCCAGCAATCCGCAGGCGAAAAACGGTACCGGAGAATATTATTTTGAAATGAAGCAGCCCATCCCGTCCTATTTGATGGCGCTTGCCGTTGGTGATATCGAATTTCAGGCCATTGATGACCGTACAGGTGTATACGCCGAACCGGAACTCCTGCAAAAGGCGGCTTATGAATTCGATGATATGGATGAAATGTTGATAGCGGCGGAGAAATTATATGGCCCATACCGATGGGAAAGATATGATGTGATCGTATTGCCGCCCAGCTTTCCCTTCGGAGGCATGGAAAATCCGCGGCTGACCTTCGCCACGCCTACCATCATTGCCGGCGACCGTTCTTTAACGGCCCTGATCGCTCATGAGCTGGCCCACTCCTGGTCAGGCAACCTGGTAACCAATGCTACCTGGGATGATTTTTGGCTGAATGAAGGATTTACCGTTTATTTTGAGAAAAGGATCATGGAAGAGATCTATGGTGAACCCTATGTGCAGATGTTATCGATGCTGGGTTTCCAGGATCTCGAAGCGGATGTCAAAGATATTGGACCCAAACATGATGATACCAAGCTTAAATTAAACCTGAAAGACAGGGATCCCGATGAAGGTATGACCAATATTGCCTATGAGAAAGGGTCGTTATTCCTCAAAACCGTTGAAAATATTGTGGGTAGGGAAAAATTCGATGCCTTTTTGAAGGAATATTTCGAGCATTTTGCCTTTAAAACCATGACCTCGGAGAAATTCGTCGCTTACCTGAATGAGAAACTCATCCAAAACGATAAAGAGCTGGCCAAAAAGATCGATATCGATGCCTGGGTTTTCGGGCCGGGGATCCCGGATAATGCTGTACTGGCTACCTCCGACCGGTTCGAGCAGGTGGAAAGATCGCTTGCCGACTGGCAACAAGGCACGCCGGCCAAAGACCTAAAGGCCGATGAATGGTCGACCCATGAATGGCTGCATTTTATCCGCCATTTGCCTGACGACCTGGATGCCGCGAAAATGAACGAATTGGATGAGGCCTTTGGATTCACCCAATCCGGTAATTCCGAGATCCTCTGCGTATGGTTTGAACATGTGATCGAACAACAGCACCAGTCGGCATACGGGGCGCTGGAAGAATTCCTGATCACGGTCGGCCGCAGAAAATTCTTAAGGCCGCTTTACGCTGCCCTGGCAAAAACAGAAGATGGCCTTGAAATGGGCAGATCGATCTATCAGAAGGCCCGGCCGAATTATCACGCCGTTTCTACCGGCACCATCGATGAGATCCTGAATTGGGAAACCTTATGACACAAAAAGTCTATTATCTCTCTACCTGCAATACCTGTAATCGGATCTTCAAAGACCTGAATATTGGCGATGATTGGGATAAGCAGGATGTCAAAGCAGATCCCATCAGGCCAGATCAGATCGATGAAATGAAGCGCCTGGCAGGGAGCTATGAAGCCCTGTTCAGCCGGAAATCGATGAAATACCGTGCCATGGGCCTTCATGAAAAAACGCTTTCCGAATCCGATTACCGCCGGTTGATCCTGGAAGAATATACTTTTCTGAAAAGGCCGGTTTTTATCGTTGGCGAAAGGATCTTCATCGGCAATACCAAAAAAGTTTTGGAAGAGCTGCAGCTCGCCTTATAAACCTACCAGTTTTATTTGACGACTTCCGCAACGGTCAACCCTGGCGACCTACCTGGAGATGATGATCTTCCGCTCTGAAACACCCCTGGGCGTTTTGATCCTGAGGTAGTAAAATCCGTCCGGCCAGGTCGATACCTGTATGGTATGCATGCCCTCCTGCTTGCCGGGGTTCAAATATTCATTCACCAGTTGCCGGCCGGTAATATCGTAAATACTGAGATATACACCGGGTGAGGACGGTAATTGGATCCTGATCCATCGATCCGCAGGAACCGGGTACAGCCTTAAACGCCGCGCTTGATCGTCGATACCCAGGGTCGATACCAATACTTCCTGTACCAGGGTATCATCGCCGCAATCATTGGAAGAGATCAGGCTTACGATGTAAATTCCATTGGAGGCATAACTGTGGATTGGGCTGGGCATGGTGTCTAAATTGCCATCCCCGAAATCCCACTCCCAGCTCGTGGCACCCCTGGAATCATCCGTAAATTCAACGACTCCGCCATCATTGACCTGGTAGCTGAATCCGGCGACCGGCAGGCTATCGATCATGACCTGTACGGAATCTTCATCCGTTCCGCAAAGGTTGGAAACGGTTAAAATATAGGCTTGTGGTTCTAATACATAGATCCCCGGAGTGGTGTCGCCCGTATTCCACGCATTACTCCAGCTTCCGGACATACCGGTCAGGAATATACTATCGCCTTCACAAATCATCTGGGGGCCTGGTGGCGTGATCGAGGCAATGGGCAGGCTATCCATCTGCACCTGGACCGTGTCATGATCATCCCCGCAACTATTCGAAACGGTTAACAAGTAGGCTTGTTCGTTCTTGACTGAAATGCCGGGAGTGGTGTCGCCGGTACTCCAATAGTATTGCCATTTACCCGTTGATCCGCTGAGCAGGATGCTGTCACCTGGACAGATCATAATGGGCCCCTGGGGAGAGATGGTTGCCGTGGGCATGGTATCCAGGTCAGTGAAGACCAGGTCGGACCAGGCGTTGCAATTATTTTGATCGGTTACCATAACGCTGAAAGTATCCATGGTATGGACATAGATGTTTGGGCTTGTATCAGCAGTTGACCAATGATAAGCTGCAAATCCGGGATCACTTTCCAGCAAAATACTGTCACCGGTACAGAAGGTGGTTGCGCCGGCGGTATAAATATTGACCGTTGGTGATGGATGGATGATTATTTCCCTGGCAGTGGTATCGGCGCAGGTGCCATCGCTGCCGGTCAGGCTGATATGATAGAGGGTATCCTGCGTAAATATCCGAGAGAAGTCGGTGGCTGTGGATTCCTGGTTCCCGTTGACCGACCAGGTAAATGAAGTGGCTCCTGCAGATTCGTTGGAGAAATGGAGGCTATCATTCTGGCAGGCAGTATCTTCTGACGGCATGAAATTGACATAGGGTATCGTAGGACATTGGTCGAGCTTGATCGTGGCGAAATCAACATTGGTATAAGGAATATGGATGCTATTGCCAGTGACAAAGATATCGGTGGCATCGTCATTCAGCAATATCGCCAGGGCCTCATCCGCATCTCCGGCCGGGCCGTTATAAAAGCGCGTCCATTGCAATAATCCCGTAGGATGGTAACGCTGGATGAGGTAATCATCGATCCCGTTACTTCCGGGCCCCCGGCCAATTCCCGCCACATAAATATTTCCGGGTTGATCCAGGGCAAGCGCATTTCCCCGGTCGAATCCGAAATGGGAGGAATAGGTTTCGGCCCATTCCCGGGATCCGTTGACCGCGTTGTATTTCAGCAGTACGAGCACCGAACCGTTCACCTGGCCGGTAACATATAAATTCCCACCGCCGTCCAAAGCGATCGCACCGGGGAGATCATCGGCATTCAATCCGCTTTTATAAGTATCCGTCCACAACTCATTTCCGGCATTGTCGATCCTGGCGAGGTAAATATCGGTAAAGCCGGCGCTGTCACTGGTTCCAAAAACATAAATATCGTTGCTGGGATCCAGCAGCATACCCCTGGCTTCATCCTGTCCGTTGGTGGGACCGTCATATCTATATTCCCACACCTGCGCCCCGTTGGAATTGTATTGGATCGCCAGGATGTCGTTACCATTGGCGCCCGCATCACTGCTTCCGGCTACCATCACGTTTCCGGCGGCATCTACAACAATGGCTGCCGGTTCATCGTTGAATGCACCTGCCGTGCTATAAACCGCCGGCCACTCCATCCCTCCGGAACCGGCCCGAAGCTTTATCGTAGCTATATCATAGGCGGTGGGAGTCGATTCGCTCAGCCCTGTAACATAGACAAATCCGTTGTTGTCGACAGCAATCGCCTTTGCTTCATCCGCTTTATTGCCTACAATATCGTAATTCTGTTCCCACTGTTGCGCGCCATTGGTATCATACTTGATCACAAAATATTTTTCATGACCAAAGCCGGTCCAGCCTTCACCGCCTGCAAGATACAGATTGCCGGTATCGTCAACGGCAAAGCAGGTAGCTTTTTCAAAATCCACCCTACTTCGGGAAGTCCGCCATAGTTCCTTCCCGGCGGGATCATATTTTACAACTTCTGCCGGACCGTAATTACCTACCACAAAAAGATTCCCGGACGGATCGAATGCCATTCCTACAACCTGGTCGGTCGATTCGACCGGCCCGTCATAAGTGGCGCTCCAACTTTGAGCGCCGGAGGTATCATATTTCACCGTACGATAGTCATAGCCGTTGATGATGCTTTTGGATGCACCGGTAACGATCATATTTCCCTGGAGATCCATGATTGCTCCGGTGGCGTGGTCATGCATGTGATCCGGCCCATCGTAATGCAGGATCTTTTGCCGGTTCCCGGTCTCGTTGTACCGGATCGTTACATAATCGAATCCTTGCGAAGCGGTAGCGCTTCTGCCGGTTACCAGGGCCCTGCCGTCAGGTGCGGCAAATACCGATGTGGCTTCGTCCCTTGAACCGTTTTGATCATAGGTGTCGAGCCATTGAAAGTTGCCAGCGGTATCCGTAACGACCAGGATCAGGTCCCGGTGATTGCCGGTGGTCATCGTGCTGCCGGCCAAAAATATGCGACCCGACCGGTTCATCACCATTTGATGAAGAGAATCGGCCTTACTCGCTGTCCCGTCATAGCGGTATAACCACATTTGATTGCCATTGGCGTCGTATTTTACCAGCGTGATATCGAAGTTCGTAGAGTCGATCGCTGCGCTGCTGCCGGCAACATATACATGGTCAAGTGAATCCACGGCAATGGAGCTAGCGACATCGTCTTTACCGATCGGCCCATCATAAATGGCCTCCCATAGCAAGGCGCCCGAGGAATCGTATTTAAGGGTAATAAAGTCTTTGCCGGTAGCTCCTTGTGCTATGGCCCCGGTAATATAAATATAGCCAGAATCACTGATGGAAAGATCGAAGGCTTGCCCATAAGCGCCTCCGTTATACGTTTGTGCCCATTTCAGGGAGCCATTGTTGTCATATTTCAGCAAACCGGTGTGCGTCCCTCCTCCGCCGGCGATAAACACATTCCCGGAACCATCCGCTAAGATCCTATGGCCGTTGGGTATCACAGGGGTGCCCGTGTAGGGCTTGGACCAGCTTTCATTCCCGGCGAGATCATATTTTAACGTGGTGGCCTTTCCGTCACTGCTGCCGGTAACAAATACATTGCCCGATTGATCGAGGGAGATATCATAAGACCGGTCATCGGAATACTGGGAAAAGGTATAACGCTGTTCCCACTGCTGAACGCCCATATTGTTATACTTCACTGTTGCATAATCGAAACCCACCTGTGGTCCGCCCCCGTAAAAGCCATAACTATACCCGGTAACATATATATTTCCGGCTTGGTCAACGGTAATAGCGGTAGGCTGGTCGCCTGTACTGTCAGGACTATTATGGCGGACGACCCAGTCGATACTTACCTGCGCCCTAACTTCAGTGAAAAGGAGTGCAGTGAAAAGGGAAGCGATCAATAACTTTTTCATGGCGGGAGTTTTTAGGACAAATGACGTCATAAATCAAGGAGCCGCCAATGACTTGAATCAACCAAACGATTGATTATGAATAGTCTATTGATAGATCTGTGGTAGGGTATGAGAGATCTGACCGCCGGTTATTTCCGCAATAAGCCGGGGTTTGCCTGGTAAAGAAAGGCTTTCCGGTCACTATGCCCGAAGGTGCAGTGCGGAAGTCTTTTTCGCAACAAATTCATCAAATGCTCAGCGGTTTTGCGGGGCATGATCATACCCAGCCTTTCACCGTTGATCAGGTTGAAATACAAGGTGGTGATCCGGATGAAATGGATCCCGAAAGGACGGTGCACCACGATATAATGATAGACCCATACAATGCTTTGCGGGTCTTCTCTGAGACAGGTAAGAATGTCCGTTTTACCCCCGGAGGGGAAAAATAGCTGCCGCACGAAATAATATCCCGACCATATCGCCAACAGGCCGCCGGTAGCATTGATCAGCAGGGAAAACTTCGGAAGATCCGGATCCCGGTATAATATAAAATAGATCCCCGCGACCAGCCCCAGGCAGCATAAGCCGGCCTTGATCCATAGATATCGATTTTGTAATTGTTGGATAATCCTGAGATCTTCCGCTTTGTTCATCCTGTCAGGGCTTGTCATGGATCCGGGAAATCCGGACATTAAAATTTGTTCCTGTCAAAAGCGGCGCATCGTGCAAACCAGTGATCCGCCGCATAATTTTTCCGGCCTAAATTATACCGAATATTTTCAATTAAATCCACATTTAAATCGATTTTGCTTGATTAATTCAATATATTTACGCCCCTGTTTTGACAAAAACGAAAATATTATGTGGAAACAACTTTCGATATTCATTTTGATGATTGCCGTTACCGTTCAGGTATCCGGTCAAGATCATATATTTACCTCCCATGACATTTTTAAGATGAGCTCCGTTGGAAATGTCAGCGTATCTCCGGACGGGAAATTTGTGGCCTATGCCGTGAACATTCCACGACCCTGGAATGACAAGCCGGGCGGTAATTATTCGGAGATCCATTTGCTGAACCGGGAAACAGGGGGATCCCGTCCGTTTATTACCGGTAAAAGATCTATCCGCTCCGTTAGCTGGACCCCGGATTCCAAAAAGATCACTTTTGTGGGCCGGATGGATGATGAGAAAAACAGTCAGATCTATTCGATGAATGTGGACGGGGGTATGCCGGTAAAGGTTACGGATGCTGATTTTTCGATCGGCAGCTACCAATGGAATCCCAATAATACCAGTATAGCGTTTGTAGCATCACCGAAAGAGAAGGGTAAGGCTGACCTTGAAAAAAAAGGATTTAACGCAGAGATCTATGAAGAAGATGTAGTGGATAAGAACCTGTATATTTTTGATCTGAAAACCCAAAAAACTGAACAAATTACCCAAGGGATCTCCATTTGGAGCATGGAATGGGATCCTGCCGGAAACAAGCTGGCTGCACAGGTTACGCAAAAGAACCTGACAGATCATTCTTATGTATTTAAGAAGATCTCCATTATCGATCCGAAAACCAAAACCGTTACACAGTTGCTGGACAATGAAGGAAAAGTGGGGGAAATGCATTGGAGCCCCGATGGAAAGCATATCGGTTTTATTGGCGGGGCCGATCTCAATGATCCGGTATCCGGCAGTTTGTTTGTCGTGCAGGTGCCCAACAGCAAAAAATTCAAAGAGCTTAGGAATTACGTGAAGGATATGGAATTGTCGGTGACTTCTTTTGCCTGGAAAGATGATAAGACCTTACTATACAGCGCAGATGAAAGTGTGGATTGCAGCATCAGTGAACAGGCGATCGACGGAGAAAGCCGGAGTACCGTGCTGGAAGCCGGGAAGCTCGTTTTCCGGGGTTTTGCCTATTCCAAAGGCATTATTGCTATCAGCGGGCAAACGCCTAACCATAGCGGGGAGCTATTTACCCTGGATGTCAATTCGAAAACCCTGAAAAAATGGACGGATTTGAATCCCTGGCTGGCCAAAAAGAAGCTCGCCAAGCAGGAAAAGATCAGTTATAAAGCCAGAGATGGTGTAACCGTAGAAGGAGTTCTGGTATATCCCCTGGATTATGAAGACGGGAAAAAATATCCGCTGATCAACTATATTCATGGTGGCCCCGAAGCCTGCGTGAAAAACGGATGGATTACCCGTTACAGTATGTGGGGACAGGTAGCGGCTGCCAAGGGATATTTTGTTTACATGCCCAATTACCGCGGAAGTTCCGGCCGGGGTGTCGCCTATTCCAAGATGGATCAAAAAGATATGGGCGACGAAGAGTTCAATGATGTATTGGATGGCATCGATTACCTGGTTAAACAGGGTAAAGTCGATAAAGACCGGGTGGGGATCGGTGGCGGCTCTTACGGGGGTTACTTCTCCATGTGGGCAGCTACCAAGCATTCCGAACATTTTGCTGCAGCATGCTCCTTTGTAGGGATATCCGACCAGATCTCGAAACGTTTTACGACCGATATACCCTGGGAATCTTATTACTCCCATTGGCTGGTCTGGCCGCATGAAGATTGGGAACTGGTATTGGACCGAAGCCCGATCAAATATGCCACCAATAATAAGACTCCCACCCTGATCCTGCATGGAAAAGAGGACCCGAGGGTCCATCCGTCGCAAAGCCTGGAATTATACCGTGCCCTCAAAATGCATGGGAAAGCCCCGGTCAGATTGGTATGGTATCCCGGAGAAGGTCACGGCAATCGTAAACGTCCCGCCCAATTGGATTATAACCTCAGAACCCTGGAATGGTTCGATTATTACCTGAAAGGAGACAATCCAAGAGACAAAATGCCCCGTAAAGACTTGGAATATGGCCTGGATTAGGGGTGCAAGCCATGTCCAAACTGCCCAGGGATTTTTATATCAGGGATGACGTACTCCGGATCAGCCGCGAATTGCTCGGTAAGCTGCTGGTTACCCGCATCGATGGCGTGTTGACCGCCGGCAAGATCGTTGAGACTGAAGCTTATCATGGGATAACGGACAAGGCCTCCCATGCCTATGGCAATCGAAGAACACAGCGTACGGAAGTCATGTTCGGCCAGGGAGGGGCCAGCTATATTTACCTCTGCTATGTTCTTCGATTGCCATAGGCATGGGAGGCCTTGTCCGTTATCCCATGATAAGCTTCAGTCTCAAC
>JANQFB010000350.1 GCA_028278085.1 Chitinophagales bacterium
GGCAAAACATAGGCATAAAAACAGACCAGGGCGGAAGCAGGATTTCCAGGCAAGGCAAAAACGAGTGTGCCCTTGTTTTTTCCAAAATACAGCGGCTTCCCGGGTTTTTGCATGACTTTATAAAAGACCTGTTCCGTGTTTAACTCGTTCAAGGCTTTACCGACATAATCATAATCCCCGACAGATATGCCCCCGGATAGCAGGAGCGTGTCAACCGAGCCTAATAATTCGTCAATGGCCGTTTTGGTGGCGGCATAATCATCTTTCACCGGAATGATCCGGGCCTTACTAAAGCCGGAATTTTCGAGGGCTGCCTGTAAAGTGGCGCCGTTAGATTCGTAGATCTGCCCGGGTTTCAAAGGTTGGCCGGGCTCTACCAGCTCATCTCCTGTCACGATGATGGCTATCTCCGGTTGCCGGTAAACTTCTACGGTCGTTAATCCCAGCATACTCAAGTAGCCTACCGTTGCCGGCGTTACCGGGGTTCCCTGCGGTAGGGCCATCGCTCCTTTTCGGATCTGTTCCCCGATTTCCCTGATGTTCAAACCTTTTACCACTTGCTCATCATGGATGATCACATCACTATTCTCCCGGCTGGTTTTTTCCTGCATCACGACAGCCGTGGCTCCTTCCGGGACAGGTGCGCCGGTAAAGATCCTCATGGATTGGCCGGATTCCAGCGTTCTCCCTTCCAGGTCACCGGCGGGTATTTCTGCAACTACCGATAGCCGGATTCCCGGATTGGCCAGGTCTTCGTGACATACCGCATAGCCATCCATAGCCGATTGACGGAAGGCGGGCAGATCAAGGCCGGCACGTATATCGGCTGCCAGCACCCGGCCCAGGGCTTCGTTAACAGCAATATGCTCAGCGCCCAACGATGGGGCGTGTTGGACAACCAGTTCCCGGGCTTCTTCGACAGTGATCATGATAGCGTGTATTATCCTAAACTTCAGGTCTCATTTGTGGAAAGAAAAGCACCTCCTGGATCGAGGGCTGATTAGTCATGATCATCGCCAGGCGATCGATACCGATCCCCAGGCCCGCGGTGGGCGGCATGCCGTATTCCAGCGCTCTCAGGAAATCCTCATCCAATACCATGGCCTCTTCATCACCCCGCTCCCCTAATTCCAACTGCGATTCGAACCGCTGCCGTTGGTCGATCGGATCGTTCAGCTCGGAAAAGGCATTGCACAACTCTTTACCATTGCAGATCGCTTCAAACCGCTCGACCAGCCCCTCTTTTTGACGATGTTTTTTAGCAAGCGGCGACATTTCCACCGGGTAATCAGTGATAAATACCGGATCGATGAGATGGGGCTCGCATTTCTCGCCGAAGATCTCGTCGATCAGCTTGCCTTTACCCATGGTTTTATCGAAAGGCACCTCCAGCTTTTTACAGGTATCGATCAAAGCGGCTTCGTCCATATCCCCGATATCGATGCCGGTGAATTCTGCTATCGCCTCGTACATGGTGAACCTTTTCCATGGCCGCTTAAAATCGATGGTTTGCTCGCCCACCTGCACCTTGGTTGTACCATGCAGGTCCAGGGCAATTTTTTCCACCATTTCTTCCACCAGCTCCATCATCCAGTAATAATCCTTATAGGCCACATAAAGCTCCATTTGGGTAAATTCCGGGTTATGAAAGCGATCCATCCCTTCGTTCCGGAAATCTTTGGCAAACTCAAATACGCCATAATAGCCCCCTACGATCAACCGCTTTAAATACAGCTCGTTGGCGATCCGCAAGTACAAGGTGGTATCCAGGGTATTATGATGGGTTTTGAAGGGCCGGGCAGCCGCACCGCCGTAAAGGGGCTGCAGCACCGGGGTTTCCACCTCCAAATAGCCTTTGCCGATCAAAAAATCACGCATGGATTGAATGAGCCTGGATCGCTGCACAAATGTTTCCCGAACCCCCGGATTGACGATCAGATCGACATAGCGCTGGCGATAACGCTGCTCCGGATCGGTAAAAGCATCGTGTACCTTGCCTTCCGCATCGGTTTTTACCACTGGCAGCGGCCGCAAGGATTTGCTCAGCACTTTTAGTTCCTTTACATGAATGGATATCTCACCGACCTGGGTGGTAAATACATATCCTTTTACTCCGATAATATCGCCGATGTCCAATAGCTTTTTGAATACGGTATTGTACAGGGTTTTATCTTCTTCGGGACAGATCTCGTCGCGGTTGACATACAACTGGATCTGGCCATGATCATCTTTCAGGTTAGCAAAGGAGGCTTTCCCCATGATCCGCTTGCTCATCAACCTGCCGGCGATAGTAATGTCGGCGAAGCCATCCTTTCCGGGTTTAAATTGTTCAAGGATCTCAGTGGTGCTGACATTGACGGGATAACCTTCGGCGGGGTAGGGATCGATACCTAGCCGGATCATTTCCTGCATGGCCGCTCTTCTGACCTGTTCCTGTTCGCTTAATGACATAATTTAGCTTTTAGTCGTATAGATCTTAGGATAGCAAAATTACCCTTTTATACGGATTATCCATGTTGCTCATTCCTGGTCTTATCCCGCCACCTCTTTAACCGGCTTCTGTCTCTCCTTATTTTCAATTCCTGATATGCTCCGCTGTCGTCGGTCTATGGGTCGATAGCTGCCGGATATGTAAAAATTTGCCCCTTTTACCAATTGCGCTTGCACGGAAGGCCTGTCGAAAACTAACTTATAAATAGGCTGCTCCCCACCCGGCCTGATTCCTTAAACCTGTAAAAAAATATGGAGGTAAAATCATGAAATTACTAAGGCTGTTTTTGTTAGGTTCATTGTTACATCTTTATGGTCAGGCTGTGTTGGGCCAAACCGGGGAACTACAGGGAAAAGTGACCGACCAGGCAAGCGGGGAAGGCACTCCTTTTGCCAATGTGATCCTAATGGTGGATAAGGTAATGAAGGGAGGTGCGGTAACGGACTTTGAGGGCAATTACTGTATCAAGCCTATCGAGCCGGGAACCTATGACGTGAAGGTAAGCTATGTGGGTTATGATATAAACCTTACCAAAGATGTAGTGGTCGATGCCGGGAAAATCACTTTTTTGAACATCACTATGAAGGCCGGTGCGGTAACCCTGGATGAGATCTCGGTTGTGGAAACCAAGGTTCCGCTCATTTCCCGGGCGGCGACAACTGCATCAAGGGTTATTGCACCGAAATCGATTGAAACCATACCCGCCAGGACCGCCAGGTCTGTTAGCAGCCGTATAGGTTCTAAAGCGAAAAAAACAGCCTCTTCATCCATAGATGGCTTGAAAAGGAAGGTGAAAGACAAGGGCAGCAAACTGGTCAAGTCTGTTCCGGATCCTCGCAAAAGAGGCCTGGATCCTGCGGAAGCGGCCGATGATCAGCGCCGGCAGGCCGGTTTATTGACGGCAGGGCGCTGGAAAGACCTGGGTAACTGGAAATTTTACCTCAAGCTGATGGACAAGCCCTCGTGGGCATCCAAGGAAACCTATTGGGGCTTTCATCCCCGGCAGCGCTATTCGGTATATGTACATAGCCATGGCGTTCCCCAAACGGATGTTAACGTCAAGCTGGCAGCCATGAACAACGAAGTGGTTTGGGAAGCCAAAACCAATAACCGGGGCTATGCGGAATTGTTTGCCAACATGTTCGACCGCGATGGTAAGCTGTTTAAGGTGATCGTTGAAGATTTCGAGGAAGAAAGGATCATCCGCACCTCGGACCCTTGCTGCCAGTTGCTGGAAATCGATCTGAAATCCGCTTACCGATTTCACCACAATGTAGATATTATGTTCGTTACGGATGCCACGGGTTCCATGGGCGATGAGATGGAGTATTTGAAGGTGGAGCTCAAGGATGTGATCCGGAAAGTGCAGGCCTTGAATGAGCAACTGGATATGCGGCTGAGCTGTAATTTCTACCGGGACGTGGGGGATGAATTTGTGGTCCGCTCGAATCCCTTCACTTCGAATATCGACGAATCGATCGACATCCTGAAAGCTCAACGGGCCGGCGGTGGCGGTGATTATGAGGAAGCGGTGGAACAAGCGCTCGAAGATGCTATCCGCGACCACCACTGGAGCATGACGGCCCAGGCCCGCCTGCTCTTCCTGGTGCTCGATGCCCCACCCCATCATAATCAACAAAGTGTAGCCATGATACAAGGGCTGGCCGAAGAAGCTGCCCAAAAAGGGATCACCATTATTCCGGTTGCTTCCAGCGGAGTGAATAAGGACACGGAATTCTTGCTGCGTTTCCTGAGCATGGCTACGAACGGGGAGTATGTATTCCTCACCAACCACAGCGGGATCGGCAACTCTCATATCGAACCCACGATCGGCAGCTATGACGTGGAATATTTGAATGAATTATTGGTGAATCTGATCCATGAGTATATAAGGGTTAATGATAAGAGTTGATTAGTCGAAAGCACCCAATCACAAGCGGACGCTTGCGATAGGGCGATAGGGATGAAACCAAGATCCTTTTCACAGTGGGTTGATGAATGATCCGTTGACAGTAGCAGGATTTTTTCCATTCAACAGCGGATCATAGACGTTCTGCCTTTGGCTTAGCAAAGCCTGAAGGCGGGACGTTGTTTTTTTGGGGGGCTTTCCAAAGGTACATATTGGCGACTTCCCTATCACAAGCATGGATGCTTGCGATAGGGGGCTGGAGGACGCTTGCGATAGGGGGCGTGCGATAGGGGTGCGGATATGGATGAATATGCATGGTTACTTATGCATAAAATAGGTAATTATTCATCATAAAAAATTATGTGTAAATTGCCTCTTTATTAATTAGTTAATCACCATTTTGGTGGAATTAATTTTAGATCAATGAACAAAAACTTTAACAAATGAAAAAACTTTTCCTGGTATTGGGATTATTTAGCCTGGTATTCCTGACGAAAGATCTTAGGGCACAAACAACTGACATCCTTAACTTTCCTGAAGATGATGGCAATCAATGGCTGACATCTGTGCAATTGAGATATACGTATTTTACGATGCCTGCTTGCTGGAATTATGATGTGAGGGAATTGGGTATTAATATAGATGCAACCTCTCAACCCGGTGATTTAAGACTGGCTATTTATACCGGGAGTGGTGACATTATGTATCAAACATCCGATATTTCGGTTACCGGTGGAATTGAAGAATATGTGTCCACCCCTGTTGCCCCGGGATCGGTTACGCTAATGGGCGGTGAAACTTACCGGGTGGCGGTGATGTGTGATCCCTCTTCACCGGTAAATATGGTTCTCAATGCCTCCTCAGCGCCTACCAATAGTGGCGTAGCTACGAACCTTTCCACTTCATCGTGGGCTATTTATAGTGGCCTTGCCTATCCTACTTTCCCAGGTTCATTATATTTTGATGGCGCTTCGTTCCGGGCATTTTCAGCCGTGATAAAGGGGGATACCCTTTCTCAGGGCAGCCCAAGCACGGCTAGTCAATGGACGACAAATATCACCGAGACATCGGCCAAAGCGAATTGGGAAGCGGTAGACGGAGCGGATAAATACCGGCTTCATATTCGGGAAAAAGCAGGCCCGGGTCCCTGGATGGTTTTACATAAGCCAGATCATCTCGCTAAACACAAAACTTTTAACGGGTTAACACCTAATACAACGTATCAGTGGCAGACCAAAACGATAAGCTGTGGTGGTAGTGGTATTTCAAAGTGGGCTCCGGTTCAGGAATTTACCACACTTCCGGCGAATTGTGCCGTAACCGTAAACCTCCAGTCTTCCAATGTTACGGACCAATCCGTGACCTTATCCTGGGATGAACAAATTGGGGCAGATGGATACAAAGTACGATACAAACCCATTGGCCCGGGTCCTTATCGTTACAAAACTTTATTTGGATCCAACTCAACCACCGTCAATAATTATTACCTGCAATCATCATCCACCTATGAATGGCAGGTAAGAACATTTTGTCCCGGAGGAGGGCAGACCGGCTGGACGCCTGTTGAGAACTTCAATACTTTGACGCCCAAAACGCAGCATGCAGGCTCCACCACTCAAAGCGCCTTTGACCGGATCAGGATCTATCCAAATCCAGCTAATAATTGGCTGCAAATAAATGGCCCTTTAAACCCGGATAAGGATAAGATCATGATTACGGATGTTTTGGGAAGATCTCTGGCTGTCGTGGATTCGGACATTCCCACGGGTAACTCAACAACCATCGATGTGTCTGAATTCAGCCAGGGTGTATATTTCTTAACGATTGTCAATAAAGACTTTCAAAAGACATTCCGTTTTGTAAAAACAGAATAGCGGCGTTTATTTTACCTGTCCGTTGAAATATTTCGAAGCCTTTTGGAAAGCCTTTTCTCCAATAGCTTTACCGATTACCCGGGCCGGGATATCGTCGGCAGGCGGATGAATACCTCCCCAGATCCTCGACAGGCAGGTTTCATCGGCGGCATCGCGATAGGTTGCCCATTGTAAGGTAATATCCCTGGTAGGGCCCCGCTCGAATTTCAGGAAGTTATCTTTTTTAAACGTTAATTCGGACAGCCCTCCCGGGAAATAAGGATCGCCGGTGATGAGGGTAAGCACCTCCGCTCCTGCCGTAGAAAAAGTGGAATGGCCGGATATGAATCCCGCAAAAGGAGGAGTGGCAAAGGAAAATCGCTGATAAGGCCACCAATTTTCGGCCAGTATCCAACCAACTCCGGCAATATCATTATCCGGATCCTGGATATAATCGGGACCTCGCCAACAATACAATTTGATCTTATTCACATGTTCCTTATTTTCTCCGGCCAAAGGATCCTTTTTGGTAACCAATTCCACCCGGCCTTTTACCAGGGGTAAGCCGTCGGGATGATAATTCGGTAAGTTTTTATCGGAGGATTGCCCTTTTTGTGCCATCCACCGGATCGCAGTGATGGGCCGGACATAATCGTAATAGCCTTTGATGCTCCAGGCTGCAATAGCGGCATCGTGCATGGCAGAAGTCATGAGGAAATTGGCTTTGACATCCCATTCCAGATCATTTAATACCGGCCCTTTGCCCCGCCACCGCTTTTCAAACAACGGATGGTCGCTGACATCCAGCATGGTCGTTATCCAATGTCCGGGTGGTGTAACCGTATTGGCGGCATCCACCCAATATTCGGCAATGACGCGCGTATAATCCGCCCTGAGCACTATATTGGGCTCGTAAGGCTTTTGCGTGTAAGGATTAAGCTTCCGGCCGGTTGTCTTAACACCACCTTCGGGAAGATCATAGAACTTGTCGTAATCCTCATAATTCTCCGGTAAGGGCAGGGTATTACCCAAGGTTCCGGGTGAGATATCGATCTTTACGGAATCGCTCGGATCGAGATGGGAAGACCATATAATATTCAACAAGAAGCCCCATTGATAAGCTTTGGTAGCCATTGTATCTCCCGTACCGATCAAAGGAGGTGAGCCCGGATCCATGTATACGGTGAAATTGATCTCGTCCCTGTTCATCATCTTCCGGTCTTCCGCCGTTAAGGCAAAAGGCATCACATCGCCCCATTCGGGTGTTAAAAACAGATCCTGTGGAAAGATCAGCAACCGCACCCATTCGGGCAAGGTCATATCCCCTCCTTTAATATCCATATATTCCCGCAGTGACAACGGTTGCCAGCGATTTTGATCGCGGATCCTGGTGCCTGGATGGTTCGGTTTCAATGGCGGATTCGACGGAAAGTAGTGGTCGGCTTCATAGTTGTTGATCTCTTTGGAACCATCCTGCATACCATAATCGATAACGCAAGCGGCGATATAATTACCCATGGCAATGGGGGAGCCACTCATATAATCAGTCGACCGGTTCGAGACCACACCGCCCAAGGCGGCAAAAAGGGAATCCAGCCCTTCTATTGTTCTTCCCTTGCTGCCATATAAATTAAACCTGAACCACAATACGCGGTATGCTGCATAGGTGATCGCAATATTCCGTAAACTATCGACCGGCTGATCCGGGATCTTAAAGGAGGGATCGAAATGACAGGAAAACGCTCCGATCTTATTGCCCAGCAGATAGGGTTTTGCCTTTTGATCATAGACTGCCCAGGCATCATACATGGCTATGGTGGCATGGAAGATATTCCGGGCATGAACCGTAGGGCCTTGTCCTTCCACTTTTACCGCCTGCAAGCCTGCTTCCATCCATTTCCGGGCCACACTTTTTTCGCCCTTTACCGCAGATGTCCCGTATATCCAGCAAAACAATAACCAAAGGATCCCGGTATGGGGAAGCGGAAAGTTTCGGGTAGAAAAGCGACTAAACCTGTGGCTGCATTGACGATTCATCGGCTGCTGAATTTGATCGGTAGATTGACAATTTTAAACCAAATGCTCTGAATTTACTTATTTCTTCCATCACCTGCAGACTTTAATTTAATGATCTCCAGGTTTTCGATCTCAAAATAATCATTTTTAAGGTCACCCTTATCATTGATCATGATACGATAACCTTGTTTTTGCAGGCGAAGAATATCCCCGACCGGCGGGATAAAATCATAAACGGTATAGCCTGTATAAAACATGGCTTCAATGTGATGTTCGACATTAAATAAGACGACTTTCCCGGAGGGATCCGGTGACAACTTTTTTAGTTCCTTTGTCCATACGGGGTTCCTGATCCGCTTGTCAAACGGTTTTACCCTTTCCAAACCATACCTTACCGGCAACGCCAATAAAAGCAAAAGCAAGCCGTTCAGGACCCATTTGTACCGGACAAACGGCCGTTGTGCATAGAAATAATGCCAATACCGGGAAAGCAGGATAAAAAATGCCGGCGCTGCGATCACCAGGTAAGTCATCCGTTTGGTTTCCGCTAAGGAGAAGATCACAACCGGCAGAATCCACCAGACACTCAACCATTTGATAGCCCAGCCGGCTTTATTCCGTATGATCTGATACCCGCTAAAGGCCAGGGGAATGTAGATCAGCTCTCCAAACAACCTACCGATCTTGTGGAGATAATAATAGGCCGGTGCTCCATGCGTCTCGACGGTATCGCCATAGAATAAAAGAAAACGCTTTATGGTCCAGCTTGCTTCTCCGGGAAAAGCCTGTATAATATATACCAGGTAAGGAAGCACCACACCGGCGGTAACGGCCAGGGCTAACAAAACATGCTTCATTAGCTTCCTGGCTGATATATTTCCGGCAAAGATGGCACCGGCGATCCAAACGAGGTAAACCAGGAAGGCCGGGTACCATTTGCTTAAAAACGCCAGCCCTGTGAAAAGGCCGATCCAGATGACCGGAGCGCTCCTGCCTGATCTTTGGGTGTAGATCATAGAAAAAAAGATCCCCAATTCCACGAATCCTATAAAGAAGGTCTCGACATGATCGGATGACACTCTTCCTCCGGCTAACTCGATGATCATTCCGTTGATCGCATGGAAAAATGCCGCTAAAAGGGCTGTTTTCTTATCGAAAAGTGCGGAAGCGATCAAAAAGGTGAGGTAAATACCTAATAACGAAAGGATCAGCGAAGGGATCCTGACCGCAAATTCATGATCGCCGAACAAGCCGATAGAGGCTGCCATGAACCACAACGGTACCGGTCCTTTTTCCAACCAAATATGATTGGCCGTCCAGTTTTGGTAGTGATAAGGCCATACCGGATCATCATAAAGGGTTGGTTTCAGCGGATGACTGAGCAGGTTTTTAGCGACCAGGGCATGATATTTTTCATCCCAGGTATGCAAATATCCATCAGTGGCCACAAAGATCCTCAAGACCAAACCGCCCAGGATGATCAAAGCCAATGACCACCGGATCCGGTCCTTGCGAAAACTGAGATAGGCTCCCGCAAAAAGTGCCCCTGCGATAACGACGGACAAGCTTCCAAAGATCAGATTTTCCATACCCCGGTCCACGAAAGTTATATTTTTTTAGTGATTTTTTGTGTGCCCTTCCCCGCTCTAAAAAGATAAGTTTTTCTACATTAGGGACATGAAAAAACTACTCCTTTGTTTCGGCCTATTAATCGCCGTTCATACTTGCACAGCGGTCAATATTGACAGCCTGCTTGACGTCTGGAGGGATCACCGGCAGCCGGATTCTATCCGCCTGGTTGCTTTGTATGACGCTGCTTATGAATTGATCTATATCGATCGCGACACGGCCCTGTATTTTGCCGAACTACAATATGATTTTGCCTTGAAATCCGGTTACCCGGTATATGCAGCCAATGCCCGGTATATTCAAGGCGTTAATTATTACTATGCCGGGCTATATACGGAAGCGCTGGAACACTACCAGCTTAGCCTGAACCTCTTTGAAGAGCTGGAAAAAGAAGCCAGCATTGCCTCCTGCCTCAATAACATGGGTGCCATATTCACCCTGTGGGGCGATTACCTGGTGGCCGTCAGCTTTTATACCCGCAGCCTGAAGATCGCCGAGCAATTGAAGGATTCTCTGGCAGCTTATAATGCCCTTAAGAATATTGGTGATATCAACCGCAGGCAAAAGGACTATACCAAAGCCATGGAATATAACCAGCTTTGCCTTCAATCCGCTATTCAAAGGGGAGATAAAAACGGGGAAGCTTCCTGTTTATCCACCATCGGTTTGATCCATTATGAACAGGGGGATCTGGAAAAAGCGCTAGCCTATCAGTTAAAAAGCCTGGAAATATTCCGGCAGCAGGGCCCTAAAAGTTCGGAAGCTTATGTCTTGCGGAATATGGGTCCGATCTACCAGGAGCAGGGCCAGGATGCTAAAGTCGTGGAAGTGTATCGGCAAAGCCTGGAACTGTTTAAAGAGATCTCTGACGTCAGGGGGATCATCGACGTGGATATCGCCATGAGCCGGTTTTACCTGGAACGGGGGAAATATGCGCAGGCCATTACCTACAGCCGACGAGGCCTGGATATGGCCCGTGAGATCGGACTGGTTGTCGAAATAAAGGATGCGGCGCTGGTCTTGTTCGAGAGTTATCAAAAGGCCGGGAATTATAAACAAGCCCTGGATATGCATTTGCTGTACCGGACCATGGAGGACAGCATGGCCAGTGAAGCTGCTGCCCGGGAGGTGATGCGCCAGGAATTTACCTATAAATACGAGAAAAAGGCTACGGCCGACAGCATTCGCGCCCTGGAAAAGGAAAAGGTGATGCAGGCGGAACTGGCGGCAGAAAAAGCCCTCAGCCAACAGCAACGGCAGCAAACCTACTTTTTATATACGGGACTGGGACTTACCCTGTTGTTTTGCGGCTTTATCGTCAACCGGATGATGGTGATCCGAAAGCAAAAAGCGCTGATCTCCCTGGAAAAAGAGCGTTCGGATGAACTATTGCGCAATATTCTCCCTGACGAAACGGCGGAAGAGCTGAAAAAATATGGCTCTGCCAAGGCCCGGCATTTCGATATGGTGTCGGTGATCTTTACCGATTTCAAAGGATTTACCCATATCGCCGAAAAGCTAAGCCCCACCGAACTGGTGGCGGAGATCGATTATTGCTACAAGGCTTTCGACAAGATCGTCGAGAAATTCGGCCTGGAAAAGATCAAAACCATCGGTGATGCCTATATGTGCGCCTCGGGATTACCCAAGCAGAGCGAAGAATGCTGGAACGATGCGGTCAGAGCGGCTATTGCGATCCGGAATTTTATGAAGCAATATAAAGCGCAACGGGAAGCGGAAGGCCGGTTGGCCTTTGAAGTCCGCATTGGCGTACATTCGGGACCTGTGGTTGCCGGTATTGTCGGGGCAAAAAAGTTCGCCTATGATATCTGGGGAGATACGGTCAATACCGCGGCCCGCATGGAAAGCAGCGGAGCAGTGGGGAAAGTGAATATTTCCGGTTCAACCTATGACCTGGTCGAAGGTAAATTCAAATGCGAGTACCGGGGGAAAATACCGGTTAAAAACAAGGGGGAGATCGACATGTATTTTGCCGAGGAATCGGGAAAGCTGGTCGATCTATCTTAAGCTACACTATCGATCAATTGTTTTCCTGATGCAATGCCGGCGCAATAGTAATGGTTGTATCCGGCTTCAACGCATTTCCGATCAACTGCGCCAGTCGCCGTCCCATTACCTTTTTCCCGGCCTGGTTGACGTGGACGATATCCAAATATACCTCCTCACCTATTCCGTCATAAGTGTCGGATACATCATAGACATAATCCAGGGAATCGATCCTTTTACGGATGTGATGGTGGGATGACCGGAATTCCTCCGGCACCCGGTAAGGCTGGTAAAAGGCCATGAACCCGGGCTTCGTTGCTTTACCGGTAGCCCATGTTAGCTGCTTGGCCCGGTGGAGGGTTTCGAAATATTTATCCGTCACAGCCCGATTCCATTCCGGGGAATAGGGCTTCCATTTTTCCCGGAGCTTATGCAATCCTGAAATGCGGCCTGTTTTCACTTCGATCGTCCCGATAATGGCGCTGTGTTTAATTAAGACCTTCAGGATATCAGGTGTTTCCGACTGATAGAAATAGTTATAGGGATAGCCGGGTCTCGGATCATAAAAGGCATTCGTGATCGTTTCATTATACCCCCCATAAAATACGATCAGGTCGGGATGGTCGCCGGCCACGTATTCGATGATCGCATGCAGATGCTGACGGTGATTCGAACTGACGACGGAATAATTCGCTACAAACACGGCTGTATCCAGCAATTTGGAGAGCTCCGTTTCCATGACATCGGGGATGGTCGGATTGCCAATGTAGCCGGTCGAGCCACCAAAAAATGCAATGCTCAAGGCCCCGGGAGGAGCGTCTTTCAGCGATTTTCCTTTGAATCCAAAGTCGTTATGACTAACAGCACCGGGTTTTCCGGTGAACATAACAAATGGCACCGGCGACCGGTGGATCGTTTCCTCCACGGTATGCCTGGGATAACCATAACCCAGGCCATATCTTAAAACGACCACATCGGCAAATACGATGAATAGCCCCAGATAGCCCGCATATTGAACGACTTTCAGCAGTTGCCTGATCTTCCGGTTGTGCATGGAAGATTTCAAGATACGTTTTTCCCGGATCAATTGGCGCTTTTTTGTGCAATTGGGTTTCGTCAGGGTACAAAAAAACCCCGGAACCGAAGCCCCGAGGTTCACCAATCGAAAACAGATAAATCCTACCGGGTCAATATCAGTTTCATATGTTCCACCTGGTCCCTGTCCCTGATCAGTTCGACGAAGTATATACCCGCAGGCATACCTTCCCGATCGAGTGGAATTTGATAGGCCTGGTTCGCTTCGACTGATCCCTGAAACAGCAAGCGTACTCTTTCCCCGGTAATATTGATCAATTGCAGCGTTATCTCTTCCTCCGTTGCGGGGGTATAGAAAATAGTGGTTTGACGGCTGAACGGGTTAGGATATACCCGAAACCTGCTTTCATCATTGCCTGCCTGATGGCCCTCCCACTTCTTACCGCCGAAGTTTTCTTTTTCACCTTTATCGTCCCTGTTGTCATTATTGACATCTTTAACAATGGAGGCAACAGGACAGGGACCGAGATTATAGGCGCTGTCCTGTAAAAGGTATTTGGCCTTTTCTTCCGAAGCACAGATGGTGGTGGCATTCAGGGTATCGAAATCCGGGATATAACAGATCGGCACCCGGTCGATCTTATCCGTACAATGCGCTTTGTCAGCAGGCCCGTCCATGCCACAACAGATCTTGTTGAAGCCACCGGTAACGATCCAGCCGGGCTGGGGTGGGTTCACCCCCAGGTTCAAGGGCTGAATTCCGAGCTCGGCGCATTTTTTACCGCTGCTGCCGAAATTACCCGGGGTCATATTGATGCCCACTGCAGCCCCCGGTCCGCCGATATTTGGCTGCCAGGTATGCTGTCTGGCCCATTGCCCCTGGTCGCGTCCCCTGCATTCGATATGGCAAACATTATCACAATGAAATTCCACGATAAACTTGAAGATCGAGCCGGCCGGCGGTTGACCGGGCAATAAGGCGTTAACCTGGTTGGCCGGAACATGGATGTCCATTAAAACCGGGGCATTCATCCCCCCCATATGTACGACCTGGAAGGTAATGCCGGTTTGAGCATCTCCCGGTACCATGACCCCCACAATTTCTATCTCTATGTTCTCCGTATTGCATTGGGGTGGACAGGGAATATGGTTGTGCGCTCCGAAACTGGCCCGGATCATATTAAAAGCGTAGGCATTCATGCTAATGCCTACGCAAAACAGGGCCATAACAAGCCCCAAAAGATTTTTGTTGATCGTAATTTTCAATTTCATCGTCAATTTGTTTTATCGGTTATTTGAATAAATAGATTTGTTCATTAAAAATAACTTCGATCAAAGGAGATACCGGGAAATAAATGACGATAGGTGTAAAAAGGTTGACGAGTAAATGGATATGATGGATGGGTGGATGTGTTTTAATTACTTTTTTATAAAGTGTTATTTTAGGAAGATGGCTGGTTTAAAAAATTCTGTAAAAAATTTGTATTGCGAATTATTATTATTTAAATTTGGGGTTATGAGAGGGTCTTCCTTTGTTATATTGTCTATGATATGGTTCATAGTTATTTCATGCGTAGTTGCCGGCCAAAAAAGTGACGAGCAAAGCGGAAATCATCCTGAAGAAGCGATCAATTATTTCGACTGTGAACGATATAACTACTTTCCGGATAAAGAATGTCCTACCCTAACGAAAGAAGATACGGTTGCAGTTAAAAAATACCTGTATAAAATCGTGGGGGATTCTACTTTCAATATCGCCTATATACCCCGGGTTAAACCATCCATGAAAATTTATATCGATACAGCCTGGTTCGATTCGGCGCAATTAGGATTGATGAAAGGTTACAAAAGCTTATTGGAGGAGTATTTGGTTTATTTGCCCAATGTTCAGACGGTTGTTATCGGAACCGTAATCACCAAGAATTTAGCATTTGATACTACGAAATGTTTTCACTTTAAAGTAAGCTATGCTGTTAGAGTGGATGAAGTGCTTTTTTCAACGTTTAAAGTTAACAAAGGGAATATACTTATTGTCAATTCTCCCTATCGGGGCTACATGGGTGGTTGCAGACCGGACTCACCATACAATAAAGTATATGTGACCCATACCAAGCACTATCAGCAGGATGAACAAAACATTTTCGTTTTAGGAAGGAATTCTTACCAACTTTATTTTATGAGGCGCGTTCATGGAAAAAGGAAAGGCCATCCCTATTATATGACTGATGATAAATACTGCCCGGATGCTTTTACTAATTCTATTGGAGGTGATGATTTTGATATAAAAAACACTGCTTTGGTAAATGATCTAAGGGAATATCTTTCAAAAAGGAAATTTTAATCTTATGCATTTACAGAGTAATTACATAAAATATGTTCTTCTTTTGGTTGTTTATTTTTTATGCTCATCACAAGTAAGCGATTTCGACAATATTCACATCATTGGCCGATGGGATATGGGCATTAATTGCTACCAGGGGGATGTAATGATTCATCCGACGGAGAGTCTTGTCGATGAAGGCTGGTTGACAGCTTTACAGGACGCTGGCACAACCTGGAATAATGAATCAACGAATTTACAGTTTGATGTTCAAAACAGCGGAATAGATAATGACCGAATTTACTGGAGAAATGATCTAATAAATGCTGTTGGGATTGATGTTGATATGGAAGTTTATGGAGATGCAGGTATATGGGAAGCAGCCAATACTCGTATTGAATACAGGGACAATTCTACAGATTGTGCCATTTCGGCAACAGGCCCGGAAATCATAGAAGCAGATGTCGTTATCAACTGGTGGCCGCCATTCCAGCATGGTTGCGCCAAATTACATGATTCGAAATATGACATCCAGAGCACGCTCACGCATGAATTAGGGCATGTTGCCGGTATACACCATTTTAGCAGCGGTAGAGCCATGTTTCCTAAGCAAAATAAAACAACCGACATCTGCAAACTGAGAACAATCAACCAAGCGGACCGGGATAATTTGCTGTATCTGTATGGCCTTGACGATGAAACATCTACATGTTACGCAATTGATTGTGAAGAATATGATCTTACTGGTGTGGACCCACTCAAACTAAAAGAACCGCTATTTACCTGCGATGGGAATAATGGTTGCGGCAATAATGGAAATGGCTGCGATTGTACTTGTAATGGAGGCTGTAAGCAACACCCCAGACTCGATGAATTGAATCAATGGATCTCGGAACCGGCACAACGGAATATTATCGTATTCGCGACTACTGAGTTGGATGGGAACTTTCCTGCCATGCAACATTTGATCATCGATCACCGGGATATATTCGCCTACGTGTTAGGTGATATTTGTTTGAATGAATTCCCTTTAAGCGCCGAACTCAAGAAAATCCTGATCGATTGCATATCTGTAAATGCACCCCTGGTCGATGCAGCCTTCCGGTGTGAAAGTAACTTTGGCCGCTCGGATTTGGTGATCGAGACATACCATATCGAAGCGCTGCATGAATTGATCGATATCGTCATTGCTTCGATAAACAAATCTGAGGAACCCCGGGACCTTAAACGAAAAACGGATAAATACCTTGGTCGCCTGAAACAGGTTTTACCATTTGTGGAAGGGATGTCTGTCCAGGAAGCCGCCTTATTCTATGACCAATATGAATTTATCAATTAACCGATGCTTCCACCCCTGGAAATAGCGGATTATACCTTATCCTGGTATTCGGTGGTGATCGTTTTTACAGTTTGCTGCTGTATTTTATTTTTTTATTACCTGTGTTTATCCTACCTGCCAACCAAAGTAAGGTTTTTTGAAATAGCGGGCATCATTGTATTCCTCACCTTGGCCGGTTTTGCCGGAGCCCGTTTGCTGGCAGCCTTAGAGCTATTCCTCAATAATAGTTATGACGACTTTTGGCATGTACTCTTTGAGCATGCCGGATTGAGTTGGTTCGGGGGTCTATTACTTGATCTGTGCCTGATCTATATCGGCAAGGTTATTTTCAGGAATCGCAACGTCATGAAAATATCCGATCTGCTGGCCGTTACCTGTTGCCTGGGTTATGGCCTGGGTAGATTTGCCTGCTTATTATCCGGAGATGGCTGCTATGGCACCTGGACTTCGTTACCTTGGGGTATGCATTTTATTTATGGCAATAATCCCAGCTTTATGCCTGTGCATCCGACTCCTCTGTATGAATCAATTATCCACTTGGTTCTGGTGGCATTTCTGCTGCGATTATTAAAAAGGCAATCATGTGATGGATATGTGCTATTCGGCTTTCTCGGATTGACTTCAATATCCAGATTTTGTATTGAATACATCAGGGTCAATGATAAAATTCTATGGGACCTTTCTACGGCCCAACTTGTGTCTATCGGATTGATCATAATTAGCCTTTATTCGCAAAAAAAACTAACCCCGATAAACCGCTTTAACTTTCAACCCTAAATCATGAACATTTTTACCATATATCGAATCAAATTTATCTCCCTCGTTATCTTATTGAATTTTAAAGTACCGGCCTTTTCACAGGATTTTGATCCGTTTGATTGCATCGATTTACCTCCAATAAATTCCGGCAAGGAAATTATTGCAATGGCCAATGAGCCAATCTGCCCCAAAAGTTCCCTTAAATATTTTGCTTTCTATCATTGGGATTTCGGCGATGGTCATTCAAGCGCTGATGAATTTCCCTGCCACACCTATTCCAAACCCGGCACCTATGAAGTAAACGTTGTTGGTCATGAAGCATGTGAAGATGCCAGGAAATTTGAAAAGCTATTTATTCATGTTTTACCACGTGAAACCGGGAATAAACTGATCCTTATCCCGAATCCGGCAAAAGACAAAGTGTTGATTAAAGTTTTGATTGAAGATACTGATCCTGATATAAGGCTGGAAGTAGTCAAAACTCATTCAGGTCTAATTATGCACAGCTATCACCTGGTCTCAACTGAATTGAACAACAACACCTTGTCATTAGATATTTCAACATACCAACAGGGTGCTTATCAGGTAATTTTAAGGAACGGCAGCAAGTTAATCAGTGAAGAAAAGTTGATGGTGCTCCAATAGGGCATATGGTCATAAAACCCTTAACTTATAAGATGTTATTTTTATACCCTTAGTGTTCCCTGTCAATACAGCCGCCCGGTTGTATGAGGATCTTTTAGGTCGATCCAAAAAACATGCGTGGCTTCGGCCCTGTCTCTTTGCCCGTTATTATTTTCATCTAATTGAGCGAAGACGTACATCAGGTCATTGGCAGGATCATATTCTGATTTGAAGACCGAATAATTGGTTGGGACAAGCGGTTTTTGACGGTTTCCATTGATATCAAACAGGTAAAAACGCCTGAGGTCTTTGAGATTGATAAAACCATCTTTATTGGTGTCATCGTCATACACCGAGGTCATGAAATAATCACGATTCACCGGTTTAAAATTCAGGGTGTCTTTTGAAAAGGAGGGATAGTAGAGCGTTCGGACCAGGACGGGCTTCTCGAAAAAGTTTTTTTGCCGGTCTGTCGCAATATCATAGTGCGAAATGTTCACCATGTTGTACCCGGATACCGCTTCTAATCCCGGCATAAAATTATAATTCCATCGATTGCCATAGGCCGTTCCCAGATCATCATAATTCCGGTAATAACGATTCGAGCCAATAAAGGTTTTGGTCTTTTTCTTGTTGTCGTTGACCTTATAAACAGTTGTCAGGCGATATTGAGGATCTCCTGTCAACAACACACTACTGGGTTTCGTTTCCAGTATTAAAGAGTCTTTTGACAGGCCTTTGTTTTTGTTCTCTTCATCATCCTCGGCTACCGGACTTACGGAAAATCCTTTTTCTTTCAGATCGTTATCCGAACAACTGGCTAGCAGGCAAATGACCATTAACCGGACAATCGTTTTAAGCTGTTTCATCGACGCTTTTTTAATTTATAGACAACTGTAAAAGTAAATATTATGCGGTAGTTACCATAGGAATGACCGATCTTTTGGGAGACCGGCTTGAATAGATTAACACCGGCGCCGGGCAGTGTCGTCGACCTTCTACTACAAATCGATAGGATTCTATTCATTTCGTTCGTATTCGTTTATTTAAACAGGTCAATGTATTCCGGAAAGTAATATAGTGTACGTCCCTGATATAGGTTGACCACAAAAGTCACCTATCATGAATTCTTAAATCCCTGCCGGCCGGCCAGGCTGGGTTAATCCTTGCGCCTCCGCTTTAGCCAGCTATGGCGTAAGCGTTGTTCAACATTCAAAGTACGGACAACCCTAGAAGAATTTGAATATTCACGGACGATACTAACAATTTATCAAAAAGCCATCACCTAAGATCCTGCCGGAACCCCTCATTTTCAAAGGCAAGCTAACAACCGGACAAACTAATATTTACTGGATAACAAGCTTCCCTTCACTGATCAATTGCTGATGCTCGCGGATACGGAAAAAGTACAGCCCTTTGGAGAGACTCCCGGCCCGGATCAGGAACCGGTTGCCTTGTTTGACCGATTGGGCCTTCACCCGGTTACCGGAAAGGTCAAATATTTCCAGGCCATAATGGTCCGGTGGAGTTCCTTTCAGATCGATGATCGTATAGTCGGTAAAAGGATTGGGATAAACTGACATGATACGATCAAACCTGTTTCCAGGGATTGCATTAAGGTTAACCGTAAAACAAGCAGAACTATC
Organism: Chitinophagales bacterium; assembly: GCA_028278085.1. Lineage (GTDB taxonomy): Bacteria > Bacteroidota > Bacteroidia > Chitinophagales > JANQFB01 > JANQFB01. The sequence continues at coordinate 19,629 of JANQFB010000350.1, forward strand.
CGTGCAACCGCTTTGTGTTAACTCCACCCGGTAGCTCCCATTCATTACAGGGTGGAATGTCCGATGGGTCGCTCCTGAAACGGGGGTAAATCCATTGTTGCAATCCAACCATTGAAAACTTGAAAGAGAATCGTTAGCCCTCAGCCTTGCACCGGCTTGTGTTACGGAGGTATCTATCTTAACGGCCGTGAGATGAATGGTAACAAAGCTATCACAACCACCTGCATTGGGGAGGGTATCCTTGTATGTTCCGGAATTGGTCCAGACATAACTTCCGCTCGGTGAAACGTAGCTGTGGCAAGCCATATCATTTATCATACCTGATGTCGTATCATTTATGGTTAAATTAATGATCCACAAACTATCGCAACCTGTGCCGGTGGGTATCGTGTCATAGTATATTCCTGTACCGGTCCAAATGTAATGGCCACTTGGGGAAAGGTAGCTATAGCAAGCCACCGGGCTATCCCTGACAACCTTCGTATAATTAATGGTCAGATCTAAGGTGATCACACTGTCGCAACCCGCTGCGTTTGGAAGGGTATCCTTATAAATCCCATCAGTGGTCCAAATGTAATGGCCGCTTGGGGACACAAAGCTGTCACAGGTAGTGATAGTCATGCTGTCGGTTGTAGGGTGATTGATGGTAAGATCGATCAGGATGAGGCTATCACACCCCCTTGTATTCAAGGTGGTGTCAAAGTAAATGCCTGAAGTGGTCCATACGGCGTGGCCATTAGGTGACAGGAAACTGTCACAGGCGTTGACCATTAACGTATCATAAGTGGTGTGTGTGGGCAGGCAGGGTTGTAAGACACTGATAAATCCATCCGGGCTTCCGACATTGTACAGCTCCAAATGTGCGGGACCGGGATCGAAATCCGCTGTATCCTCAAAATGACCGGTATAATGTACATATTGACGCCCATCCACTGCTATAGCAAATGCCCGGTCATATGAAGTGCCACCCGTTTGTCTTACCCAGGTGAAATCCCCTGTTGCCTTGAATTTGGCAATAAATGCATCTGATCCTCCAAATGGAGCTAAACTTCCTGCTACTCCGGAACTAAAAGTTGCGGCACTGTCAATATGGCCTGATACATATATATCTCCGGTTTGGTCGATGGCGAGGTCTGCCATATATTCCAGGGCATTACCTGAAATTTGGTTCACCCAAAGGAAATGACCGGCCGTATCATATTTTGCTAAAAACCCATCAACCCCTGGCGCCACCTGAATTTGTTGTGCAGGCCCCGGATCAAAATCCGTAGAATCCCTGAAGAGGCCGGTGATGTGTAGGTTGCCCGAATGATCCAATTGCATCGCTTTGACCTGATCATCACTGTTTCCAGCTAACTGTCTGGCCCAAACATAGTTCCCTGAACTATCCAGTTTGGATATAAATATGTTATTGTATATCCCGGCGTCAAGCATGAAGGTCCCTATTCCAGGATCGAAATCAACCAGGCCCGAAAAGATCCCTGTAGTATAAACATAACCGGATCCATCGACAACGACTTCATTGCCGATCACTTGATGGGGACCTCCGAGATGCCTGACCCAGACCAGGTTACCGAGGCTATCCAGTTTCAGGATAAAAGCATCCTTGTTGCCGAGGGAAGTCAGGCTATCGGCGCCTGCTCCCGGATCGAAATCGGCCGATCCGTAAAAAAAACCGGTTATATAAACATTACCTTTGGCATCAACCGCAACCGACTGACCGATCTCAAGGCTATTTCCTCCAACTTGTTTGGCCCATCTTAATTGACCGTTAAGATCATATTTTGCTACAAATACATCATGACTAAACACCAAACCGGTAAGATCAGTTACACCGGTATCGGGATCAAAATCAAAACTACCGCTAATATATCCTGTGATATAGATGTTATCCATGCTATCGGTTACGATCGAATAACTATTGGCGATATTACTCAGGGGACCCATATGACTGATCTGGTTTCCCCATATATGGTTACCGTTGGTGTCCAATTTGGAAATGAAGATTTCCGTATTGGTTGCCCCCGAAATAAAATTCAACGTGTCAGACCCGGGATCAAAATCTATGGTCCCGCCGAATGAACCGGTGGTGATCGTGTGGTTCTTCGAATCTGTTGTTATGGCCATCATCGTTACCACATTAGTACCCTGGTCGGATCCGGTGAATTGTTTGGCCCATTTCACGGATTGGGCATTTAAGTGCTGGGTGAAGAAGGTTAAAAAGCCTGCTATTACGCTACCTGTAAGTATGTACTTCATGGGATCAAATTTTAGGTAGCTTATAAATCCTTTCAAAAATGGTCTTCATTCCCGCAAAGACATTAAAATCCGAACCATCTAATTATTTAGTGATCGTATATGATGCACGCATCGGGAAACTAAGCGCTAGCCACCGCCAGGTCTATTTTCAGGTGTTTCACCGAATGGATCTTCCTGTAATTCCGGTGGAAAGATAACAATATGGGAAGCATAATCCTTAAAGGAGGTGAATTTTGTTTTTTTGAATAAGGCGTTGCCTTGGGATCGATCATATTTTTTTGACGGTGAACCTGCCCAATTACATTCTTTCAGCCTATCAAACCGAGTGATCCAGGTATGCAGGCCCTGGTTACTGAATCCCCAGCCGAACTCATGCTTATTTAAAAGAGCAGCGATCCGGAGTGTATCTTCATCAAAATCAAAAAGCTGCTTGATAGGTATATCCGGCTGTTTCCAAACATAATATTTCCTGTGTTTTCGGAAATTTTTTACACATCGATCGTACTCCTCTGAGTGTTTGGAAACCATCAAATAGGCTGACCAGTTGAAATAGGTCGTTAATATATAGCCTACACTCCAGCCGGCATATTCGCGGTCATCCCAGATCTGTTGATGGTATTTTTTCATTTTCAGAAAATTGCTATCCAGCCCTGCTTCAAGAGCTCTGATCGCATAGATCGTGCAATGCATGCTATCCGGCCGCTCATTTCTTGATGCCAACGCCCGTTTATATGCCTCAAAAACAGAGAGCGAATCATGGTGGCCATATTCAGCAATAGCCGATTCATACCACATCGTGCCGTAATACCTGCTTTGGGATCTTTTATAATTATTAAAGTATTCGTTTTCTATGGCAGCGATTGAATTGATCGCTTTCCGGGAGCTGAATCCGGCATATAAGGTTTCCCCTTTGCCGGGAAGCGTATAAAGCCTGAAAGTGTCAACCCGGTTTTGCGCTATGTCATCATTCGACCTCTTTTCCGTATTTCCTGGCGAGGCGCAACACATGCAGCAGCAGGCTAAGGCTATATACAACAGTTTATCCAAATTGATTTCCGGGAACGGTTTGTGTAGCTGGTTGTGTGCAGTAATGCAACGCTGACAACTTCAACTTATTGTACCTGATCGGATGCGGGGAGATGGGTTTTGTTTGATGGTGAGTGTAAGAGGCAAGGCAAGCTAACAACCGGACAAATATTTACAGGATAATGAGTTTCCCTTCACTGATCAATTGCTGATGGTCGCGGATGCGGAAAAAGTACATCCCTTTGGAGAGGCTCCCGGCCCGGATCACGAACCGGTTACCTTGTTTGACCGATTGCGCTTTCACCTGGTTACCGGAAGTGTCAAAAATTTCCAGGTCATAATGGTCCGGAGGGGTTCCTTTCAGCTCGATGACCGTATAGTCGGTAAAAGGATTGGGATAAACCTCGATCTTTAATGGGCTATACGCCTCGCTGACATATACAGCAGCAACCTGCAGAAAATCCTCTCCGATCGTATGGAACTCGGTATTGGTGATAACCGGGGCATTGAAATCGAACCAGATCGCCGCACGGTTTTCTATCCGGGTACCACCAGGATTACCGGGGGTTTGCTTGACTTTGAACTTTACAAATCCATTGCTCTCCGGTTCGTTGACATTGCTGTCCGGTAAGAGGATATTATCAAAGGACCATTCCAATATACTTTGACCGTAGATGCGGAAATCATAGGCATGACTGGAAGCGCCGCTCACTACCGTGGATACATCCAGTTCCGGCGCCAGGGTATCCCGGATCACGACCAGGAAGGCCGTGTCGGTTCCGGTATTCTGGAAACGGATCTTGTACTCGAGCTCATCGGTTTCCTCGATGTATTTGGGGGCGTCAACGCCTTTGGGTGTGCCTTTTTTATCATTCGGGTCCCATGATCCAATGACTTCCTGGCAATCAATATCTACGGCGTAATGTTTATCATCGTGCGGCATGGTGGTTACATAGCCCACACTAAAAGTTCCCCCGCCATTCACACCACAAGCTTCAACAGTACTGGAAGGGCTGCTCAAGATTGGATGACCCGGATTTTGGGTGGCTTCCAGTCTCCAGGTGGATCCATTAGCCGGCCGGTAGACCGGGATGGAATCCCCGCTGGATAGTTGGAAGCTAACCGGCTGCCCCATGATGTTATCTTCCATCACAATATAGCTCCCGGGAGTTTCCATATTACCCTGGCCTATATTCCTGATCTTGAATTCAATGGAGTCATGGTTCATGCATTGTCCGCTGACGGCAACACTGGAACCGTCCCAGAGGGTATCGGTAGGCAGACAAAGCGTATCCGGAAATATCCGGGCCTCCACACAACTGGCTTGCCCCAGAATACTATTACAGTCCACCAAGACCCTAATTGAAAAACTTCCCTGTTCTTCAGGCATAACCGTTCCAATATTAAAATAATAAGTATCCCCGTTTTGTGGCTGCTCCCAGGGAATGGAAGCCGTGTCCACTTGTAATAAATTATTGAGCTTGAGGGCAACAGTTGTATTATGACCCGGAATGGTACCTTCATTCCAGTAATTCACTTGGTATTGGGCTATTCTACATCGCCGAACTAAACCTGTACTTACGGAGACCTTCATCAATGGGCATAAAATACCAGGTTTCATGCCAAAATCCAGGCTATCTTTACCACTATAAAAAGTATCTATATTTACCGTAAAGCTTGTAGGATTAGGGCAAGTGATATCCCAATATGGATTATTTTGGATCAATGATACCGTAAATTGTCCGGTATCAACGTTTACTTCATAATAACCATTAGCGTCGGTATATTCATATAAAGGGCCGGGCTCAACTTTGATCAATTGGTTGGCCCTTGGTGATTCCGAGCTATCTTTAATACAGTCACTATTCATGTCAATAAAAACATTGCCGGATAAAATACTGGTATAATACTCCCCGTTCCCATTAGTTTTGATCAGGTAATTATCCCACTGGTTTGTATAGGATAAATATACGCTGGCACCGATCAAGTATCCTCCATCATTCACTTGATGGATCTTAGTTGGCCAGGTACTGGTGAATTCATCAAAATAGTTGAACCATAAGGTGGCACCGGAGGCATCGGTTTTCACTATATATGTTTTAGCAGGTGCATGAAGACTATCTTTAGGGGAAGTACCAATCATTGCAAATCCACTATCAGCCGTTTGTATGACAGACCATCCTTGAGTAAAATCGGTATCTCTAAACCTTTTTATCCATATCGTGTCTCCAACCGGGTCAGTTTTCATTAGATAGGCCCGTGAATGAAATAGGGAAGAATCGGCTTCCTTTCCTGTAATAATATGTCCCCCATCAAAGGTGGGCGCTATGGCTTTTCCCTCCATCCATTTCCAATCATTTTCCAGTATTTTATGCCAAAGATAGTTCCCGGAAGAATCAAATTTAGCCTGTAAAAACCTGGAAGTATCGACTGCCGGGTAAGAATGTCCAACTGCCATAAAGCCTCCATCTGATGTATAAGTAACATCTTCAAAATATTCGTTTATAGATATGGGTAAAGTAGCTGACCACAAACTATCCCCTGTAGCATTGAACTTCATAATGGTTGCACTATATTCGACACCTCCTACAATAACAAATCCACTATCAGCAGTCATTAAGATGGATTCAAATACATGCTCTCCGCCCAAGTCCAGTAAGGTCGTCCAAACTTCATTGCCAAATGCATCGGTTTTGAACAATAACAATTTACTATTTGGTTGTGCAGAAAGATCAGCATGACCCACAGCAATATATCCCCCATCAAGTGTTGGTTGCACATCCCAAAAAAAAGATTCAAAAACAAGGCTGTCTTGGTACAGGATACTCCATTGAACCATTCCGTTTACATCTGTTTTCGTCAAAAATCCATTGAAACCTGCAACTTCAGAGCTATACCCACAAATTATTGCGCCCCCATCGGCTGTTAATTCCATACCATAGTTAACCTCATCTAAAATGGTATCACCAAAGGCCTTTGCCCAACCCTGACCAAAACCATTACCGGGTACGATTAAAACAAAAAATGCAACCATACAACTAACCAAAATTGGCATCACGATTTGATTATAATTTTTCATAAGCTCTACTAGATTTATTGATACGATACAAATATCCGATGGGTTTTTCCTGGAAAAAAGTTAAAAAAAATGTGTTTGTCGGATGATTTTTTCAAATTATAGCAATAATTAGCTTAATTTAAAGGATTATTGATCATATTTTGTCGGATAACTTTTCATTATTTCATGCTAAAGAGTACGCTGGTCCAATTATTCTACTCCTTGTCCAGGAAGGAACGCAACCAACTGGAATTGTTTGTCCATTCCCCCTTCCATAACCAGCACCAGCAAGTAACCGCATTGTTCCACTATTTGAATGCCTTGTCAACACCCAGCGAAAAGGATCTGGCCAAACCTGCCGTTTTCGCACACTTATTTCCCGGGGAATCCTACCATGATGGGAAACTGCGCCATGTCTTATCCTATCTGCTAAAGGTCATGGAAGACTATATCACCTGGCAGGAGCTGCAATCCAGGCCGGTTATGCCCGAATTCCTGTTGATCGACTATTACCGCAACCGGAACCTCGAGAAATCCTTTCACCAGCATACCGCGAAGGTCCGGAAACTGCAAACCACCTCCCCGATCCGGAACCAGGACTACTACCTGAATAACTTTCATTTAAATGCTACCCTGTATCACGCTGTATCGGAACGGACCCCCAAAGAAATGGACAACCTGCAGCAGTTGACCGATAACCTGGATATCTTTTTCATCGCCAATAAGCTCCAGCAAGCCGTGAGCATCCTCACCCACCAGAAACTGTTCCAGGTCGCCTACCAACTCCCCTTTTTGGAGGAGACCATCCAATGGATCAAACGGGACCAACTCACCCGGATCCCGATCATTGCCATTTACTACAATTGCTACCTGCTGTTGACCCATAAGCAAGATGCAACCCATTTCCGGGAGCTGAAAAAGAACATCACCGAGTTCGGCCAACACCTGAGCCGGGTGGAAAAGCGGGATGTCTATTTCAATGCCATCAACTTTTGCATCAACCAGATCAACCGGAATAAAGACGAATATTTCCGGGAAGTGTTCAGCCTCTACCAACTCGCGCTGGCCGAGGAAGTGCTGCTGGAAAACAATATCCTCTCCCCTTGGACTTATAAGAACATCGGCACCACCGGCATACGGCTGGAGGAGTTGGAATGGGTAGCCGACTTTATCAAGGCGTATCATCCTTTGGTGGACGAGGAATACCGGGAGGATATGTACCGCTACATGCAGGCCCGCCTGTTAATGGCCCATCAGGATTATGAAAGCGTGATCGATAAACTCCAGTACTTCCAGACCCGGGACACCTTCACCAACCTCGATGCTAAAGTTTTATTGATCAAAGCCTATTATGAGCTGGGTGAATTTGACCTGCTGGAATATGTGCTGAACAATTTCAAGCAGCTCCTGTCACGGAAAAAGGTGCTGACCTACCACAAAAAGAACTACAGCAACTTCCAGAAGATCCTGGGTAAGATCATGAACCTGCCGGTAGGGGAAAGCGCTGCGAAAGCCAAGGTAGTGAAACAGATCCGTGAAGCCACGATATTAACGGAGAAAGAATGGTTGATGGAGCAATTGGGGGAGTAGATTATGGTCAGTTTTTCAATATGTTTCTCGATCAATCATAACCATGCAGCTTTCAATTGCGGGATTTTTACTGTTCTATCGCAAGTTTGAAGCCTCCAATGCCAGTGGTTTGCATGCCATTTGTTGGTTCTATTCTCTTTTTAATTCTCCATTGCTAAATATATAAACACCTTTGTCCAAAGTCGTTAGAGGGCAATTTGGATCAGGTTCATGATCGGTTTCATTCCACTCTGTTTCACAAGTCTTCTCAGCAACTATGATCTTCTGATTATGAACTTCAATATGTTTATGGCAATTTATGAGATAAGCTTTAGCTCCATGTCTTCCAAATTGTTCGTCTGAACAATAATAAACTTCATCAAAAAGTTTTATGGCACTATCCAAATCCCAGATTTGAATTCCCTTTTGAGCTATTCCTCCTCCTGTACCATAAGATGAATTACTCCATTTAATTATAAGCTCTTTAGAGTCCGTGCCATCAATTTCTAGCCTTTGACATTCATAGCTGAATCGGCTGACATCATCTAACAGGGCGTAGGTTTCCCATTTATCGTTGATCTGAATCTCGATCCAAGCATGTCCATTTTCAGCATAAATCCGAAAACTCGAGGAGTCAACACAGCTATTATCATTCCCGTAATTCAATTTTTTGTTGGACTGTCCGGATGAAGATAATTGAATTACCAGCGTACAAAACAAAAAAATAGAAATTCTCATTTTCGAGTTTCTTTTATTGCTGCCGACGACCCAGCTAAAAAACCGTGGCCGACCATCTGGAGGCTATGATTCCATACACATTGTGCCTGTTGCACAACTCATATTTATGTTGAAAAGTTAATAAATATATTAAATCTATTTTACCCCCTAAACAATGACAAAAAACGATCACTTGCAATCTCCCCCAATTTTAAATACCTTGCAAGAACCACAACCACCCCTCCCATGCCCCTAAAACCCTTCACCCAAAAGATCACACACCTCGACGCGGAAAAAGACCACCAGGAAATTGTCCGCCTGCTGGTTTGCCATGTCTTCCACTGGGATCTGGAAAGGGCCTTGGAGTTTGCCTTATTCCGGACTTTCGCCGTTCCATCCATCAGCACCCTGCTGGAGAAAACCGGTGAATTCCAGCAGCGGCCGAGGAAACGCTATGACGATACGGAATTGATCATGTATGAGCTGGCGGAAAACGGCTATACCAGCGAACGGGCCAAAAGAGCTTTCCGGCGGATGAACAGGATGCACGGGCATTGGCCGATCACTAATGACGATATGCTATATGTTCTCAGCACGTTTATCTTTGAGCCGATCCGGTGGATCGATCAGTATGGCTGGCGGAAGCTGGCCGAAAACGAACGGCTGGCTTTTTATCACTTTTATGTGGGCGTCGGGGGGATGATGAATATCAAGGATATTCCGGGATCCTATGAAGCGTTTGAGGCATTCAACATCAACTACGAAAAAACACATTTCAAAACCGCCGATTCCAATCGTAAGATCGGGGATGTTACCGTGGATCTGCTGTTGAGCTTTTACATACCCAAATTCCTGGCGCCGGTCGGGAAGCCGGTGGTTTATGCCATGATGGACGATCCTTTGCTGGAAAGTATGGGTTATCCCAAACCTTCGGCCTTCTTGCGGTCTTTTGTCAAAGGTATGCTCCGGTTCCGGGCATGGCTTATTCAATTTTGGCCCGAATTCCAACAACCACAATTGGGCACGAAACGGAAAAGACCGACTTATCCGAAAGGCTATGAGATCGAGGAATTAGGGGTGCATTATGATAAGGAGCAGCCGGCGGAACAATCCTGATCACCCGTTCCATTCAATGCAGGATTCGATCCCACCATCTCAATTCCCCGGTACAAATTCGAAGCTTGTTCACAACGGTCAGCAGTACTAACGGAATAGCGATTATCCATCATGCAAGGTTACCCGTCCCATAAAACACTGGAAACGACCAGGACCTCGATCACAATTCCTATAGAAACAAGAACCAGTTCGAGTATCGACCATTTGATGAACCTGATCCGCCTGTTAACGATCAACAGTCCCAAAAGAATACCCGCGATAGACATACCAGCATGTAAGGCCAGCAACCAATCGGGCAGCCTTACGACAAAAAGTATCGTGGTAAAGTGATATTGATAAAACAAGAAAAGACTGATACCCAGCCAATATACATTTCCGCTAATCATCAATAAGCCGATGAGTCGGCCGTATCGATGATTTGGGTTGGCTGGCTTCATGATGACTGCTTTTCGGGGAAAATCCACTTAATCGCCGGTACCAGTTAGCAATCCTTTCGGTGATCGGATAGACTTATTGCGCCAATATTGCTAACTTTAATAATATCCGGTGAAGGTTAATTGCTAATTTATCGTAAGAATCTTAAGCTACAAAATCAAATCTGATGAAATACCTTTTTTATTTGACTTTATTACCGCTGAATGTACTGTTTGCCCGGACCGAATGGACGCATTATGGCACTCATGCCTCCGGGAAAATGTTCGTTCCGGATCTTTAAGCATTAGCCGGTCCATTTGATCCCCAAAACGGTAATATCATCGACCTGCGCATGCCCTTTCTGCCAGTCGCTTAACGTATCGGCGAGTATTTCCTGTTGCTCCGTCAAGGGTTTATCCTGGTGAGCGAGCAACATTTCCTTAAATCTTTTCTTGGTGAATTTCCTGTTTTCCTCCCCTCCGAATTGATCCAGGTAGCCGTCGGAAAAAAGATAGATCAGATCGTTGTTCCGGAGTTGGACATCCTTGTTTTCGAAGTCCTTTTCTTTCACATGATTACCGACAGGATTTTTGGTGGCGCCAATCTCTATGATCTCCCCTTCTCTCAGGATCATTAAAGGATTATAAGCGCCGGAATATTGTAAAACATTTGTCGTGGTATCAAGAACGCATAAGGCAATATCCAACCCATTCCGGTTATCGGATCCGAAAGAGGTGAAGGCCGCCTTTATTTTTTCCCGGAGTTTGTTCAGCACAATATTAGGCTGGTCAATCTCTTTGCCTTGTACGATCTCATCCAGGTAGGTAATGCCCAGCATGGTAATAAAACCACCGGGAACGCCATGCCCCGTACAATCGGCCACGGCAAAATATATCCGGTTATCTATTTTCTGGACATAATAAAAATCTCCGCTGACCACATCCTTGGGTTTATAGAACAGAAAATACTCCTGGAAATAGGATTCGATATGGATCCGGTTCGTTAATAAGGCATCCTGGATCCTTTTGGCATATACAATACTGGAGGTAATGTTTTTGTGGGCTTTGGCAATTTGCTCGTTTTTGTCCGCTATCCTTGCCTGAAGCACATGCCGTGAATATTCAGACAAATAAACCATCAGGATCAGGATCACATAGGAGAAGACCAGGCGAAGCATAAAGCTCGGGGGAAATGGGTAGCTCAACCAATGGGGAAATACCAAATACAATACCACGGCAATGGAAATGATCCCCAGGGAAACCCAGAAGCCTCTTTTGTGGCCTAAGAGCAGCATACTTAGGGGTGGAAAGGTATAAAACCACAAAACAGCCTGGCCTTCGGCAGGGAAAAACACAAACAAAACGACCCCCAGGAGAGAGATCACGATAACCGTAAAAAAGGAAGAAAAAACGGTTGTTTGCCGGACATTGAACAAAAGTAAATTGGTGCCGGTAATCAGGAAAAACCCGAATATGATCACCGTATACAGGTTGTTTCCCGCTAAAAACCCTTTGATGGAGAAGTAAAGCATGGCCACTAACAGCAGCAAATTGAAGGAATTGATCAGCAGCTTTTTCCTTCCCTGTTCATCCGATAGTTTTAACAAAGGGAGGGTTAATTTTTCTTTCATAAGCGATCGGGGGATTATTTACCAAAGGTGAATCTATTCAATTTTGTAGATGATCGGATTAAAGGCCTTGGAAGCAACCATCACCTGGTCTCCTACCTGTAATCCTTCAACCTCCGAATCCTGGGCGATAACCTTGACCATACTGTTTTGAATAAGTACCGTTACGATGTAAACGACTTCCTGCTGCTCTATCCGGATAACCTCCCCCGTGAACTTGAACTTCCCGCTGATCCGGCGGTTGATGAAGATCTCCGAGGGTGTGCCTTGCCGGGTGATCTGGCCTTCGGCTAACATGCATACCCTGTCTGAAAGCCGGACGATCTCACCGATATCATGACTGATCAGGATGGTGGTCAGGCCATATTCCCGGTGGGCGCTCAGGATATGATCCTGTAGCTTTAAACGGATCTTGATGTCCAGCGCCGCCAGCGGTTCATCGAGCAACAGGATCCGGGGCCGCTGCACCAACGCCCTGGCTAAAGCGACCCTTTGTTGTTGTCCGCCGGACAAAGTAGCTGGTTTTCTGCCTTGTAGCTCTCCCAGCTCCATGATCTCGATCAATTCGGATACCATCTTTTTATCTTGATCCTTTTTCCCGGCAAATTCAAGATTTTGCCGGACGGTCATATTCGGGAATAAGGCATAATCCTGGAAAACGTAACCGATCTGACGTCGTTGCGGAGCGAGATCGATCTTTTTTCCGGAGTCGAACCAGGTTTCTCCATCCACGGTTATTGTTCCGTTATCCGGTTTCATTAAACCGGCCAGTAACCTCAGGGTTGACGTTTTACCGGCTCCCGAAGGTCCGTAAAGGGTCAGCAATGCTCCATCGGCGATATCCAATTGTAGCTGCAGGTTCATATCACCCCCGGCCGTATGAAGCCGCTTGCGGATATCCAGTTCGATCATTTCCAAAAACGCTTTAAATATCCACCGTTCACCAGGTACACCGTTAACAGGATAAAAAAGGTCAGGCAAAACAAGATCAAAGAATATACATTGGCCACCCCATAGTTCAGCGCCTCCACCTCATCATAAATAGCGATTGAAGCAACCTTGGTTTTTCCGGGAATATTACCGCCGATCATCAGCACCACACCGAATTCACCGATGGTGTGGGCAAAGGCCAGGACAATTCCGGTAAGCAGGGAGGCTTTTATATTAGGTAGCTGAACCTTCAGCAGGGTGGTGAATGTTGATTTCCCCATCACATATGCAGCTTCGGTAAGGCTAGGCGGCAGTCCGGATAAGCCGGATTGTATGGGATGTACCATAAAAGGCAGGCTATACAAAACAGAAGCAATGACCAGGCCCGTAAAGGAAAAGACCAGTTTAATACCCAACCATTCATTCAGCCAGCTTCCGAAAGCGTTGCCGGGACTAAAGGCGACCAAAAAATAAAATCCCAGTACGGTCGGGGGCAGGACCAGGGGCATACTGACCAGGGTCTCGATCACCGGTTTAAGCCTTGATCTGGAAGCGACCAGCCAATAGGCCAGGGGTATGGAAACCAGCAACAAAATAGCCGTGGTAACAACAGCCAGCTCAAAGGTCAATATCAATGGCTTCCAGTCGATCATACGGATAACATCACTTCGTTTAACTTGACCATAGCCACAACGGCTGAATCCTCCTTCAAGCCAAGCCGGTCGACCGAATTCGTACTGATCACCGATGCGATCTCACCAACTTCCGTGTGGAGGGTAACTTTACTGATCAATGCCCCTCTTTCAACCCGGATCACCTTTCCGCTGATCCTGTTTTGAAGGCTGATCGCATGGTCTTCCCGAGTGCCGATAACAACTTCCGTTTCCTTGAAAAGCACCTTGATGGGATTATCTTTTCTTAAATAGGACGCCGATTCCGGTGTTTCGATGATAATGGCCTTGAAGGTTAAACTTTCACTGACCTTGATATGGACAAGCGATAAGCTACCGCTGACCTCAATGGTTGCTATTTGCCCTTCCAGTTGGTTCATCCGCTAAATATCCATAGTTTTTCAAAATCTTTTTAGCTTCGGGAGAGAAAAGAAATTCAGAGAATTTACGTGCGCCCCCGAAGTTCCCATTGTCACGTTTAATAACCACAACACCCTGGCGGATAGGTTGGTAAGCGCCATTTTTGATCAATAGCCATCTGCCCCGTTCTTTCATTTCCGGCGACAAAACCGTCGATAAGGACGTAAAACCCATTTCTGCTGCTCCCGAGGTAATGAACTGGTTGGTTTGGGCAATACTTTCACCGTAAACCAGCTTGGCTTGGACCGTATCGAAGATATCGAAATGATCCAGCACTTCCATGGCAGCAGATCCGTAAGGAGCCGTTTTAGGATTAGACAGGGCGATATGCCTGACCGACTCGTCTGTGAGGAATACGATCGAGGGATCGATGTCTTTTACGACCGTCCAAAGTACGATCATGCCGTAAGCATAGACTTTGGGCGGGGCCTCGGTCATTCCGCTCCTGAATAATTCTTCCGGGTATTTCATATTGGCTGAAGCAAAAATATCATAAGGAGCGCCTTCCTTGATCTGGGCGGTCAGCTTACCCGAAGAGCTGATGATCGTTTGACAGCCGATACCGGTTTTTGCCGTAAATTCCTTTACCAGGGCTTCCATGACAAACTGCATATTGGCAGCGGCGGCAATGGTGATTTGTTCCTGCTCGGGCGTCTGTTGGAGACAGGCCGTTAGCCAAATTGTGGCTATCAGGCAACTGCTTACAAGATTCAATTTCACTGAAATTCCTTTAATGGTCGGGTATGCTTCTTTTCCCGGTTATCGTTCATCATTCATTCCGAATTTGTATTTATCTCAACAGGCTGTATCCAATTGCCGTAAAAGGCTTTCCTAGCCCCGATAAATTTAAGGAAATCTACCAGGATTGGAAATTTTGAAACAGGCGCTGGCAGCAAGATTAGTTTCACACATATTCGGTTGTCAATAGCCGATTTGACGGATCGTTTAACCAAGGATCTCCTAATGTCAGCAAAAAAAATTTGCAATTATGACGACCGGTCATTATATTTGTGGTGTGAAGCGGAAGATCCATAAAGAAGATATCCTGAAAGCCGGGCTGGATTTAATGTTCCTGAACGGCTACAGCGCTACCGGGATTAAGGAGATCACCGAAAAAGTGAATATTCCCAAGGGATCGTTTTACAATCATTTTGCCAGCAAAGAGGAATTCGGTTTAATCATTTTGCAGCAATATTGTGATAACGGAGCGGTTATGTATAAGCGGAGGTTACAGGATAACAGTATGACACCGCTGGAGAGATTGGACAAATTCTATTCGGTGATGATCGAAAACTACCGGGATGTTGTCAAATGCAAACTGGGATGTATCATGGGCAATTTTTCCGGGGAACTCGCCGATGTCAACGAAAAATTCAGGCAGCTCTTAGATAAAGAATTCGATTCCCTTGAATCCATCATCACAGGCTGTATAAAGGAGGGACAAGAGGCCGGCGAGATCAACACAAGCCTGGATCCGGCAACGCTGGGAAGCTTCCTGCTCAATGGCTGGCATGGCGCGCTGATCCGGATGAAATCCACCGGCACGGTCAAGCCCCTGGAAGATTTCAAAACCATGGCATTTATCCTGTTAAAAGCATAATTTTTTTTGAATCAAAAATGACGACCGGTCATCATAATAAAAATAATTATTTAATCCCATAAAATCGAGTATCATGAAAACATCCATTAAAGTAGCTTTAGCAGTCGTAACCTTATTTACGGCTACAAATCTTGCAGCAGAAAAGAAAGTACATTCCTTTACCGTTTCCCGGACCATTAAAGCGCCGGCCGAAAAAGTGTGGGCGGTGGTTGGCGATGATTATGGCGCCATTGCCCATTCGCATCCTAAGATTGTCAGCTCCAATTACCTGAGCGGAACCCTCAAATCCGGGGAAGGAGCCGAAAGGGTTTGCCATTTTAATGAGAAAGGGACCAAATATGTGAAAGAAAAGCAGATCAATTACGATCCGGACAACTATACATTTAAAGCACAGGTATACCATGCCGGCGGCATGCCCTTGGATCCTAACTATAATTTTGCAGTTTACAAAGTTGAAGTAGTTGACGCCAATACCTGCAAATTAGTGCTTGACATGGGTATCCGGACCAAACCCGCTTTTATGGGCACCATGGCCAAGGGCAAATTCAAAAAGATCATCGAAGATTACATGATCGCGGTGGAGCATCATGTGCTGACCGGTGAAAAGGTAACCAAGGATAACTTCAAGGAGATCAAAGCCAGGTACAAATCCTGAGTAACGTGTACCTATTGTTTGGTGGATCCAGATTTTCCTAAAACCGGAAATTTTTGAGAGATGGAAAATGCGGGCCTTTGAAAGGGTCGTGTTTTCCATTTTTTTTCGGGAGAATTGTCAAATTATTAAGTCAGTGGAAACGCACCATCTTACCAGGATCTCCGGTTTGCCGGGCCTTTTTCATTCCCCTACCCTCAGAAACAAGTTTTGGATCGTCCGCGAAAAAAAATGCCCTCGCCATAACCCCCTGACCCCCAGCAACAAATACCTCAAATCATTAGACAAAGCAGGATCTATCGCAAAAAAATAATAGAAATATTTGCATAATTAATAGCATTACTATTATATTTGCCCGCAAAACAATCGGATTGGACCTGCTACTGCGAAAAATGAGCATACAGGTGAATGAGCACATTTACCTGAAAGATCCCGAATCAAGTGATTTGGGCCGCAAGATCATCAGCGGTAGCATTGAGATGATCGATGCGATAGGGCTTGAATGTTTTACCTTCCGGAAGCTGGCCGCGGAGATCGGCTCCACGGAGGCTTCGATCTACCGTTACTTTGAAAGCAAGCATAAATTGTTATTGTACCTGATTTCCTGGTACTGGGGGTGGATGGAGTACCGGCTGGTGTTTGGCCTGGCCAATATCCCGTCGCCCATGGACCGCCTGGAGCGCGCTATCACCCTGTTGACCGAAGCGGTAAAGGAGGATGGAAGCTTCGAGCATATCAACGAGATCAAGCTCAATCGAATTGTTATCTGTGACTCTTCGAAAGCCTACCTGACCAAGGATGTGGATGAGGAGAATAAAGATGGCGTTTTTATCGGTTATAAGCAATTGGTAGCCAGGGTGAGCGATATCATCCTTGAGATCAATCCGCATTATAAGTACCCCCATATGCTGGTATCTACCATCATGGAAGGGGCTCATCACCAACGGTACTTTGCCGAACACTTACCCAAATTGACCGATGTGGTGAAGGGAGAAGATGCCATCACGGAATTTTATAAAGAAATGGTTTTTAAAGCGATCAGGGAATGACAAACGAACTTCCATACAACGAGTGTAAGCAACATAGGCAGGCAGTGCTGCAGGCGCTGTTCTTATTGTTCATCCTGACCTTCCTCACCACCAGCATTTTACCCGGCTATATATTGGAATTTGAAGTTGGACTAACCGAACAAGTCGAGAAAGGAGAAGAAGAAAGCAAGGAGGAAAGTGAAACGGATGATTATGTACATATGGTCTTGTCACATGGTCCGGAAGGTGAATTTGAAGAACCTTTAGTTTGGGAAAAAATAGCGGATTGGCAACACCCGCATGGTGACATCCTCACCCCGCCTCCCGAACGGGTTTAGCACCAGTCCCCGGGCAACGTTTCCGGGCATCACTCAATATCCACTTAACAACTAATAAGGTATTTGTTTGCCATTATGCATACGGCATTCTCTAGTATTAACAGGTCCGGATGAACGGACAACAAATAAATAATTGAACGATGAATTCTCCACATAAACAAGGATTTTTTAAAAACTTGAAACACGACCTTCCTGCGGGAATTGTTGTGTTCCTGGTAGCGGTCCCGCTGTGCCTGGGTATTGCCCTGGCATCAGGTGCTCCACTCTTTTCAGGTATCATTGCAGGAATAATAGGCGGTACGGTAGTGGCCTTGCTAAGCGGTTCCGCGCTTGGCGTGAGCGGCCCGGCTGCGGGATTAGCGGTTATCGTACTATCAGCCATTCAGGAGTTGGGCGCCTTTGAGACTTTCCTGCTTGCTGTTGTGCTTGCCGGTGTGATACAACTGGTACTTGGCTTCCTGAAAGCCGGCGTGATCGGTTATTACTTCCCGTCATCCGTGATCAAGGGAATGCTTTCGGGCATCGGTATCATCATTATCCTGAAACAGATCCCGCATGCCTTTGGGTACGACAAAGACCCGGAGGGAGATTTCAGCTTTATCCAGTTGGACGGACACAACACCTTCAGTCAACTGGGATACATGCTGGATGCCATCAGTACGGGCGCTATCATTATCGCCCTGGTTTCCATAGCTATCCTGATCCTCTGGGAGCAGCCTTTTATGAAGCGGATCCCAGCTTTCAAGATCATCCAGGGGCCATTAGTGGCCGTTATAGCGGGCATTGGCCTGAACCTGATTTTCCGGAACATGCCCGGCTTCACGCTACAGGCTGACCAAATGGTGAGCATCCCGGTAGCAGACTCTTTAGTCGGTTTTTTCGGACAATTTACCTTACCGGATTTCAGCCAGTTGGCCAATCCGCAGGTGTATATGGTGGCACTCACCCTTGCTGTGGTGGCAAGTCTGGAAACACTGCTTTGCCTGGAGGCCACCGACAAACTCGATCCGCTGAAACGCATAACTCCCGTCAACAGGGAGTTGACGGCACAAGGCGTCGGTAATATGGTCTCCGGATTGATCGGGGGATTGCCGATCACCCAGGTTATTGTCCGCAGTTCGGCCAATATCCAGTCGGGCGGACGAACAAGGGCATCGGCATTCTTGCATGGGGTCCTGCTGCTGATTTGCGTGATGTCCATTCCCAAAGTGTTGAACCTGGTTCCGCTGGCCAGTCTGGCAGCTATCTTGTTCGTAGTGGGCTATAAGCTGGCCAAACCTGCCCTGTTCAGGGAAATGTATCGAATGGGCAAGGAACAGTTTATACCGTTTATGGTTACCATTCTCGGGATCGTATTTACAGATCTGCTCACCGGTATTGGCATCGGCATGGCAGTGGCTATCGTGTATATCTTGTGGAACCACTACAAAATACCCTACCAGTTCGATCCCAAGGATTATAAACCGGGATCGCCGGTGTTTATCCGGCTGGCGGAAGTTTCCAGTTTTCTCAACAAAGCGCGTATCCTGCGGACGCTGAGCCAATTGCCCAATGACACTCATGTGATCATCGATGCTTCCAGGACAAGGAGCATCCATCCGGATGTTGTGGAGATCATTGAAGATTTCAGGCATAATGCCAAAACACGCGATATCACCCTTGAATTGCAAGGGTTCGAATCAAGCGGTGCTCCTGATCCGGTAGAACAATTCGGGCATATTGTACTGAAACATCAGACGCCTTCCAAGGGGGAAGGTATCTTTGGCTTATCTCTTAATCGTAAACAAAAAGAACATGCAAAATCTAATTGACAATTCGGCTACACAAACCGCCGAAACACTAGCAGCAATCACCCCGGAAATGGCGGTGCAATTGCTGAAAGATGGCAATGCCCGTTTCGTGGCCAGCCAGGCCCTCGACCGGGATCTGAACCAACAGGTCAAACAAACTGCCGGGGGACAACATCCCTTTGCAGCGGTACTCGGATGTATCGATTCCCGGGTTCCGGCGGAACTGGTGTTCGACCAGGGCATCGGCGATATTTTTAACGTGCGCATTGCCGGTAACTTTGTGAACAACGATATCCTCGGCAGTTTGGAGTTCGCTTGTAAGGTGGCGGGTTCCAAAGCTATTTTGGTCCTGGGCCATACGAGCTGCGGAGCGGTAAAAGGCGCCTGCGATCATGTCGAACTCGGCAACCTCACCGGAATGCTGGAAAACCTCTCTCCTGCCCTGGATGCGGTAACCGATGAGCAAGCGGATCGCAGTTCGGGTAATCCGGCATTTGTGCAAAAGGTGTCGGATATGAACGTGCAACTGACTATCGCTGCTATTAAGGAACGCAGCCAGGTGTTGAGGACCATGGTTGAGCAGGGTGAGATAACCATTGTCGGCGGCATGTATCATGTGGATACAGGCGAGGTAACGTTTACAGGAGCGTAAGCGTGAAGCGATGGATAGTCATATTCCTGGTGGTTCAATTGCCGGCTGCTTTACTGGCACAGCCCGGTGAGACCGGCAATTGGCTCATGTACTTCGGACAGAACCGGTTGAGTAAGTCAATCAGCCTGCATACGGAAGTGCAATACAGGAACCACACACTGGCGCCGGTCAACATCGAGCAGCTTCTGCTGCGTACCGGGTTGAATTATCACTTCTCCCCCAATGCCCTGGCCACCGGTGGCTATGGCTATATTGCATCGCATGTGTTCGAAAGCGAACAGACAATTCCCGAATCGGAGGAGCACCGGATCTGGCAGCAATTGATCACGACCCAGATAATCGGCCGGATCAAGTTCGAGCACAGGTACCGCATCGAACAGCGTTGGGTGAATCGCGATTACCGGAACCGGTTACGCTACCGGCTGATGTTATTTATACCGTTGAATAAACCGAGTATAGAGAAAGGCACCCTTTTCCTGGGCTGGTATGATGAGATCTTTATGAATACGGAACAAGTGTTCTTCGATCGCAATCGGTTCTACGGCGCACTGGGCTATCAATTCAACCAACACACCGGCATGCAGATCGGAATGCTCCACCAGCAGGTGAATGCATTCGGCAAATGGTATTTACAGTTCGCGTTGGTGTATAATCCGGATCTGCGGAAAGATCCAGCCCCGGATTAGCTGACAATAGCCTAAAAATTATTACACATATAATTGAACTTAATTCGACAAAGCTGTTCGATCGGCCTACGATCAATAATCACCTATCATATGCTACCCAAACCCTTATTAATGCTCCAAATTGGCTCAAAACGACCATAAGTTATTGCTTGCTATGGTTAGTTTTTTTCTTTTAGTTTTTTCACAGCTTGCGATGGTGTTAATTCCTTTGTACTTTCTACCACCCGTACCGTTATTCCACCACAATGTTCTGCGATATCCAGAAGCGTCCGTCTTTCAACAGAAGAAAGTCCATTCTCTGATCTATCTATTTGTTGTATGACAATCTTTAATGTCGGGCTAATAAAAAGAAAAGGGGGCACCAATGCGGTTAAAACTTCCCGTATCAAGCTTTCTGCATTGAAAAGGTCAGCGATTATAAATCTTTCGTTTGAGAAATTATCTTTAGCGGCCCGGGTTATGGTCTTGCCGGTATCCAATCGTGAAATTTCAACTTTGTTTTTGAAAAGTTTTATGTACACAGGCACCGGTCTTAGTCGATCTAACATTTAATTGTTCTTTATTCCTGTTTCCTGCAACGTTTCGGGTTTGGGTTGTAGCTGGGTCCCTGATTCCCTTATTATGTCAATTGTACTTTTCATTTTCCGCTAAAAAATCCCACCCTTTTTTAAACAAAGCGCGTTGCTCTGGTTACGGAAGCTTATGCGTAGGTGATTAATGCGTTTTATTTTTTGTAGGGGGCCGTTATTATTTTTTCTGCATAAGTCCAAAACTCCTCTTTTTCAATTCTACAGTGATCCAAGTAGCCAAATTCATAGCCTCTGGAATTAGCTTTTTCATGAATCGCATCATAAAATTGTTTTGATCCTCTTTGATTTTCAGCGTCGGGTCGGAATGGTGGATTTACACAATAGATTATTGTATTCAAACGCCACTGATGATATGGAACCCAAAATCTGTATTCTGCATTGTTTTCAATTTCTGCCAATAAGGTAATCTCGTTAATACTGTCAAGAAATATTAAAACGGTATCTCCAATTTCCATTGGCCAATAGGCAGGTCTTTTGGTTTTATAAATGACAACTGAATCTATCTTATTGGTAAAAGAAAAAGTTATATTATCCACTATAGTATCGATCCGACCGGGCTGGTTAGAAGTTGGTCTGTAACTCAGATCTCGAATAATAACCTCACCGATTTTTCCAGCATTGATAATTTCATCATCCATCTCAAACATCAAAGTATATCCATAGGTGATAGCAGGACAAATCAACAACCAGATTATTGTTATGAACTTATTCATATATCTATAATGGCTCCAACGGCTCGGGCTAAGAAACGTTCAGGGATTTGGAATATGCATTTGTCAACCGTTTACCGAGTTTTGTTATGTGTTTTAATGTTCATTATATCTTGTCAGCCCGCATGTTTTCTTAGCCGTTGTTGTAGCCAGCGTATTATTTATCAAGTATCTATTTTCCTTAAGTCATAACCAGTTGATATGATTTCAATATACTTGTCATGTCCGACTAGTATAAAATGTTTCAGACCAATTGGTAATGCCGGTAATTTGTCAATAGTCGGGTCCCAATTATCTAAAGCGTCGAACCAATTTATCAGGTCGTACCTTTCTTCAATTAAAGGGTAATAACTTCTAGGCCTATCACTCATATAATTTCTATCTATTCTTTGATAGTTAACTTCATATAGGAACGGTTGGTTATGGTAGTCTGAATCATCTAGATTATAGGTGGGTAGTTCGGAATAAGCAATTTGCCAAGATCTTACATTGATAAATGTAAATTCAACATCAATAAGATATTCCTGATTGTTAGATGGTTCAACACATTGAATAATCACAGTTAACTCGCTTTGTCTCTTTTCTGTAATTTCAGGATCCGCTATTGGATCGACTGAATAGCCGAGATTGATTCCTCTTGCTGAGATGACTCCATCCCATTTTATTACATTCCTGATCATCTTTTTCGCATTGGTTGGCTACAACAATTGCATAAACAACACCGCCTGTTGTTCTTTTCCTGATAAATTATATCATCACCATTTAAAACTAAGCCCAAAAAGCGTTCTATAAAACAAGGAACTTGTAAGTGATGCTATAGAACAGCAAAACGGCTCATATGAATTTGAATTCGTTGTGGATACAATTGATCGAATTGTTAGTGTTATTCCCTGAACACTTTCACAACGGCATTTTTCCCATCAGCCGAATGAATGCTTACAAAATACAAACCCCTTCCGCCGGGAATGTTAAGATCTGCCGCTGCGGTTACCTCAAAGTATTCCGTGGCCACTACCTGCCCGACCAAATTGGTTACGCTGACCGTGATGTTTTCGTAGGTTTTACCTAAGTCGATCTTCAGCTTTCCTGCCGTTGGATTCGGGTAAATGTCCGGCACGGGACTAAAGGAATGATCAAAAACCCCGCTAATGACCAACAAATGACAGTCAGAAGTATCCACACAACCGTTTTGTGTTACTTCAACGGCGTAATTACTCGTTGTTTGGGAGGTATAATGCTGATGGGTAGCGCCGTTTATCGTTGCATGACTGTTTTCGCAGTCTAACCACTGATAAGATGCTCCGACAGCATTGGCTTTAAGCGTATCTCCGCTTTGGTAAACACTTGTATCTACGGTGTCGATCGTCAGGTTGACGGTGATCACGCTGTCGCAGGTGTTTATGGTGGAAAGGGTGTCCGTATAGGTTCCGGAGCTGGTCCAGGTGTACTGACCACTCGGACTGGTATATTCATCGCAAGCGGAGGGACTGATCGTGGTGGCGGCACTGTTGTTGATCGTAAGGATTGTTGTAACCAGGCTATCACACCCATTAGCCGCCAAACCGGTTAAAGTATCCCTAACGGTTTGTGAATGAAAGTACCAGTTACCATTTAGTTGTACACTGTCACAACCGGTAATATTTTGGATTGAATCGGCCGCATGGTTAATGGTCAGGTAAATCGTGATCACACTGTCGCAGGCAGCAGCATTAGAAAGGGTGTCGTAATAAACGGCTGAACTTGTCCAGGTGTGATTACCGCTTGGGCTGGTGTAGCTTTCACAAGCCGTTTCGGAGATACTGGAATTCGTTTGGCAACTTAAAGAGACATTCCATTTAGCAATTTTATTGACAACCATACCATCGGCAAAATTAAAAGAGCCACAAGCATAAAGACGATCCTTATAAATGATCAAATTAATCACGTTATCATTCATGCCTGTTCCAAATGGGGACCAGGAGACTCCATCCCAAACAGCAACGCGATTGGCCGGAGTACCACCGGCATTGGTGAAATTTCCCGCCGCATAAAGCTTGCCATTATGGGATAATAATTTATGTACTTTGGCGTCCATACCCAATCCTAAGGGAGACCAGGCCGAACCATCCCAAATGGCAATATAATTAGCAGGCCCGCCGGCGATGGTAAAATGACCGCCGACATATAATTTGCCATCATGAACTTCCAGGGCTTCTACGGGATTATCCGTACCTCCACCTACAGTTGACCAGTTGTTATGACTATCTAATTTGGCAATATGATTGTAAGACCCAAGAGATCCGCCGACATATAATTCGCCCTGGAAAATTTCCATGTCGTAGATCAGATTACCGATACCCATTGACGACCAGGAATTCCCATCATACTTGATCAGGCCTTGGTTGGAAATGGTAGCATAGAGTGTATCATTAAGCATTTTCATCTCCCCTACATGGCCGGTACCGCTATAATTTGCGTCGGACCACGTGTTGCCATCCCAATACGCAATTTTATTGATCAGGTTTCCACCTGCTGCTGTAAACCAGCCCCCGGCAAATAACTTATTCTGGTAAACAGCCAAAGCGTTCACATAGTGATTCATACCACTGCCCAGGGCAGCAAATGAAGTATCATTCCAGGCGGCGACCCTGTTAGCGGGTGTAGTATCTGCCATGGTAAAATAACCGCTGACATGCAATTCGCCATTATATACGGCTAGTCCGTTAACATAATCATTCATTCCGGATCCCAAAGCTTCCCAACTCTGGGCTATTGAAAAGTTTGCCTCCAATAAAAGCAGGAAGACTAACGAAAGGGCATGTGTTTTTTCCACAATTGTACTTTTACAGGTGATATAATCTCCTTTAATGAATTTGTCAAAAAGTATCAATTGGGGTGATGATGGTCGATCATCATCAAATAAATGCTAAAAGGGGGGCATCCTGTAGCGGTGATCTGCCAAAAATAATTCCAGGTATCGGAATAAAAAAAGATGAATTTGTAAGCGGTCGATTTTAATGGAAAAAGTTCCCATTTCAGGTAGAATTCGTTCGCCTGCCGTCTATAATTATCGCGTCAGGACAGGGTTGAAATTAGGATAAGCCGGCCCAGCTAAAAGATCACTCTCCGGCCAGCAAAACCGCCCAGGCCTCGTTTACTTTTCCTTCTTCCAATAACTGCTTGGCCAATTCATGTAGGTGCTGCTCGTAGGATTCGGGATCCTGGGAAAAGCGCTCCGCAATCTCTTTGACAGCGGGTAGCTCCCTTTCAATGGCCGTTTTATCGGGTAATTGCTCGACATTGCCCAGTTGGCCGAGGTTGTTGCCGGTCAATACGGGGCTGAGCCGGATCGAGTCGGGTATTTGATCGACGCCGATGCCAAGGTTGGCAATGGGTTTGGCGACTTCGAACAATGCCTGCCCGCTGGCCCTGACATACCAATTTGCGCCCAGGCGGCCCACCAGGTCGATCTTATGCTGATCGATCCGGCCTTCTGCATCGAGTACATCTTCACGGATATGCATCAGCAGGATCTCACTGACGATCAGGTTACCGGCGCCGCCTTCCGTACCGGTTTCGATAACATCGACCACTTTGCATTCCATTTGTACCGGCGATTCCTTCACCCGGAGGGGCTTAACCCGCTCGGATGCTAATGGAGTAAATCCTGCCTTCACGAATTCATCCACCCCTTTGGGATATTCCGTGCTCGCCAGTGACATTTGCTGCACCATGGCATAACTCACCACATTGATCACCACTTCCCCATTTTCCCGGACATTTTCCAGCGTATGCTTGATGGTATTATCCCTGACCCTCCTGGCCGGTGAAAAAATACAAGTCGGCGGATTAGAACCGAAGGCATTGAAAAAGCTATAGGGTGCCAGGTTCGGCCGGCCCTGGCTGTCGATGGTACTGGCAAAAGCAATAGGCCTGGGAGCGATCGCACCCAGCATATAACCGTGTAATTTTGGGGTCGATACTTCTTTAGGGTCGATAGCGATCATGGCAGCAATGATTCTAATGAGGATCTAAGTTTATCCGGCCGGCTGGGCATTTTTCTTGAGGGCCAGCACAGAATAATCGGTATCGGCCTTGACCACTGTATTGCTCAATTTACCAAGGCCGGTCATTTCCATGTCTACCACATCTCCGGGTTGTATCCATTGCGGTTCGAAATTATCCGGATCCAGGCGCTTGCCCGTGCCATTCAACTCCAGGAAACATCCGGTGCCCACAGTTCCGGAACCGATCACATCGCCGGGAAAAATATCCGCTCCATAGGATACCCTTTCGATGATCTCGGCAAAGGTCCAGTCCATGTCGGCCATCGAACCTTCGGATACCTGCTTGCCATTGATGGTGCAGGTCATTTTCAGGTCATAGGTCCGGCCGGTATGGCCTTCCTTGGGAGCTACCCGGTATCCTTTCAGCTCATCCGGGGTTACCATCCATGGTCCGATGGTGGTGGCAAAGTCTTTACCCTTGGCAGGCCCTAAATTGAGCCGCATTTCTTCCATTTGCATGAGCCGGGCGCTCCAGTCGTTCATGATCATATAACCGGCAATATACTCGTCTGCTTCTGCTGCCGTAATATTCCGGCCCTGTTTTCCGATCACGATGGCCGCTTCCAGCTCAAAATCCAGTTTGTTAAAATGATCCGGCATAAACGTAACTTCACCTGGTCCGGTAATAGCATTATGGTTGGTGAAATAAAAGATGGGGAATTGGTCGAATTCCGGGATCATCTCCACGCCCCTGTTCTTTCTGGCAGCGGCAACATGCTGGCGAAAAGCATAGGCATCCCGGCAGGATGTCGGAACGGGAACCGGCGCCAACAATTCCACCTGATCCATGGGAATGCCCTTGGCTTCATCGATCACGCCTGATTTGATCCGTTGATCGTAGTCTTTAGCCATAGCCATAACATCGGCGCCCATCCAAAGGAAGATATCCATGGAATCGGGAAGATTTTCATCGAGCGTATCCATGGGATAGATCTTATCCCCAACCAGGATGGCCAATCGATCATCTTCTTCGCTTAAATAAGATACAAGTTTCATGCGGGTATGTTTTGAGCAGTTGTAAAGGTTTCTTCATCCACCGTTCCACCCTTCGGTTAGTTCGGGGTCGAACAGCTTTCATTATCCATCGTAAAGATAGCCAGAAAATATGATTCCAATTATTCCTTGAAATCTCGGGCAATCCCTATACGAATAAATAATAAGAATTCAGTAACCTAACTCTTTAACATGTCAGGTTTAGGGCTGGCATCAACTTGGCAGCCCAAAAAAGCGAAGATCATTGGACCGCGAACTTGCCGGACTGGAAGATTTCACCGTTGCTAACGATATGATAAAAATAGTAACCTGGAGCAAGTCCGTCTGTTTCAAACCTGTTAATACCAATCTGTATGTTTCTAATCTGACTCACCTTTCTCCCTAAAGCATCAAATGTGATGAAGGAATAAGGGTATTTAGACCGTTTCAATCCAGACATATCGAGAACATACCAATCGTTTGCAGGATTCGGATAAATGCTAAATTTTGCAGTTGCCGTTATTGTTGGCAGAGCGGTAATTGGAGCGTTGTCACACATGGTTTCATAACCTGGATAGGAGTTGGCAATGTTATATAATAAGGTGTCCTCTTCCCAAAAGCACAACAAAAAATGATCATTATCGAAACTTGATTCTGCAGGATAAAACAATCCATTCAATGAGCCTATTCCTTCAACCCAAATATCTTTGATCCCGCCAAGGCTATTGACTACCCATCTTTTCCGATATGTATTGTATATAAATATTGAATCTATCGAGTCTACCACAACTTTTGCAGGCATTAAATTTTGAGCAAGACCCATATAACAAAACGTAGTTATGGTGTCGTTTCGTTTAGCAGTGAAATCATAAAGTACTTGTTCGTTCGCTGAGTCCGGAATAGAAATATACCACTTCTGCCCATCATCACGTATAGGTGGCATTTGCTTGATATCATATATCATGGAATCGGTAAACCGAAAATGTTGTATTTTCTTATAGGTTTTAGACTTGATTAATGTATCACCAGTTATACAGAATTTCTCAAAAGTTATAGGCCCTCCAAAACCCACATACCCAACGGTCCATACAGCATTATCAACCGGAAAAGTTGTTCCGGTTTGTGCGAAAAGAAAATTGGCGAAAAGCCAAGCTAATACAACCATGCTGCGTTTTAGAAACATGACCTATTGTACTTTCTTGAAAAAGTTTCAAAATGGGCTCTAATAAAAGAAGAGTTTACCCGTTCCGAAAAGATTTTGATTGATAAATATACGATAAATATATAACCCTGACTCAAGGTTCCCTTTATTTAGCATAACATCCCATCCATAATCTGTTCTTTTAAGCTTAGTCGTAAGGTGTACTTCTTTTCCGGAAAGAGCATAGTAGGAACATATAATATCATCCTCTGTTACAGTCTTTAAGCGTATGGAAATTGTAGCTATGCTATTGGTTGGATTGGGAAATGCAGTAATTTTATTAGCAAAAGTGGGGGATAGACGATTAATATTTGTTTTGTAGGTACAATCAGGTGATTCACATCCCATGCTATCCACCTTAATCAGCCACATATTTTGCGTGTTTTGCCATGCGCTGCCACCCATGATCATACCCTGGTCGGGAGTGGGTTGAATTGTTCTAATATAATTATTTTTATCTGTTCGAGTATAATATGTTCGAGACCAAAGACTATCGCCATTAGCACTAATTTTCATAAGCCAGCCTAGCGGGCTATTGCTATCCTGGTTGAAACTATTTGATTCACCGGACACCCATATATTACCGTCGGGCCCGTCAAAAGCGGCTTCGAACCAGTCATTATTTTTTCCGCCAAAAGTTTTCTCCCAAATAATTGCGTTTCCACTCAAACTTATCTTTGCCATATATCCTTCATCACCCCGGCCGTCCACAGAACTTTTAATCCCACAAACAATATAACCATCTTTCGATGGAAATCCAAAACCGCCATAGCTGCCGTTCATCGGGAGTACTTTATCCCATTGCTTATTACCGAGGCTGTCTGTTTTAATGATATATATTCCTTCCTCTCCAAAACTATTGGTATAACCACAGATAAAATAGCCTTTGTCTGAAGTTTGCTCCACACTAATACCGACTTCATCACCAATTCCTCCATATGTTTTTGAGAATTCCAATTGTCCGTTATGATCCGTTTTAACAAGATATATATTACCATTAGGGTCACCAAAGCTGGTGGTAAAACCGATAAGTACAAATCCATGATCAAAAGTTTGGCGGCATCGGTAGGCAACATCTTGACCACTACCTCCAAACGATTTTGTCCAAAGGGTATCTCCATTTGGTTTAAATTTGACCAGCCAGCAATCATCATCTCCATTGGGATATGTAATACTTCCTCCCATAGCATAATTACCATCTGTAGTGCGGACAAAACCATTATCTATACTCGACCAGTATTTATGATCGGGCTTTCCATAGTATTTCAGCCAGCTAGTATCTCCTTGAGCATTGAGCTGTGATATAAAAATCCCATCTACATCAAAATAGTCTGCCGTATTACCGACCACAACATACGCTGTATCGGACAATACTAAAATGGAAGAGGCCCATAAGGTTGCGCCGTCATTATCATATGACCTGTTAAAATATGTCGGTTGTGCCCAGGTCGAAAGATCTAGCATCAATAACAATCCAATCCATATGGTCATCTTATAATCGCTCATATCAGTTGATTACTTAATTACAGTAAGTTTACCTTGATCTTCAATTACATTGTTGATGCTCAACTGGTAAAAATACAAACCGTTATTTATATGACTAATATTTATGTAAACTTTTTTAGTGGTTGGGGCTATTCTATGCTCACCGATTTTTCGACCCATAACGTCGTATAGGGTAAACATTACCGTTTGGTTTCTATTTAGCAAATGAGATTCAATGATAATCAATTCCTTTGCTGGGTTAGGAAATACCTTAAAATTTATCTGTTTTGGTGTAAATGTCTCTTCAGATTCCTCGTTTTCTACTACTTTTTGGGTCTCTGGCCATTGATCCGGGTTGCGGTTATATTGTGCATTAGTATTCATGGCGATTAAGGTTTGTGCCTGAACAGCAACAGACGTTTCCGAGGCAGCTACCTCCCGGATTATTTTCATTTCATTCTCTCCTAACTGATGCAATACTCCCCCTTGCTCACAAAAGTTAACCAAAACACTGAACAGGTTTTGAAAATGAGTATTTTCAATTGTATTGGCTGGAATTTTTAAGAGCGTCTGACGACATTCGCCAAATTGTTTTTCGTTCAAAAAGGTAGGTACCAGCACTTTATTAGCAGCCTCTGTATTCATTTGTTGCAATATATTGATAGCCGCTTTTATATCACGGTTTTCTATATGAGCCTGAACCAAACTGTTTAGTAACCGTCTTTTACCCACAGGATCTTTTATTTTATCAAGTAGGGCTTGTAAATACCCTATTTTTTTCTTCCCTTTGGCTAAGGAAAGTAGAGATTTGCAATCACTGTCCTTTTTAAATATCCCACAATCGGTTAGAAGAACATTAGCGGTAACACATGTAGGCTTTACTGTAGGATAATATATATCGTTTGAATGGTGATGGTAATTAAATGCCACTGACGATAAAATTTGGTTATTAGCCTTACACCCGCTATGAAAATCATTTCCGGCTGGATTCTCCTGACCTACTGTGGTGCAATTTCCCTGTTCCTCCAAGGTTCCGGATGGTACCAACCAATCAATTGTGTTATTTTCATAAAAATTACATCCAATCTGAAGTTGATCGTTGTTTTCCTCTGCCTGCGTACCCACCCAAGGAATGCCAGTGAAAGTGTTCTTATATATGCGGCTGTCAATCCCGAAGGCATTCCTGCTGATAGCGCCGATGACTAGCCCTTTTCCCTTGGCTTTAAAGGCATTTTCAGAAATGAGAAAGCCTGGTGCATCATACATATATACACCATACGGATTGTTAGCAAGCGCCAATAAGCTAGCCGCAATAGAGTTGCCATCTACAGTTACATCCGAAATAACAAAGGAATTGTTGATTACCTCGCAATATACATTTCCGTTTATAGTAATGCCACGGGTTACATCCACAAATTCATTACCCTCGATCACCACTGAATTATTGATGCCGCCTATGGTATATATATCGATGCCTTTTGATAAACCTTCAAAGTAGTTAGGTTTAATTAAGCCAAACGATGATGGATTTAACAAATTAGTAAACCAATAAAAGCCCTTCACATCAAACGAAAACTCAGACATATACGCCCTGATTCCGGTACCCCTTTGGTTGAGTTTTATGGGGCCTATATCCGGTTCTACAATATCAAATGATCCGCCAGTATTGGTAAAGTCATTAGCAACAAAGTTAAGCGCATGCCCTCCATTTATTACAACAAATGCATCGTGGCCTTCATTGTCGTACTTTTCATCTCTTAACGGTTGGGTATTACTGAAAGAATTGAATGAAACAAAACTTTTGTTGTCAAATTCATATGGTTCAAATACCATTCCATAACGATTGTTCCTTAGTGTTGTACCTCCAACCAAAACCATCCCCCCACCTTCACTACCGTCCGGCTTGCCAGAACGAACACCTACATGGGCATGCTCAATGACAGCGTTTTGCACGGATACAAGCAAGCCATGTGGATTATTTGTTAAGTTAGATGGATGTGGCTGATTTGGATTGCCTAACACAATAATGCCTTCCCACATAGAATTGCAACTGTTTAAACCGGTTAAGACAGCTCCGTTGTTTAATGTAAGCCTGCCTCCTTGCTTTATTATGATTGCTGATTGCGGCTCCATTTCCACAGTAGCTCCATCGATGATCATTTCCGCATCATTTTCAATATAAATGTTCCCATTAACGATCTGGTCGGTATTTATAGTTTGAATTGAGCCCGTAGTGACGACTACTCCGGCTGGAATAGAAGTAACTGCTTCATATACGCCAACAGCATCCCAGGCTTGCTTTACGGCAAATACTTCATTGGAACAAACGCCGTAAAGATCTTCAGCAGCTAGAATGGATTTTTCTCGAGCATCCAAAAAACCGGATGTAGGCCCTAAATAAACAGTAAGAGGCCGAAATGCTATTTGAGCTGCTTTTGTCTTACCAATCGGTTTAACAAAATAATGATCGCCACGCTCATTTATGCCGCACCCACCCTCAGACAAAAGGTAAAACCAATAGTTTTGAACGCCACCCCTTTCATGTGGACCACTTGTAGCATAATAATTCGTACTGTTGTAAGTATCAGGATGATTTTTTGACATTGGATCAGCTAAACTCCTGGCATAACCATCATCCAATAATTCCCAGAAATCCTCGCCTTGCAGCCAGTCTCCAGATTTATTAGGATCATATAGGTTTTCGGCATAAAATTCAACCATTGTACCGAAAATGTCACTAAAGGATTCTGCCAGAATAAGGGATTGGGAACCTGGTGTATTTTCCAGACCAGCCGAATAATATGATACACCATGCGACCATTCATGCCCAACAACGTCTATTGATACAAACCAGTCACCTGTCCACGAAGTTAAGCCTGTTCCAAAATGAGCGACATCAGT
The DNA here is from genome assembly GCA_028278085.1 of Chitinophagales bacterium. Classification (GTDB taxonomy): domain Bacteria; phylum Bacteroidota; class Bacteroidia; order Chitinophagales; family JANQFB01; genus JANQFB01. The sequence goes on from JANQFB010000350.1 coordinate 52,087, forward strand.
TCCTCCTAAACCAGAAGGGCCAATATGCCAACTAGCCCTATCGGTATAACCGACATGAGAACGCATTTCACTACCATTCCCGTCATAACTATTCAACCCGAATGCATTGAGAAAATAATCATAAGTTACTGCTGTTGCCCAATGCACACTGGTAGATATATTATGTTCATATGGTCCATAATAGTTAAGTGAAGTCTGATCACTACAATTCCAATCGTTATCACTATCATATAAGTCAAAATAAGTACCATTGCCATCCCACGACTCGGTAACAATGCCGTATCCTCTTGTATTATCGACAAGTTTATACCCTGATCCGTTAACATATTCTGTTTCAATGCTCACCGGGTCATAATTATAACGTGTACAGGCAGATCCTGAGGCATGGAAAAAGCGGGGGTTAATTTTAAGAATGTTAGCAGTTTTGGCATTGACATATACGTCGTAAGCACTAAAGGGATCGCTGGCATAAACCTCAACCCAGTAGGCTAACACGAAGTTGGTCGGACTAAAATCGGGATCGGCAGTTAATCTTGCAATCAACAATTCGGTATGTGGATAATAAGTTGCCTGATCATTGCCCGCCATTTCTTTTAGGGCTTGTTCCAGCATTGGGTCTTCCCAGGAATATTTGGATGCATTAACCGCTGAGAGTGCATGGGCAATGGCTTCTTCCGCAGTAATATTTACACTTACCTCTAGGGTAAGGCCTTGAACCGTTTGCCCATTCGCGCTAACAGGCTTGCCATTTTTTGCATGAACAATGAAGATAGCCGACTCTACTGGCAACCCGCGGTAATACTGCTGAAACCTGTAATGGGTAAAGCCTAATTGGTCTGTTGTCGTCCGATAATTGGTTAAAGCATCATCATCTCCAAGACTAAATGCTGTGCGATGGGCTTCAAATAGGCTTAACGGGTCTGCCTGAAAATTTTCTTTGAAAAAAATATTCATAAATATACATAATAATATTTAAAAAGACAAATATAGATAATATCGAATTATTATTAATCATGACGGAAACTTCATTCATACGCTTATGCAAAATTCCTGTATATTTGATAATACCCGATAACCGATGAAGCAACTATCAATCTTATCCCAAATCCATATGAATATGGCAAAACTGTATAAACTCAGGCTGTTTTTATTATGGTTCACCCTGGCATTTTTCGGGTCAACCTCCTGCAATTCCCAGAAACATACCCCGGAAACCTATGAGAAAAGGCAGATCACCATCGGCAGCGGCGGTGGTTTTACCGGTTTTGTGACCGCTTATACCTTCCTCGAGAATGGCCAGGTCTTCAAAATGGAAAGCCAGAAGAAGACCTACGAGGCGCTTGAAAAAGCACCGAAGAAGGAGATCAAAAATGCCTTAAAAAAACTCGATTCCATCAACATCAAACATTCGGAATTCAAGCATCCCGGTAATATGTATAAATTCATCGAACTCAAAGAAGATGATCAGTCCTACCGGATCACCTGGGGCGATAATAAGCACCCGGTACCCCCGGATGTGCAAACGCTTTACGATCATTTGATGACATTGGTACAACCATCGAAAGAATAAAGATATCGGCAACGGGAGCAAATGCGGATCCCGGAAATATAAAACCCCCGAAACCGGAATATGAAACAATGGATGAATACCTGGCGGCAATGGAGCCTGGTTTTTTGCAGAAAAGCTCAATCCGTCCGGTAGTAAACCAAAAAATTTCGAGCTATGAAAAACGTAAAAACACGGATAACTCTGATCCTGGTCCTTTCCATATGTTGCGCTCTGCCTGTGATGAGCCAATCTCAAAAAACAGCTAAGAAACCGGCAAAATCCAAAAAGATAAGACCGGCCGGTTATACCTTACCCAAGATCACCTATAAACCGGCAACGAGCCCTGTCTACCGTCAAGCGGGCACCATGAAGGTCAGGACCATGCCCAAATTACAGCGGGCCTACCTGGCCAAAGACCGCAGTCAGTTAAAGGCCCTTGCCGTACACAGGCAACCGGAAACCGGGCAAGTGATACTGCTTAAAACCGCAGGCAAAGCCTATGATCCCGCTGCCATGCTCACCGACCGGCAAGTGGAAGACGCCAGTATAGCCTATTTGGAAAGCGCTGCGGCCGTACTCGGCCTGGAAAATGTCAAAGGATCATTCGACCTGTCCGTCCATCATCGGGATAAGCTCGGGCATACCCATGTGAAGCTGCAGCAATACTACCGGGGAATACCGGTATATGCTTCCGAGATCATGGTCCATTTCAGGACCAACGGGGAGCAAGTCGTGAACGGCAGGTATGAGGCCAGCCCCAAAGGACTGAACGTGTCACCGACGATTACCGCCCGGGCGTCCGAGGACCTGGCCAAGATCCATCTCGGACAGCGCAGCCGGTTCATTGAAAAGCAACCGAGGATCAAAGGATCGCTGAATTTGCGGGAAACCGAAACCGAGCTGGTTATCCTTGGACAACTCTATACCAAAGGCAAGCCGGAACTGGTATGGCATCATACCTTATATCCGAATTTCTTAGAGCGATGGGAATATTTCGTCAATGCCCATACGGGTGAAATCACCTTGTTTTACGATCATACCTGCTCGATCGACCCGGATGTGGCCACAGCCACCGACCTCAACGGCGACGACCGGACGATCAATGTATACGAAGAAGCCGGCACCTATTATATGCTGGATATTTCCCGCGGGATGTTCAATGCGAACCAGTCCGATCTTCCCGACGATCCGGTTGGCGCCATCTGGACCATCGATGCTCAAAACACAGACCTGGACAATATATTCCAGGTAAGCTCGCCCAACAACACCTGGACCGATGCTTCTGCTGTTTCCGCCCATTTCAACGCCGGACTTACCTTCGAATATTTTTTAAATACCCATGGCCGGAATTCTATCGACGGTAATGGTGGCACCATTATTTCGGTTGTTAACGTTACCAGTAATGGCAATCCGATGGACAACGCCTACTGGAACGGACAGGTTATGGCTTATGGTAACGGCGACCAGGCCTTCACTCCCCTGGCAGGAGCCCTCGATGTTGCCGCTCATGAAATGACGCATGGTGTGATCTCCAAAACCGCGAACCTGGAATATATGTTCCAATCAGGGGCGATCAACGAATCGATTGCCGATATTTTCGGAGCTATGGTCGACCGGGACGATTGGCAACTGGGGGAAGATATTTGCCTGCAATCCGTATTTCCATCGGGAGCCCTGAGAGACCTGGAAGACCCGCATAACGGCGGGACACCCGACGATTTCTTCTATCAGCCCGCGAATATGTCCGAATTTCAGGACCTGTCATCCTTCCAGGATAATGGTGGCGTCCATATCAACAGCGGCATCCCCAATCATGCCTTTTTCCGCTATGCCACCGCCATTGGAAAGGACGATGCCGAAGATGTGTATTACAAAGCCTTAACCGATTACCTGACACGGTCTTCCCAATTCATTGATCTGAGGATTGCTGTAATACAGGCGGCCACCGATCTGTTCGGTGCGAGTTCTACACAGGTTACGGAAGCCCGGAATGCCTTCGATGACGTGGAAATATTCGATGCCAACGGCGGCAATTATGAAGTCGACCTGAGCGAACACGAAGGGCAGGACTGGATCCTGGGCTATGATATTAACCCGGCCAATTCGCATACCTTTTTTATTTCCGATATTACCGGTAGCCCGACCAGCTTTGAAGCGCTCACCACAACTGTTTCCAAAAGAAAACCGAGTATCCCCGATGCCGGGGGCTTCGCTTTGTTTGTGGACACCGATAACAATATCAAGATCTTCGACACCGATAAAGATTCCACCAAAGAGGGATATATTACGGATGACGAATTTTGGGATAATGTGGCCGTATCCAAAGACGGTTCTAAATTAGCCGGGATCTCGATATATGTGGATACCACCATTTATGTCTATGATTTCGGAAAAGAAGAATGGAAAGAATTTACCCTCTACAATCCTACTTTCGATTCAACAATTACCACCGGCGGACCTCGATATGCCGATGCCCTGGAATGGGACTATAGCGGAGAATTCCTGATCTATGATGCTTATAACGTCATTGAAAATCCGGGTGGAGAGGACATCACCTACTGGGATGTGAACTTCATTAAAGTCTGGGATAATACGGCTGATGATTTTGCCGACGGCGAGGTAACCAAATTATTTGCCAGCTTGCCGGAAGATGTCAGTATCGGCAACCCTATATTTTCCAAAAACTCTCCTTATATCGTGGCTTATGATTATTGGGATGATTTCTCCGGTGACATCTTTGTGCAGGCCGCCAATATTGAAAACGGAGAAGTCGGTACGATATTCTCCAACGACCTGCTCGGTAATCCTTCCTATTCCAAAAATGACGATCAAATGGTTTTCACCACCATTATGAGCAGCGATACGGTTATAGGGATCATCGACCTCAAAGACAACAAAATTGAACCCGACGGATCAACGGCTCAGTTGATCATCCTGGCAAAATGGCCGGTATGGTATTCCAAAGGCCACCGGGTATCCGTCGAAGAGCTCGAAAACTTGTCCGGCGATCCGTTGATACAAGTATTGCCCAATCCGACAAGTGGCCAGCTCACTATAGAATTCCAATTGGAGGCAAGCCGGGATGTTAACATTACCTTGTATGATATTCACGGCCGGGAAATGGTGCATTTGGCCAGACCGGCCATGAATGCCGGCCATCATCGGGAATCCTTGTCGTTGGATCATTTGCCTGCCGGCACCTATATCCTGACCGTTGACAAGGAGCATGTATCCCGGGCCTGCAGGCTGATAAAATTCTAGGTAGCTACTCGTTTAGTGCCGATTTGAGCTGGTTTCAACAGGCCTTTTGCTCTAAGCTACAGAGCTTTATGTCATAACCCAATCCAACAAAAATGGAGCCGGCTGTAACTTTTCCATTATACCAACCGTCCTACTGTCGATAATGACCCCGAAAGAGTATAATCAATGCGTGGATCTCTATGCAGACAGGGTCTATCGTTTCATCCTGAAAAATATCAAGGATCCAAACGATGCCAATGACATTGTTCAAAACGCATTCGAGATATTATGGAAAAAACACAAGGAAGTGAATGTCGAAAAAGCCCGGCAATATTTATTTACCACAGCCTATCATAATATGATCGACTGGATCCGCAAGCATAAGCGAATAGAAAACCATGCGGAAATTGAAGAATCCGCCGCTGTGGTCGAAACGGAATATACCGGGCTGAAAGAGATCCTGGCCAAAGCGCTCGAATTATTGCCGGAGGTACAGCGTACGGTAGTCCTCCTGCGGGATTATGAAGGCTATTCCTACAAGGAGATCGCTAACATCACCAGCCTGAATGAATCGCAGGTGAAGGTTTATATCTACCGTGCCAGAACATTTTTAAAGAATCACATCGGAAACATCGCATACGTATTATGAAAATCACAAGGGAAAACTACGAAGCTTATTTTATCGATTTTATCGAAGGAAACCTATCCGAAAAATATTTAGTGCCGTTGGAAGCCTTCCTGGAAGCCAATCCTGACCTGAGAGAAGAACTGAACCTGTTCGAGCAAACCATCCAGGCCCCGGATCCGCATATCCGATACGCGCATAAATCAAGCCTGAAAAAACCGACCACCGGTTTCTTCCGCTTGAATACCTACGTTATTCCGGCTTTCGCTGCAGCCGCCGCCATAGTGGTCGGTATCATTCTGATCAACAACTTCCCATTTACCGAAGCAGAGCAGGATCACATATCCTATCAAAACACGCCGGTAATCACTCCGGAAACGGCTGATATCAACCCTGTGGAAGCAGCTCTACCCGATACGGCCGTATCCGAACCGGTTGCCGAAATAAACGCAGAAAAACCATCGCCGGTATCTCCTCCAAAAGTCCGGGCAAAAAAAGCCCCGAAAACCGAAGATCCTCCCGTTCAACCCCAAAACGAACCGGCCGTTAACCTGATCGCAGAAAAGGTGGAACAGCCGGATCCGGAAGTTCAGCCGGTTCCCGAAACGCAACCCGAGCCCATCACCCATAAAGAAGAACCGGCCGTTGCCGAGGAAAAACTAGAACCTGTTGTCGTAACAGTTATCATGGACGCCCGGTCAAACTTCAGCAATGACAAAGACAGCAGCAATCCCCGGAAGGGACTTAAATTAAAAGGACTGATCGCTCAAGTGAAAAATCTAAGATCCATTTCCTTATAAACCCGATAACAGCAACATACGATATCAGGAAGCAAGGAAGTGCCATTTATAAAAATATTAAGCAAAATCTTTCAGGTATGAAAAATATAGGAAAACAAGCAGGATTGATACTGGCCGCCGGTATATTGATGTGTTTTCAAGCACAGGCAGCCGATCTATTGAGAAAGTTGTCAGATACCATTATCATCAACATAGGTGAGAACAAAATCATCATCCAGGTCGACAACCAGGAAGAACTGAAAAAACTCCAACAACACAGTATCGATACCATTATCGCATCCATCAATAAAGAGATCGATAATATCCGGGATGATCTACAAACCACTGTTGACACCTCTATTCACATCGATCCTACTACCATAGTCGAGGAATATAGCCTGCCCGGAAAAATAAATATCAAGCTTACCTACCAGGATGATGATGAAGCCTATGAAGAATCCGTAAACATCAGGATACCGAATATTGCCACGTTTAAGGTAGAATATACGGAAGATAGCGATGGGGATCTATCCAAGGTAGATATTGACTGGGGCAAAGACACTTGTGCAGAGCGCGAAGACAGGCTGGAGTTCGGTATGGCCCTGGGATTGAACAACTGGCTCGACCGGACAACCGGAACTTTTCCCAATGGAGTGACCTACGACCTCAATCCCAGCCAGTCGAGATTTGTGAGCCTGAATTCCAGGTTCGAGTTTCAGGTCGGCAAAAGCCCGAGTCCGGCATTTATCTCCACCGGTTTGTCATTGACCTACAACAATTATATGTTCGATAAAAAAGTAAGGGTATTCGATGAAAACAATGTTACCGGCTTTTATATCGATACGGTGAACAACGTGCGGAAAAGTAAATTGAGGGCTACCTATATCAGTATCCCATTGATGGTCAATTTCGAGTGGGATTGGAGAAACGGTCCGTTTAACAGGGGTTTCCATTTCGGATTTGGGGCAGATGTGGCCTACCGTGTAGGAAGCAAGGCCATCGCTAAGTTTTCCGGTGGCGGAAAAGAGAAGTTGGCCGGTAACTATAACTTAAATCCTGTCCAGTACGGCTTGATCGCCCAATTCGGTTATGGCCCCATTACTTTGTTCGGGAAATATAACCTGAGTCCCTTGTTCCTCGATGGAAAGGGGCCGGACGTCAATACCTTTAATATCGGATTTCTCCTTTAGAGCCGGTCTAAAGCATCTTTTACCGCACCGGCAAAAAGATCCAGATCTTTCAATGTCGTATAAACCTGGGGGGTAATCCTGATACCGTTCACATCATCATGGTTGATCCGGGTGCAATAAAAATGCCTGTCGGTTTTAATGTACTGATAGATCTTGTGAAGATCTTTTCCGGGAATATTGAAATTACCGATACCGCAGGAGAATTCGGATTTCATGGAGGTGTTCAGCTTTACCCCAGGATGCGCCCGGACCTTTTCGGCCCAATAATTTTTCAGGTAACGAAGACGGGCCTCTTTTCTCGCCGATCCAATGCCATTGTGAAAATCCACTGCCTGGCCGATAGCCATTTCGGTAGGTATGGACCGGGTACCTAAATGTTCGAATTTCCGGATATCGTTCCGGTCGAAATCTCCGGGTGCGCCCAGTAAAGGCCACACATCGGCAACCTTATCCTTTTTAATGTATAACATTCCGGAGCCAAAAGGTGCACTAAGCCATTTATGCAGACTGGTGCCGAAATAATCACAATCCAGATCCGGGATATTAAAATCGAGGTGGCCAAAGGAATGGGCTCCGTCGACGATCACGCCAACGCCCTTCTGACGGGCCATGCGGCAGATGGCTTTGATGGGAAGGATCTGCCCGGTCAGGAAAACCACATGGCTGACCAATATATATCGGGTGCCGGGGCGAATGGCCTTTTCATAGATACTGACAATTTCATTGGCATCTTCAGCCGGAACAGGGAGTTTTACTTTGGTTACAACAATTCCATCTCGTTGTTTTCGCTGTTCCAAGGCATTCATCATATTGGGATAGTCCTGGTCGCTGGTGAGGATCTCATCGCCCTTTTTGAGATCCAGACCAAAGATCACGGTATTCAAAGCTTCGGTAGCATTCCGGCAAATGCTGATCTCATCCGTAGAGCAACCTGCCAGTTTGCTTAGTTTTTCCCGGATCAACTCCTTACCGGATTTTAAGACCTGCCACATATAGTAAGCCGGGCCTTCATTGGACAAACGGTTGTAACGGTCCAGGGCATCCTGAACAACCACTGGCTGGGGGCTAACCCCCCCGTTGTTGAGGTTGATATAGTTAGGGGAGGAAGAATAAGCCTGGCTGATTGAAAACCAGAAGTCTTCATCCATGGCTGCTTCTTCAGGAGACAAATGGTCTACTAAAGCTACAGCGGCTGTTACTTTTTCCTGGAGCAGCGGGTTAAAAACCGGTGAAGCGAGACTAAATAGGCTGATTCCTCCTACTTGCCTCAAAAAGCTCCTTCTGTGATTGGCCATCGATTTTGCATTTTGCGAAGGTAAACTAATGTAGCAGTAGAATTTCCTCCCATCCTTCGCCAGGACCAGGCCATAGCTATTAATCGGTACAGTTGGCTTAAATGAATAGCTATATGAGACTATCAAATATAATAAATTTTAATCTGCCAGACAATTTATTGGGTGTGGAACTGATGAATCAGGCCCGGACCAGGTGGATTTTCCAAGGCTCCTAATTGGAAACGAGGGATGCCATGGCCGGCTAGCCGATACCAAAATTTTCTTCCTATATTTGTTTCACTGCGGCTTTTCACCATCCGCACCTTTAAAATCATTCGGTGCTACCATGATCATGTTCAAAAATCTCTCGGCATATCAACAGCATGGTTTACTGATCTTGCGTGTGGGGATCGGCCTGATGTTTATGTATCATGGCTACCCCAAACTGCTGGGCGGGCCGGATAAGTGGCTGATGCTGGGTGAAAAAATGGAATTTGTCGGTATCGCTTTTTTGCCGGTATTCTGGGGATTCATGGCTGCCTTTGCAGAGTTTGTCGGAGGCCTTTGTTTTGCTATCGGATGGATGTTCCGTCCGGCTAGCGCATTACTGGCCATAACCATGATCGTGGCATCGGCCTATCATCTGGGTTCGGGAGATGGTCTCGGTGGTTCTTCCCATGCTATCGAAGCCGGGATCTTGTTTATCAGCATGCTTTTCATCGGACCTGGAAAGTATAGCCTGGACAAAGGTTAAAGCATCTTAACATTCAGATACATTTGGTATTCTCTGCTTTTTCGAACGGCTCGAAGCATTTCGGGAAAATAATTTTAGCATCCTTTTGCGCATTGCTGACCTGGCCGGTTATGGCGGGAAACGTAAGCAATGATCTCGCCGATTCACTCCTCTCACAGGCGGATTCGCTGGGCAATATCCAACAACATGCACCGGCCGGTGATCTTTATGAACAGGCAGCCTTGATATACCAAAGCAACCGGGACCTGGAAGGTTACTGGCGCACGCGCTATCGTCAGGGCCAGAATCTTATCGTTTGGGGTAAACTGAAGGAAGGTATCTCCCTGCTTTCGGAAACAGCCAAGGGTATTCAGCCAGGGGACAGCATCGCCACAATGGCTTGGATCCTTCTGAATTGGGGTATTTCCCGGGTCTATTTCATACAGGAAGATTACGAAAATCTCCTCCGGGTCAGCGAAAAGACCCTCGATGTGTTTAACCGTTCCGGGCTCGCTGTGTTCCGGGAGATCGGCTATTTGATCGGCAGCATCGGTCTCACGCATTATAATAGCGGAGATTATGAAAGATCCCTGGAATACTTCCGGAAAGACCTCAATATTCAGCGCAAGCTACAGCGGCAGAATCTCATTCATACGGCAATTCCTTTACACAATATCGCCAATGTATACTGGGGTCTCGAACAATACGATTCCTCCGCTTATTATTTTAGCCGGACGCTTGACATTTACCGGCAGATCTATGCGCCGGGGCATTCGGCTATCCAGTCTGTTTACAATGGTTTGGGAAGCGTATACTGGGATAAGGGGGATAAAACCCGGTCGCTGGAATACTTCGATAGGGCGGCAGCATCCGATAACAAACGCAACGGATCATTGCTGGATGCCGGCGGAAATCAACAAGAATTGGGCAAGCAGGAACTGCAGGACCGGGAATATGATAAAGCGCTGGCCTATTTCAAGCAGGCGCTGGCATCCAGGATGCAGGAAATGGGCTCCGATAATCCGTATACCAATAGCTGCTACAATTATATTGGTAAAACTTTTGCGCTCAACAACGACAATGACCAGGCGCTGCAATTCTATCAGAAAGCCATCACGGGCCTTCTTCCCGGTTTTGAAGATACCAGCATTACCGCCAATCCCATTTCGCTGGATTCCATGACCTCCGCACGCTTTTTGCTGGATGCTATGGTTGCTAAAACAACCCTCCTGGCGGAAAAATACGCTTTATCCGGTGTACGGGCGGATTTGGACCTGGCTTTTAAAACTGCGGAAACAACCATCAAGCTGATCGACCATATGCGTAACAGCAATTTGGCCGAGGCTTCAAAATTGTTTTGGGTAGCCAAGGTGATGCCTTTTTACGAGGAGGCGATCCATATCAATTATCAGCTATGGGCCCTTACCAACGATAAGCAATACATTGATCATGCCTTCCGGATCTCGGAAAAGGCCAAGGCTTTTCTGATGCTACAATCCCAAAAAGACCTGGAAGCAAAATCCATTGCAGGGATCCCCGATAGCCTGCTGGAAAAGGAACAGCAATTAAAATCGGAAATGGTCAAATACCGGAAATATATTTACCGGGAATCGTTGAAATGTTTGAAAGCGGATCATAAACGGCTGGCCCTCTGGCAAGACAGGGTTTTTCGATTGAAAAGCAGCTACCGGCAGTGGATCGAACAGGCGGAAAAAAGATACCCGGAATACTACCGGCTGAAATATAGCACGGCTGTTATCGGTATCGATGCCCTGCAAAAAAAACTTACCGATGCTCATCCCGGAACCCTGGTGCTGGAGTATTTTATGGGAGCCCGACACCTTTACGTGATCGGCGTTTCTCCCGACCATCAATGGATCAAAGCATTGCCTATACCTGATAACCTTTTTCAGCAGTTTAAGCATTTCCGGAGGTCTTATTCCGATCCGGATTTTTTTCTGGCTCAACCCGACAGCAGCTACCGGACATTTACCCGCAACGGCCGGCTGCTTTATCGTAAATTGTTGGAGCCGGTGTTGGCTCAGGGGGTACCGGCATGGGAAAAGATCATTATCATACCCGATGGTTGGTTGACTTATTTACCCTTTGAGCTATTGCTCGACTCCATGGTTCCTGCTACTCCCAGAAACTACAAAAAGCTGCCCTACCTGGTGAAAAAGCGGGGGATCTCCTATGCTTATTCCGCCTCCTTGCTATTCAACCCGGTGGAGAGAAAAGTAAATCCCCCCAAAAGCCGGCAATTAGTCGGATTTGCACCGGCATACCCTACTGCTGCTCCTTTCGATCCTAGCAGGCAATTATCGCCGCTCAAATATAATGACCATGAGCTCGCGGCCGCCGAAAATACCTACTTCGGAAAAATATTTACGGGTGCAGAAGCGACAAAGGAACAATTCGACCGTTATGCACCCTATTATTCGATCCTTCACCTGGCCATGCATGCGATCGTCAACAATGAAGAACCGATGTATTCCAAACTGGTCTTTGCGGGTGCGGCAGATAGTTTGTCTGCCTTATATACCTATGATCTTTACCAACATAAGCTTGCCGCCGACCTGGTTATCCTCAGCGCCTGCAATACCGGGCTCGGGAAGCTACAAAAAGGGGAAGGACTGATCAGCCTGGCCAGGGGATTTACCTATGCCGGCGCCGGATCGGTCATCATGAGCTTATGGCCGGTGGATGATTATGCCACCCCGGTCATTTTTAAAACGTTTTATCAATTACTGTCAACGGGAGCCAGGAAGCCTTCCGCCCTTCGACGAGCCAAACTGCATTACCTGGAACAAGCGGACCCTGCCGCTGCGCATCCGTTTTATTGGGGAGGATTTGCTTTTATCGGAGACACTAGCCCCATACAAAGTGGTCCGGATACCACAGATCAGCAAGGGAAACTATTCTTACTGGCACTCATCCTGGGTTTGATGGTTTACAGCGCTAAAATATTTAAGAAACGTTCAGATCTTCCGGAGTAATTGCAGTGCCTCCTTGTAACGGTATGCTTCCGGATCTTCGGTGATGGCTTCCAGGCTCGTTCGCAGCGCTTCCGGTTTTCCCTGTTTCAAATAACAAAGGGCTACATACCATCGGGCTTGTTCCCGGTAATCATTGTCGGTTTGGAGCACTTTTTGAAAGGCTACTACGGCGGCTGAGGATGAATCCATGGATAATAAACATTGACCGGCGTAAAAGCTGCCTAAATAGGACATTCCCTTCCCGGCATTGGAGATCTCCCTGAATTTTGGCAGGGCGGCAGGATAATCGCCTTCGTCATAAGCTTGGATCGCTTCCTGCCAGATCCGGTTAAAGGCCGGGTTATCCTGCCGGAGATTCATCGGACTCCGGTAGACCTCATGGTAAGTCGCAAAGAAAGTTTGATGATCTGCCTTATCCGTAGGCCAAAAACCGATATAAGCCAGGCAAACCAGGATGATACTGGCGGCCAGAGGCAGCAAATACCGCCATGGATTAGTCCCTTTCTTTTCGTGTTCGATTTCCTCGTGGATCGATCGCAGTTCCTGCCTGAGATCGTGAGCTCCGGCAATGTCGATGATCTGCAACGAGTCTTTTACCCGGTCTACCGCTTCGGAAAGTTCCGGATCGGCAGCCATTTGTTCTTCAAATGACGCTCTTTCCTTAGCTGGCAATTCACCGGCCAGGTACCTTTCGATTTGTTCGATAGAGTAGTTCATCGTCATTGGATTTATCCGGTTAACAAATCGCGAACAGCTTTATTTTCCTGTACCAATTCTTTCAACCGCGACAGACATTTGAATTTCTTGTTCCGGGCGATCTGGGCGCTTTGATAGCCCATGGCCTGTGCGATCTCATCCATCGAATATTGCCGGTAATAGGCCAGCAAGAGCACTTCTTTGCAGGTTGACCCGACCCGGTCGAATAATTCGAGCACCTGGTGCTGCTGCTCCATAAGCATCATTGAGATATAAGGGTCCTCTTCATGTATGCGTTCCAAACTGGCTAATCTTTCCCTTTGACTACCGGCTTGCTTCAGCTTTTTTAACCACAGATGCCGACAGATGGCATATAAATAGGTTTTAATGCTGCTCTCGGCATTGAACTTTCGGGATTTGATATTCTTATATAAAATGATGATCCCGTCCTGGAACACATCTGCTGCATCGTCAGCATTCCCGCTATTGTTTACCACATACCGATCGACCATCTGTTGATATTTCAGATACAGTTGTTTGAGATAAAACCGTTCCCGTTCTCCGCCGGCCAATAAGCCATCGATGAGTTGCTGGTCCGAATACGTTGATCCCCGATCCGACATATGGTTTTGGCTTTCCGCCAAAATACAATAAAAACATCATTATATGGCCCGCGGTTCATCCGGCAATTTTATCCATTAGTTACATCTTCCTTGGAATTCGTAACCGGTCTTACCGAAAAAATGAAGGATTTAATCGGGCGAGGTTGAAAGATGAGCACCCCGGTATATTCAGGAACCAAAAACTTCCTCGAATTGCTGTTGTACGACAGGCATATCCACCATTTTTGGATTCAGGCAAATTTGCTGCGTTTCATTCCTGATCAGGATGATTGATCGGGTTGGATAAGCCGGGCAACTGTGGATCAGACTTTTATATAAATCATGGTCGACAACCCAAGAGGAATTTTCCCGGGGCATTAACATCTCACTGAATTTTTGCCGGGCGACTTTTCGGCGTGATCGGGCGAAAACCACGTGTATCTCTATGTCCTTGTCCGCATAGTTTTGCTGGAAATATTTAAGTACATGGTTTATTCCTCCAATGCAATTAACGCAATCTTTGGGTTCGACAACAATTAACAGCGCATTGTTTTGAGAAGGAGCTGATACAATCGTATTATCGGTTGCCTTATCATTAGTGCCTTCAACATCCCAATTAACAGGGTTACAGGCAATAGCCAAACAACTGATCAATAGGATTAAAGCTTTATGCATTATCCTCAATCGCATGGCTGATGAGATAAATATCCTCTCCGGATTCTTTAAGATATACCAAATGGGTTGGCGTAATATAAAAATTGCTGATCTTTTCGCTGGCCTCGATCTCGATCAGTGGGATCTCCTTCAATAATGCTGCAGTAGAAGTGGTGTACCAACGAATGCCGTAAGTTTTCTCGTTTATGTTTTGTATGACGCAAAACCAATTATTTCCTCTTTTGCTAAAGGATGTAATTTGATAATTCGGTTCAATGGTCAATGCCATGGATTCAGTGGGATGTGCATAAATGGAATTTTGGTAACTGATCCATAAGCTATCCCTGTTATTATAAAAGCTACCATATATTATTTCAGCAGGATTTTCATAGGGCTGGTTCGGTAAGTTAACGGGTATATATCGGTTTGTTTTTTCGAGGATTTTGCCATCACTACCAGGTGTTAAGCCAAAGAATCCTTTATTGTCAGCTTCATGATCTACACGGGATAATATAAAATGGCTGGTTGTGATCAACTCACCTTTCCAATATTGCATACCCCCCATAGTATTGACAAATTGAGGCTTCTGTATGATGGGATCGTTGATAAATTTGATGTCCATAACCTTAAAGGCATGGTCTAGTTTTATTAAGAATGGTGAAGTATTCCATATACTTGCTGTTTTTCCTTCATAATCACCTAAATGTGGACTACTAAGCCTGTAATACAGGTAAAAACCTGGTGCATCATAGGCTAAATTTTGCAATTGAAATAATGGGATAGGAGGATCATCTTTAAAATCTTCAAAATCCATGTACGTTCTACTAGGATCGATCGGCTTGATATATCGGTCGATCAGATATTGCTTGTTCAATTGGTTTTCATCAAATAAGTTTTCGAGTTTCCCAGTTGATGGGTTGAGTGATAGGATATGTTTTTGATCGGCTAAAAGGATATATTGTGATCCTTGCCAATCATGGATAATTTTTGGTAAGCGATTGAAAATGAATTTTTCCTCTATAATTTTTATTCTTTTACCCGGCGACAAACTTAAATTATCATCGGGTAACCGGCATACATGCAGTAAAACCGCCAATAACAGAAAATAGGGAACTTGCCTTAATCTATGGAACATTTCGATGATACTTCACCTCCAAATTCAGGAACTTATATCATGCAAAATGAGCTAATTCCTTATTTCAAAGGTTGCTTTCGTGCCATTAAAATTCCCCTGACAAGTTTGAATAATCCCTTCATCAATATCAATGTTTTTAGCACTGACTATTTCGGGAAAAGCTGGTTTTACCTTAATGATTAGCGCTTCCTCGATCGGAGTAGACTTTATTGACGCCTCACCGGTAACTATAATTAGACAATGTGTTGGATCATCTATACAAAAGCTGCCGTCATTGCATTCCTGATAAATTCCACGGATTACTTTAACATCAATAATTTCTTTATGACTTGAGGCATAGATACTTGCCCATAGCGCTTCATCCGCCAACCTGATAATCTCTTCCGTATCATTGGCGTCATAATTATACTGAACTGGTTCTCTGAGTTCTTTAGGTTGAATAGGTTCGACTTTACTGCATCCTGCTAATACTGCAATGAGAAATAATAAACTAACAATCTGTTTCATAAGGAAGATTTAAAGCATTCGAAAATAATTTGCATGAGTAAAGCTATGTAATATTCTCTAATTATGTAAATATTTATACATAATATTTTATTTATCTAAAATTCAGTTGCCTTCCGAATTGACTTCTTCTCCTGTTTTCTCAAAACTTGATTACCAACCAATGATTTATCCTTAATCATTAAAATTTTTTTCTTCAGGTGGTTACGTTTTGTTTCCCTCCCGGGACAAAGGCGAAAGATTAACCAAAATTTTCCACGATGAAGAATATTATCCTTGCACTCTTTTTATTATTGAGTACTTCACCTATCACCGAAGCACAAACCTGGGTCAGGGTGGATACCCTGCCATGTGCCTGTAATACCGCAAAGACATCTATCCTGTATGATAACGAGTTGTATGTGGGCACAACGCCCTATATCACCATTTGGGACAGCATTTCCTGGGACACCCTGAAAGTGGGTAATATTATCCTCAATGCTATGGCCGATTTCAACGGGGAATTATATGTCGCCGGTGATTTTGATAGTATCGGTGGTATTGCTGCAGACAATATCGCCAAATGGGATGGCCAGAACTGGTCGCCAGTCGGTGGAGGTGTTAGCGCTGAAGTGTTAACCCTCGAAGTTTACGGGTCCCGCTTATATGCCGGCGGCCATTTTACGGATGCCTATAATTTGCCGCTGGCCCTGGATACCACCTTCGAATCCAAAATTGCCGCATGGGACGGTGTGAATTGGCATGGCCTGGTGTATGAAACCAACTCCGCCTCTCCTTTTTATAACTGGTCCGGTTTATTCCCCACCTCCGGCTATGTTTCTTCCCTCCATAGCTTTGAAAATGAGCTTTATATCGGGGGTATTTTCGGATCATCGATCGGTGGCGGAGGCCTCAACAATATGGCTACCTATAATACGGTTGAATTCAGCGCTGTAGGTTTGGGTGCGAATGGAAATGTGAATGCCGCCACAGACTATTTGGGAGAGATCTACTTCGGCGGAAATTTTACCACCATGAACGGATCGGGTGCCAATTACATCGGCGCTTATGATGATTTCGGCGGCTTCTATGCCCTGGGAAGCGGAATGGATATGCCCGTACATACCCTGGCCATCCATGATAATGATCTGTATGCCGGCGGTGATTTTTTTAACGCCGGGGGAACCCTGGTGAATCATGTGGCTCGTTGGGATGGGTTTGCCTGGAAAAAGATCGGGGCCGGTATGAACGGAAATGTCCAGTCGCTGATCACCTACAACAATGATCTGTATGCCATCGGCGGATTTAATACGGCAGATGGAAATATGGTGGAAGGCATTGCCAAATTGATCGATTGTGATCCGGTGGCCACTTTCACATTTTCGGATTCCTTATGTGTAAATACAAATGTTGTTTTTAACAACACCAGTTCGGACACCACCTCCTACGATTTCACCTGGATGGACGGTTCGTTTACCTTTTCTCATGGAAAAGATACCGCCAACAGGATCTTTGACGCCGTTGGCGTATATGACATTCACCTGATCGCTGCTAACGGGATCTGCACCGATACCATGACCAGATCCTATACGGTAAATCCGGAAATTATTGTTAATGCCGGCAAAGATACCTCCCTTTGCCTGGGGGATACGGTTAAGATCGGTAATGTTCCGCTATTCACCGGCGGATCCCCGGTCGGGCAAACGGTTTTCTATTGGAACCACGGGCAGACGCTTCATGATTCCCTGTCCCTGGAACCCTTTGCCTTCCCTGCCACTACCACCAACTACAGGGCTACGGTCATGGACATGAACGGATGTACGGGTATCGATTATGTGCAGGTGGAAGTATTTGACAAACCCCAGGTTTCCGCCGGCTTACCGGATACGATCTGTTACGGCGATTCCGTAGAGATCGGTGGATTCCCGACGGTTATCGGGGGTACGCCACCCTATGATATCCATTGGTCACCAGCCAGCCATGTTACCGATCCCAATGCCCAGTACCCTAAAGCTTTTCCCCCCACAACCACGGTATTCGAAGTTTTCGTGCAGGATAACTCCACCTGCACCGGTATGGATAGTGTGGAAGTATTCGTATGGCCGGAATTAATGGCCGATCCGGGGAATGATACCATGATCTGTAAAGGGGATACCATTAGTATCGGCGGTAATCCTTCAGCCGTTGGTGGCGCCGGTTCCGGTTATGATTATTATTGGAATCCGATTGTCCATATGGATAATCCCCATGTGGCAAATCCAAAGGTAAATCCTCAGGTCAGTACATTTTATTCACTTACAGTTGTTGATGGATTCGGTTGTGACCATGAAGCCGAGATACATGTCCAGATCGATCCTGTAGTCGCGGATGCCGGTGGTGGATTTGATAAACAGATCGAAGCGTGTTTTGGGGCGATAACTCATCTCGGTGGAGCTCCGACAGCTTCGGAAGGGATCATGCCCTTTGCCTATAATTGGACCCCGGTGCAGCCGCTTGACTTCCCCAATGTTTCCAATCCGGAAGTGACAACCGATAAGAGCCGTATGTTTTGGCTGACCGTTACCGATAGCCTCGGGTGCAAGGCTAAGGATAGTGTCATGCTTACCGTGGATTCTTTACCGGAAGCCTATTTTAGTTATGAACAGGTTGATGCGGAGGTTATGTTCGAGGATAGCTCCGAACGAACAGACCACTGGCTGTGGTTATTTGGCGACGGGGATTCTTCGAACCTCCAGCATCCGGTACATGAATATCTTACCGCCGGAACCTATGAGGTGATTTTATTCGCCAGTAACAGTTGTGGTACCGATATCCGGAAAGATACGGTCGAAATCTTGACGAATCACCAGTCATCGATAACACTCGATCCTGGCCTACAAGTATATCCGAATCCTTATGCCGGATCGGTTAATATTTCTTTTTCCCTGAACCACCAGCGGCAGGTAAGCCTGCAAATGTTGGATATGACCGGAAAACAAGTAAAAATTCTTGCCGATGGCGTAGCGGTCGCCGGTACACAAAATTATACCTTTAGCGCTGCGGCCATGGGGCTTCCGGCCGGCATATACTTGCTCCACCTGACCATCAACGGCCATGTTTTTACCCGAAAGCTGGTAGAGGTCAATCGTTAATGGATTATTAGTTCACCCTTATTCCTTAAACACCATCCAATGAATGTTTTCATTTCCTTAAAACGCCTGATGATCGTGTTGAGTGGCTGCTTATGGTTCACAGCCTGTTCCAAAGAAGAACCCGAGCCGGCTTCTACCTCTTTGGACCTGGGGGTTGCGCCCAACTATGAAGTGGTTTTTGATTCGGAATTCGACTTTAAGCTCCTGAAGGATCAGGGTATCAACCGCGTGAACCTCTATTATCAATGGAAAGAATTCGAAACAGGATTCGATTTTCCGGGCGATACGACCGATTGGAAGGCAGAGATCGTTCCTGTGATCGATCAACTGAGATCGCTGCAAATGAAAGCCAGCTTTATCCTTGAAATTACCGACACGGATTGCAGCGAAGATGATCCCAAAACCTGTTGGCTGGAATATGGCATGCCGTCGGATCTGAGCTTTAACGGCTTTGACCGGGAACCTTTTCAAAGCCGGCTGCTAAGCTTTGTTCTTCGCACCATACAAAAGCTGGATCGGGAGGTGATCACGCATTTCTTTCTCGGTAATGAAGGAGACCAGTTTTTACGCTTATATCCCGAATACGAGGAAGGCCATTTTAAGATGATGCAAAAGCTTCAGGATACGCTGGCAACCATCAAAAACCGCCCGAAATTCGGAACGATATTCACTTTCGACATCACATTTCCGGGATTCAACGATCTGGCCAAGACCCTGGCTCAGGAAATTGAGGTGATGGCCTTTACCATGTATCCGACCCTAAGCGCCTATGCATATGTGGAACCGGACAAAAAAATGGTGGAGGAATGGTTGGGAGAAGCTTTGCAAATCACAGGCGGGAAACCCCTGGTCATCACGGAAACGGGGTATCCGGCCACAGCACCGCTGGGTTCGGCAAAGGCACAAGAAAGCTATACCCGTTTATTGGTGCAATACCTCCGGGAACATCAATCCGATATTGACTTTGTTTCCTGGTGGTCGCTGTGGGATTCGCCAACGCATCCGGATGCTTTTTTTAACCATACCGGCTTGTTAACCTTCGACAACCGGAAAAGACCGGCCTTTGATATCTGGGTGGGACCGGCTATACTTTAAAAATATTTGTATTAACATACTGCAAACTCCTGCTAACGCCAAAACATCATGCCGCTCTTCAAACCCTGACACAACAAGGATGTTTTACAGCTTGGGGGTGCACATAAAATCAATAACATGTATAAGCAATATCTTTTGACCGGATTATTAAGTTTAATATCTTTTGCTCCCCTGGCGAAAGCGCAAACAACGGAAACAGAACCGGCAATCCACAAACTAGCGATATCCTGGTATCCGCCCATGGATAAAGTCGGATTATTCCTTCGACTCGGTATCAAAACAAGCCTGGAAGCCAGGTTTGGATTCGATTACCTGATCTATACGGTGCTGAACGCCAAAACAGATCTTCGTTTGATCTACGAACTGGAACAAGCCTCCTTTGGATCGTTGTACCTGGGGGCAGGTTCTTCGGTGGATGCTTATGCAGGAGAAGGGGCCCAAGTCTATGCCCGGCTGGACCTCCCGGTAGGCGTTGAACTTTTTCCTATTAAGGAAGCCGATAGGTTTGCTTTACTGGCAGAAGCCAATACCAATGTTCTGCTTACCGGGAACTCCAGTAATTTCTTTGGATTAGAAGTGATTTTCGGGATCAGATACTACCTGTAGGGATCACCAGCGTTCTTCCGGATCTCCGGCTTGGGCATCGGATCTGTACAGGCGGCGCGTTTTGGACTTTTCCAATTGCCGGTCCAGGATCAAGCAGGCCAGGAGTTTCGGCGCCTCGCTTGGTGAATGTTGAGCCAGCAGGGCTTTGAGCTTAGCCTCATCCACATCGACCCGGTAGAGTAATAACAGGAGTTTTTCAAAATTATGATGGATCAGGTAATCGATCTCTTCGATCAGCCACGACAGTAAAAGATCATATGCTTTCCCGCTTTCCTCCGGCAGGTCAGGAATTGCTGATGGTGCTGTTTCAAAATCCCTGGAAAGGATTATTGCGGTATCTTGTAAGTCCGGGAATTGATGCGTCATGGGCATTGGTCTTGAGGTTCCAATCCTTTTGTATATAAAAGATTTTTTCCGGCTTTCATACAACGGTTTATATAAAAACCAACCCCTTTCAAATTCCCGATAAGTTAAAGAATATATTTAATTTTTCTCTTTGTACTTTTCGACTTTTTCTAAATCTTCTCCATCACCCCCATTCCGAACAATGCAAAATCAAATTTAGCAGGATCAGCCGGATCGAACAGCCGTAATTTCTCCGTTAGTTCCAGGGTTGTTTTCCAATCCGTTTGCTTTCGGTCGATCAAGCCTAATTTGCGTGCTACCCGGGCTACATGAACATCCACCGGACAACACAACTGGCTGGGTTTGATCTTTTTCCAAAGGCCAAAATCTACCCCCTTTTCATCCTGACGCACCATCCAGCGAAGGAACATATTCAATCGTTTGCAGGTTGATTTTCTTTCCGGTGTAGCCACATGTTTACGTGTTCTTTGAGGGGCATCCGCCAGTGAAAAAAATAAGCGATGGAAGCCGATCAGCCCTTTTTCGGTGGTTTTATCATCCGCATGCATTGATGAATAAAAGGCATCTTCCAGCGAATCATGGCGGCGGTAAAAATGCTTCAGAAATGTAATGAAATAGAGGTTATCCGTTGTTTGAAATGTCCGGTGCTTAAACGATAGCATACGTTTCAGATCCCTATCCCGGTGGTGCAGGATAAAATCATAAGGCGCCATATCCATCAACGCCATCAATTGTTTGCACTTTTGGATGATAGTTTTCCGCTGCCCCCAGGCCAACATGGCCGCATAGAAACCGGCAATTTCAATGTCTTGTTTTCGGGTGAACAGATGGGGGATGGATATCGGATCCTCAGCTATAAAATCGGGCTGATTGTACTCGGTTACTTTTTTTTCCAGTATAGATTGAAGGTCCAGTCAGAAACGTATTTATTCACTCGGATAGAGTTGTTTGTAGTTCTTAAACTCTTCCTCTAAATGTGAAGACTCTGCCAGGCTCATATGGGTGAGTTCCGCTGTTAAATTATCCTTTGCCTGTTTGATGGGTCTGAATCTTTTGTACTTGATAAAACTCAGGATTTCTTCAAGGGCTTCCCTGGGTAAGCCCTTAATATAATCCAATACTATTTTTTCTAAGGTCGCGGTCTTCATGGCCATTCTATTACACCAGACAAATATACTAATTTTTAATCAATTCTCAAACCTTCAACTAGAATAATTGGTCTGAACGTAAAGCAAAATAATTTGTTGCAAAGTTAACCTAAGTTTACAACCGCAAGTTCACAAAACATTCAGCCGGATACCAAAGGCAAATGACATCCTCGAACTGTTGCCGCGGAAAAAGGTGCTGACATCAGCGGTAGCAAATTCATAGGTGATAATGCTACCGGGACTATAGCGAAAACCAAAAGGTAAGTTTAAACGAAGGGCATTGTTCCTGGAGATGCCGGTACTGACAAACATTCCTTCGACCACTTTCAGGTCAGCTCCGAAAACAATGTAAGGATCCTGAAAACTGACACTATACTGCTGGTTTAAAGGTGCAATAAAATCCAGGGACAACTGTAAGATATTGTTGAATTGTTTTCCGATACCGAACCGCAGGCTGGCCGGTAGCCGGGTTGTAAAGGGATCTGTGTTTTCAAAACGGAAAATGCCCGAAGAATCGAACAATAATGCTGTAATATCCTTTACAGCCAGCGAATGCAAGGATTCAAAAGGAGCAGGATTAAGGGTATCGACCGTGGCATTGGCAGCAGCCAGGGTATTGCGCGACCATTTCAAATATCCGATATCCGTCAGGGCCATGCTAATGATGAAATTATCCACCTTGTCTTCCGCCTCTCCGACAACCAGTGTGGCGCCAAGGTCGAAGGCCTGCCCGTTTCCGGAAGCATTAAAAAAAGAGTTGTCAAGGTCCGGGTCCTCGATATCCACTTCATCGTAGGTGACCTCGTAAGATCCTAAAAAGGATGACCGGGCAGAAAATTCACCCAATTGAGACCTGACATCCAGGTAACCTAAGCCATATAAATACTTATAACCGATCCCCGCATGTAGTTTCAGGGTCGGCAGATCAATAACTTTCACGCCGTAAGACAGGTTCAGTTCCCGGTAATGCATAAAGCTGATCTGGGCTTCGTCGATCAGATCTGTTGTTTGTACACGGACCAGGTTGCTCGTATCCATAAAATATGTCGCCTCACGCCCCTGGAAGAGAATATCGGAAACTTGTTCACTAAGGGATATATGGGTGCTGGCCCGATCCCTGACGCTGAAGGCAAAACCTCCTATCTGATCCGTGATCACGGAACCGGCCAGCCAGGTGGCAGCGGTATTCAGGTTAAAACCGTCGTCCCTGAAAACATTTCGGAATTTGTTCACATCCTTTGGTGAGATCGTACTTCGGTAGGTTAGCAGGTCAAAATTGCTCAATCCCCTGGAAGAGATATCCAGACCAAAGTTCAGGATCCCAATAGTCAATAGCTGATCGTCATAAAAGCCCAGGTTGGCAGCGTTTACGCCGATGGTTTGGTAATGAGCGACGAATGCCGTTCCCGAGCCTCCTTTTCCCATAAGGTAGGGCATGCCCAGATGGATCTGTGCCAGGAGATTATTATGGGTCAGGAAACAGGTGATCAGAATAAAGAATAGTCTCAAGGATTTTGATTTTCGGGAATTTAGCAGCATCAATCCCCCAATGCCTGCTTCAGATCCGCTATCAGATCTTCCGGATCCTCGATACCGACACTTAACCGGATCAGAGAATCGACCAATCCGGTCTTTTCTCGTTCCTCTTTGGGTATGGAAGCATGCGTCATCGATGCCGGGTGTCCGATCAGTGATTCCACACCTCCCAATGATTCGGCCAGGGCAAACACT
The DNA here is from genome assembly GCA_028278085.1 of Chitinophagales bacterium. GTDB lineage: Bacteria > Bacteroidota > Bacteroidia > Chitinophagales > JANQFB01 > JANQFB01. The sequence continues at coordinate 76,120 of JANQFB010000350.1, forward strand.
TTGGTGGCGGATAATATCCTGACGGCTTCATCATAATCGTTTCCCTTAAGGCTAAAGGAGACCATCCCGCCAAAATCGGCCATTTGCTTTTTGGCAATATCATGATTGGGATGTGTCGGAAATCCGGGCCAATACAAGCGGTCGATCTTTGGATGCCCTTGAAGAAAATGGGCAATTTCCCGGCCATTGTCGCAGTGGCGTTGCATCCGCAAGCATAACGTTTTAATGCCCCTGAGCTGCAAAAAGCAATCCATCGGTCCGGGAATGGCGCCGCAGGAATTTTGAAGATAATATAATTGTTCGGCCAATTGATCATCATTGCAAACGACAGCCCCTAATACGGAATCGGAATGCCCACCGAGGTATTTGGTAGCCGAATGAATGACGATGTCGGCGCCAAAATCGATCGGGTTTTGCAAATAGGGGGAAGCAAAGGTGTTATCGACCACAACCAGGATATCGCGGTTCTTAGCCAGTGAAACGATGCCTGCAATATCGATGACATTCAGCATAGGGTTGGTAGGTGTCTCCAGCCATATCATCCGGGTGTTGTCATTGATCAAAGCACTGACGCTTCCCAGGTCACTCATCCCCGTAAAGTGAAAATTGATCCCGTAGGGATTAAAGACCGTATTAAACAGCCGGTAAGTACCCCCATAAAGATCATTCGTGGAAATGACTTCATCACCGGGCTTCAGCAACTTGGCCAGCGTATCCGTAGCGGCCATACCACTGCTGAAACAGATCCCGTACTTTCCATTCTCGAGCGCTGCAACATTTTTCTCCAGCACGTTACGGGTTGGGTTTTGTGTCCGTGCATATTCATAGCCTTTATGGTCGCCGGGCGCATCCTGAACATAGGTGGAAGTTTGGTATATAGGCGTCATAATGGCGCCCGAACTGGGATCAGGTTCGATTCCGGCATGGATCACTTTGGTTCCGATTTTCATGCGAATGTATTTACTTCAAAAGTCATAAGGAATGTTATTATTCCGAAAAACCTGTCAAATTTCCACTAAAATATTCAAATAAAACCTACATAAATTAGGTACTTTCACAAACAGACTTGGATATTTAATATATCTAGTCATTTCGGTTTTCAAAGAAAGAACGACCATGATCAATTTGAAAATTGATGGACAACCAGTCCGCTTTTTAGTTTAGGTTCGAACCAGGTGTTGGTGACGCATTTGGTCTCGGTAAAGAAGGCAAAGCCGTCGCGTCCCATGGCGTGCAGATCGCCGAAAAAG
>JANQFB010000381.1 GCA_028278085.1 Chitinophagales bacterium
CCCTGTTTTTAATAGCGAGTCGATCATCGAACAAACCGTTCTCCAAACCGTGGAATTTTTCGAGCATCACCAATTCCGCTATGAACTCATCCTGGTCAATGATGGCAGCAAGGATGGATCCTGGCAGAAGATCGAAACTTTAGCCCAACAACGCCCGCATATCACTGCGATCAACCTATTGCGGAATTACGGCCAGCATAGCGCTATTTATTGCGGGATCTTCCACGCCACCGGCAACTACCTCATTACCATGGATGATGACGGGCAAAATCCTCCCGGAGAGATCATTCATCTTATCAACAAGATCCGGGAAGGCTATGATAGCGTTTTTGCTCAATTTCACCGGAAGCAACACGGCCTGATCCGGAAGCTGGGCACTACCCTCATCAACTACCTGAACCGGAAAGTGTTCCACAAACCCAAAGACCTGCACCTGACCAATTTCCGGATCTTTAACCAAAAGGTGGCCGACCGGATCCGCAGCTATCGGTCTTTTTATCCCTATATCCCGGGGCTTATCCTGATGTTCTCGGCTTCCTCCGCCAATGTCCCGACGGAACACCATGCCCGTAAGGAAGGAAAATCCAATTATACGGTGATGCGCATCATCCGCCTGATGGGCCGGCTGCTGATCAATAATTCGACCTATATGCTGAGGATCGTTACCACCACCGGCTTCTGTATCGCAGGGATCAGCTTTTTCGTGGGGGCCTTTTATGTGTGCAAAAACCTGTTTTACGGGGTTTCCGTCACCGGCTGGACCACTTTGGTGATGCTACTCTGCTTCCTCAATGGCTTTATCATCGTAATCCTGGGCATCATGGGGGAATATTTGGCCCGTGCGATCAGTTTGTTAGCGGTGAAGGATATTTACCAGGTCGGTGAATTGGTGAAGAAAGAAAGCTATCCGATGGGTGAAACAGCGAAGTATGCCCCATCGTGATATTTTCCTCATCGTCGGCGCCCAGCGCTGCGGCACCTCCTGGTTGTGGCAACAACTGGACGCCCATCCTCAGATCTATATGGCTAAGCCTCTGGCTCCGGAGCCTAAGTTCTTTTCGATGGATGACCGGTATCAAAAGGGGATGGATTGGTATTGGGATACTTGGTTTCGCGATGCCGGGAACGCCAGGATCGTGGGGGAAAAGAGTACGTCTTATTTTGAGTCTGAACAGGCGCCACAAAGGATCCATGAAAACCTGCCTGATGCGAAGATCCTGATCCTGCTGCGGAATCCTGTTCACCGGGCGATTTCGAATTACCATTTCAGCCGGCAAAACGGCTTTGAAACGCGGACGCTGGAGGAGGTTTTTTTGGATCGGGTGCCTGCTCCTGCGCTACCTGGAGATGTCACGATATCGGCTTCGCCATTTCGTTATTTGGAACGGGGGGATTATTGGGTAGGGATTGAGCGTTATTTGAGGTATTTTCCCAAAGAGCAGGTGAAGGTTTTGATTTTGGAGGAGCTTTTGGCTAATCCGGAAAAGCTGCCCGAGGTTTATGGGTATTTGGGGGTGGAGGCTTTTGAGGATTCGGGAGGTATTGAGGCGCCTGTGAATATTTCGGAGGGGATTGGGGAGGTGTCTGGGGGGATTTTTGATTTTTTGCAGGATCACTACCGGTCGAAAGTGGAAGCATTATCCAACTATGTCTCATTACCATTTTGGGAATGGTGGGGGTTTGAGGATGATTAACCAACTGCTTAGCGCAGATGGAGAAGGTGCATGAATGAAAGGTTTTGATTATCTTCGGATAAATTCATAATGATTGTATCCGTATTTAATATGACAGCCTATGCAATTCCATAAGCTATCCCTCAATTTAATCTCCAGGTATACGTGGTCCTGTTTTTTCATATTGTTTATTCCCACATATCTTTTCGCACAATCTTTCCAGCACAATGAACTCCTGGGAGGCACCTATGACGGTAGCCTGATGTTGGATATGGAAGAAGGCGATTTTGACCAGGATGGTCTGATGGACTTTGCCGTATTCAAACACAACCGGACTGTAAGCTGGTTCAGGAACATGGGTAATGGCGATTTTGAGGAAAGGGTCGCCTATAGCACTGTTATCAGCAATTTAGGTTCGAGCAGGATGGCATTCATAACAGTCGGGGATATCAATTCGGATGGCGCGCCTGATATTGTGATCTCCAATAATGATGCACCTGAAAGAATGTTACTCCTTACCAATGATGGTGATGGTCATTTCTCCATCGAAAGGATCGGGGCCACGGGTTGCTCATCAGAAGCATTGATCGATGATTATAACATGGATGGATATCCGGATATTTTGGTCAACGTACTCTCCCTGAAAATAATGTTTCAAGATTCTATCGGTGATTTTACAGAGGTCATGATAGCCGATACGCTATCTCATGAGAATGGCCGAAACCTTACCTCCGGGGATTTCAACATGGATGGCAAACCCGATTTTGTGGTTGGAAGCGCTTCGTACGGATCCGTGATTGTTTATATTAATGATGGAACCGGCAATTTCACCTATCATGTCATTTTTGATGCACCGGTAGGGGATGATATACTGGATATGGCCACCACGGATTTCGACAACGATGGAGACTATGATATCATTGCCGGGTTTTCATTCCCACGGTCGATCAAATTATTCGAAAATACCGGCAGCCTCAACTTTACAGAATGGACCCTATTCAACCTAGGCTCTATAAATCCTGATATAGTAAAGACCATTGATATGAACCAGGATGGATTTGATGATATCGTTACCGCTCAAGGTTGGTACGAGAATGCCTTGAACTTTCCGCATCATCCGGTAAAGGCCGGAATTGATTCCATGACCTACTTTACAGAATATTTCTATCCATTGAATCTGGATGCCGATCCCGCTCCTGAGATAGTTCATAACCGAGAAGGTCGTCTTGGTATATTTGACGAACAAGGTGGGAATACTTATTCCTACAAATCCCTCTACAGTGGAGGATTTGTCGATGGCATCTATGACATTTCCTGGGTGGATGTGGATCAGGATGGAAAAAAAGACTTCTACTTTTCATCTGAAGGGGCAACATTAGGCGTACTGAGGAACCTGGGAGGCAATAGCTATGATACCATTGTAATTGACTCTACCAATGGTGCTGCTGAGATCTTTATTGCCGATATTGACCTGGATGGCGATTCGGATGTGGTTCGCTGGGGAATTTCCTCCTATGGCGTTCATGTTTACGAGAATTTAGGAAGCTGGAATTATAGTAAACAAACTATAGGCAACTCCAACTGGGAGCATCAACAAATAGTAGATTTTGATGGAGATGGAGATCAGGATCTGCTCATGATCCAGGAAGGCGGTTCACATGATTATGCCTTGTGGTATGAATTTACAGGTGGATTCAATTTCACCCGGCATATTATAGATTCCGCATCTTCTACCAGCAACAATTTTTATGATGTGATGAAGGCGCATGACTTCAACAAAGATGGTTTAATGGATGTTATCATCGCTACAGAGGACAATGTCCGGCACTTTGAAAATACGGGAAGCGGTTTTACCAAAAACTTTCTCTTCGGGGATAATATTGATACGTATATTGTAATTGCAGATTTTAACAATGATTCCTGGATGGATTTTGTGATCTGCGATCCTTTTAGTGCAACAGACCTGATGCTTTTCACCAACAATGCAGGCTCCGGCTTTACCTCGACAGTCTCCAACTTCATTTGGGCCCCTTCGGAGATCGAGGCCGGTGATATCGATCATGATGGAGATCTGGACCTGGTCTATACCTCCACATACGGAAGCATATGGACGCTGGTGGGTTGGCGGCTCAATAACAATGGCGTTTTTATAGGTCCAAATACCTTGAGCAGCCGAAGTGATATTTTCGGGGTATGGGGCATGGAGCTGCACGATTATGACCAGGATGGCGATATAGACTGGCTAATGGCCTCGGCAGATGTGGATGGCATCTTGTGGCTCGAAAACCTGGCCATTTGCGATTCCTTTTCCTTCCAATCGCTATCGGCTGATCTGGATACGGTCTGTAAAGGAACCGAGGTAAAGATTACGATCAGTGGTAACCTTTCCAATGACGCTTATTGGGCTTTGTATTCAGATAGCTGCACCGGGACCTTGATCGATCGAACCTGGGGCCATGGGGATTCCAACTGGACCCTCACGGTAGACAGCTCTATGAATCTATATATTACCGGTGAAGGTAATTGTGCAAAAAAGCCCAATTGTCAAAACCTGAACATAACAGTTCCTGTAGATATTGACCCGCCTGATATCCTATGTAAACCAGATACGACCCTTGCACCCAACTTCGATCTGTGTACTTATAAAGTGCTGGATTCTTTATTTCAACCTTCCTACTTCGATGAATGCGGAATATTTAACCTGTCCAATGACGTTACGAACGCAGATTCGCTGCTGGGGGAAGTCATAGCTGATTCCCTGGTGGTCACCTGGACCGTGGAAGATCATGCAGGACTTACGAATTCCTGTACACAGATCATTAAAGTAGAAAAGGATGACCAATCACCCCAGATCGACTGTAAAAATGATACCATCCTTCCTCCCAATTTTAATGATTGCACCTACCAGGTTTTACAGGCCGCATTTCAGCCAACTGTTGATGATTATTGCGGGATCAATACTGTTACCAACGATGCGAATGGCAATGCCGACCTCATTGGATTGATCATAACCGATTCTATTTCCGTAACCTGGACGGCTGTCGATATTAACGGGTTGGATTCTTCCTGCATACAAGTGATCAAGGTCGAAAAGGATGTTGAATCCCCTCAGATCGAATGCCATAATGATACAACGGTGATTGCCAACTTCGATGATTGTTCTTATCATGTTCTGCAACCCCATTTTCAACCAATACATTCCGATAATTGCGGGATCCAATCCATTTCCAATAACGCCAATGGCAATGCCGACCTTACGGGATATGTCATTGCAGATTCTCTTACTGTAAGTTGGACCGTGGAAGACATCAATGGCTTACAATCGTCCTGCACACAAAAGATAAGCGTTATTTCGGAAATTGAAATCGATGGTCTCGCAGCACCGGCAACGGACAGTTCGAACGGATCTATTGATATTACCGTAACCGGGGCCATTCCTCCCATAACCTATTCATGGAGTACAGCTTCGGCTCCAAATTTCAGCCAGGATGAGGATCTGCCGGAAATTCCGGCCGGTGAATATACGGTTGCTTTTTCAGACAGTATCGGTTGTTCCGGCAGCAAAGTTTTTACGGTTCCGGATGACAGCAGCAGTGTGCTTTCCATCGTCCCGCTGACGCAAGAAATTCGGATCTATCCCAACCCGACATTCGACCATATTATGGTGTCAGGGTTGAAATCCCATCAGTCTACTGTAACCATTATCGATATGAAAGGTCAAAGGGTGCTCCACCTGAGCGATTACCAGGGGGAACCTATTGCGATCAACCACTTGCCCTCTTCCACATACATCCTCTTAGCTGTCGATCAGGACAAGACATACCGGCGAATTTTCGCTATTCCATAGCCCGGACGGATTAGGATGGATGCCCTAAGGCTAGGGTCTGTCGAAACCATTATTGCCACAGGATCTTTTGAACAAAAATTTCCCAGGATGATGAGGAATTCCACTCCACTATGGTCATACCCCGCAGCAGCCCGTATACATCGATCGTGGTCCACCCATTAAAGGCCTGAACTTCACCCGTCCAAAAGGTCGGGCCTGACAGATTGATCATTCTTTATTGTCCAGGCATGGCTTTGAGAATTTTCGCGTAAGATGTTTTCGGAATGGTCAGAAGATTTGCCAAGTGTCAGTCGCGTTTCAGTCAAAAAGAAAAGCCCCGGCCAGCGTGTATGGCTGACAAGGGCTTTCTGTTTTTAGAAGCGGTCCGGACGAGACTCGAACTTATTAAACTCAATTTTACTCAAATCTTTATTATTAGCCAGTTTCAGTAATACTTTCAAGAAATATATGTTTGCAAATTTACAACAAAATGCCTAACTTTACTCGACCTATAACTCGACCCATTTTCCCAAGTAAAGTAGAGTAAAGCAATACAATATGGCTACAACAAAATTCATCATCAGAAGAAAAAAGATCAACAAAGAGGGCAAAGCCCCTATCTATCTGCAATATACTCATAATGGAAAAACACTGCAATTCAGTACACAGGAAAAAATTAAGCCGGGCGATTGGAATGATAGATCGGGCAAACCAAAATCATTAAAAAACCGGCCTGATCTGATTGAATTGCATGATGCTATTAAACCCATTGAGGAAACCATACAAAGCATTGTGCGAAATGCCAGGGCTACCGGAAAGGAACCGGTGAAGGAGTATGTGAAAAGGCAGTATGAATCTGCGGTGAAGGGTATTGTATCCGAAAAAGGATTTACCGATTATTTTCAACAATATATTGATGCCTCTGCTACGATCAAATCTAAAGCTATTGTGTCTGTCTATCGGTACGTGCTGAACGATCTTATCAATTTCTCTAAGTCAAAACGTGTTGCACTCGAATTCGACAATATAAACGCCCACTTCTATGATCGTTTTGTCAAGTACCTGATTAAAGATTTACACAACTTTAATAATACGGTTGGCAAGAAAGTAAAAACATTAAAGAGCTTTCTGAATTGGGCAACGGAGCGAGGCTACAACAAAAAGATGGATTATAAAAAATTCAAGGTGTACCGGGAGGAAACGGACATAATTTATCTAAAAGAAGGTGAATTGATCAATATGTATGAATATAATTTTTCCAAAAACAAACGCCTGGAGGCAGCAAGGGATCTGTTTTGCCTGGAATGTTTTACCGGGCTTCGGTATAGCGATGCTTCACAACTAAAGCCGGGCAATATCCATGAAGATTACATCATGGTTCGCTTTGAAAAAACAGACGATCCGCAAAGAGTACCGTTAAACGACTATTCTAAAGAATTACTGGCGAAGTACGGGAACGAGGATGGCCGGATTGTACCACCACGACTCTCCAACCAAAAGCTGAACTACTACATTAAAGAAGTGGCGGAAATCGTGGGCATTGATGAAACAACCACAATCACACGAAAGAAAGGAAACGAAAAAGTAAAAGAAACCGCTCCTAAATTCAGCTTTATATCCACCCATACCGGACGAAGGACTTTTGTAACTTTGTCGCTCGAAAAGGGGATGCGCCCAGAGGTGCTCATGACTATCACCGGGCATAGGACATTAAGGTCATTTCAGCGATATATCAAGATCATTGACCAGGTACGGCAAGAAGAAATGGCCAGGGTTTGGAGTAGAGTCAGTGCGTAACGGGTATATTGAAGGAAAAACTTTGATTTCGGTAGGCGGGCAAACCCAATCTGCATAAGCTTTCCGAAACAAGGATATTGGCATTTACCTTGTCAATGCCCTTGCGGAAGTGGAGGATTAGGGGCCTTTTCATTGATCAATAGTATAGTAATCGGGATGTGTTATGACCATTCCGATTTTTTTTATGCTTCGCCTGGCAAAATTCTGAAAAAGTGTTTTTTTAGTTTTCAAAATATTTTTCAGGAAATGACAAGAAATTTCGAGGCTAATATGTGTTGATAACTATATAATATACTTGGTGTATGTATTATAGAGAATCCGTAATTTTATCTTTCGGCCTTGAAATAGATTTGAGGCTATCCAAAAGTTTGTGCTATGAATTCATTTGAATTTTCTAACGAAATGAACAATATTAAGCGGCAGTTTAATCCAGCCGTTTTCAATGGATATGATTTTGCCTGGCAACTGAAATCACAATTCAATCCGGGATTAACCGGCACGGGTGATTTGGCAAGAGTATTCAGTCAAAAATCCTTTTCTCCTGTTCAGAACAATGTTGCCGACGTTGCTTTGCTTTCATCAAAAATCGGTGTTCAAAATGATTGGCTAAAAATGTGCGTACCTTCCCTGAATCCTGCTGCATTCACAAGGGTATCTGATCTTTTGCCCTTTCGTTCAAATCCGGGGTTGTACGGTGTAATGAAGCAAATAGAAGCTGTCAGCATAGCTCAACAAAAAGCCTTACAACCGCTAACGGCAACTGTTAACCAAGTGGCAGAGGCATTGGCCCAAAGTTCCCGGAAATTTAAGCCGTTGGGCATGGACTATTTCAAGGATATAGTGAAGCCGGGTTTGCCGATTGCTCCCAAGATCAATGACTTTATCAAAGCTACGGGGCAATTTCAAACCCGATTGAAAAGGGAATGGCTTGAAAACGGATTGCCTGAAGATGAAGGGGATCAGGTACTATGGCAAATGAGCGCATGTGAGGCCATTGATATTGAAACGGCCATTGAGCACAATGATTATTCAGCAATTGAAGAAACGCCAACATTCTATGAGGATGTAACTTCGATTATTGATGAACTTAAAGCCTACTTGCTACAAAACGCTGCTTCAATTAACAGGCAATTTCATGACATAATAGATTGGATTATCAATAGATTAAAGGTAGTAATTGATAAAAGTAAATCGCTTGTCAACGGGAAAGCAGCATTACCATATTTAATCTCCTTTGTATTGTCAATATTTGCCAATTTGGTAACACCATATATTAAACAGATTTTTAAAAGCAATGGATTTCTGGATGAACAGGAAATTGATCCGGTATTGACCCTACAGGATTCCATTCAAAGCAACAGTGATTCCATTGCATTTCAATCCATGCCAATAACAAAAGATGTTGAAGGCGAAAAACGGGATACTGCCGTTTGTTCGGATACGGCTCATACCAAGATGGGTACATTACCAAATCTCAAAACTGATCCATCATGCAACTGACCGTTGAAAAGGAATATAAAGGAAATCACTGGATACCTAACCTTCAAATAAATCGTGCAGCGAAGATGAACCAGCGGGAATTTTTGGAGCGGATAGATTGCATAAGATATTTAAGAGCGCAATGGGAGTTTCGCTTCACATGCTATCCCACTTCCGAAACAGAGTATGAGTTTAACCGGAATTTATGGGAATATGTCAATAACGATCAAAATGCTTTAAATACCCGTAACAAAGTTTTCAATGTTGGTATGCCCATGCCTATCTATCTTTTTTTAAGGCATACACCAAAAGATAAAATATTCAACGGCATCGAACTTGGGCTTGCCGGGAAATACGCACTGAAGCCGGAGAAGCGGGAAATAATGCAAAAGCAATTATACCCCCCGGTATTCAATAACGCAATACTATTATTAGATCGGTATTTTAAACCCTTTGCTGTTAATGCTACACAGGGCCTTATGGAAAATCTTGAATTGGAACATTTTAAGCACGAATTTCACAATGCCTTTGCAGCGCATTGCGGCAACTCTGCAATTTATCATTTGATTACACCTTTTGAAGCAGACAAGAAATGGATAAACTTTAAAACCGATGAATCGGGATTTGATGTATTATTACCTTTTGGCTATATGAGGGATGATGATTGGAAAAGGATTGTACTGGACGGTCAAAAGGAAGATTTGCATAGAAGCGAAAGCGACCAAAGTATGTTTGAATGGTGGAAGCATTTATACACTAAGTTCCACAGCTCTTTAACCGAGGATATTTATTGAACCATGACAGTAACAAGGGATGTAACCTATTTTTTAGATAAACTTGGAGAACAAATTCGTTTTCTGTTAAGATCATGTGAAGCCTTTGACAACGGGGACGATGCAGAAGCCGTCAGAATAGCTGCCATACTCCGGGTACTGCTGCATGATAAAGGCAGAAGTACCTCATTGCTTACACATATAGGGAAAAAAGAAATCCAGTTTCTTGATACCAATTCAGGGTTTAACCCCAAGAATTTATTTCCCACATTTGAAGGGCTTACCATTATGAAAGCCTTCCAACAAAACGGCCCTACTCATGTCGCACCACTAAAGATCACACCACCTTACCGGATGAATAAATGGACTACATTTGAAAAGTGGTGGAACGATATTGTTTATGTTGACAAAAAAAAAAGCCAGTTTACCAGGAAAGACCTGATTCTAACCCTTTCTGACAAAGAGGGCGGTGCTCATGTTGATAGGGATATTGACCAAAAAGCACACGATTTTATGCAACCTCATCCAATGGAGTTAGGAGGTGATGGGCCGGACGGTATATTTAAACCGTTCCAGAACAGCCCGGCATTGCCAAGCATCAGGCAAATAGCCTTTGAGGTGTTGCATACCCTCAAAAAAGAAATGCCAGAATTAGATATACCGGCTTTATGAGATTGGTTTACTTGGAACCGTTACGGATTTGTTACGACTATTTGTTACGGGTAATTCCCATCTTGTTACGGGTGTGTTACGGATAAATGCCGGTTATTACGAATAATGTTACGGTTATCCGTAACAGATACATCAAGTGCGGTAAATTACCCGTTAATAGCCGTCAATTATCGGTTAAGCATCGGTTAATAAGCGTCAATTATCCGTTAATTTACGGTTAATATTCCGGCCTGAAATGCAGTAACATAAAGGGTATAACGTCTAATAACTTTTATTATGGGTTTTAGCTGCCTTTTTGCCCCTTCAAAACATCCAGAACCATTTGCCATAATGTCTCGTAGGGAATTATTTCCGCATCAATGGGTGTGCCTTCATACTGGAATTGACGGGAGCGTATTTCATCAAAGTATTTTTGAGATTTTTCCTTGGTCTTGACATAGTCGAATGACTGTTTTTCCATTACAAGCAGCATTTTGATAAATAGTTTGCTTCTTATATCTTCCTCTCTTTTCAGATGTCGTTGGTAGTAAATGCGTAAAGCGTCTATTCGATCAATAATTGGGTTATAGTCCTCTTTATTCAGCAGGAATAAAATATGGATAATGAGTATAGCAATATTATATCCTCTTTTATCCTTTGAAAATATCGGTACTTCGTTCAGAAATTTGCTGATGCTAAACCGCTTATTACGGAATTGTTTTAGTTCTTCCGTTGTTATTTTACCGGTTTCTTGGATGAAGTTGAGATAAGCCTCATAGATTTTCCATTTCTCTTTGTTCCTTGCCGGTACATAATCTTTATACCGATGGTGGAATACCACTGCATTAAAAATAGTTTTGGCTTCAATATAATTGCCTGTACGCACAGCCAGAAGATAAAACGGTTCATTAAATACAAACCAATTAATATGCCCTTTTGGAAAGGATTGTAAACAAATTTCGGCTGCCTTGGCTCCCTTCTTAAAATCGTTCAAATGAAGGTTACAAGCCAATTTCGACATATTTACATTGGCGATGGTCTTATCCTGCCGGAAGTGATTATTAGAATTCAGGAAATGTTCAAGCCTTTCATATACATTCAACCCCGCTTTATAATCTCCTTTCAATTGGTAAATCAATGCCTCAATCCGGTACATATAATAGTGCAACAGGTAAGAATTGTATTGTTGGGATAGTGGTTCTATGGCTGTAAAAAACTGTTCCGCCTTATCGCTCAATTCGTTTTTGATGGCAACCGAATTGGCATAATGAATTAGTAAGTGCTGGTAGTAACTTTCCGCTTTCATATCAGCCAGCCATGCCATTTCATGGTATTCATGCAAGGCACTGTAATGTTCATATCCTTTTAAATCACCCTTGAGCGTACAATACTCTTTCAAAATCCTTGCACAACCGATCGCCACATCATTAAAAGTATATTTAATGGCTGTATTGAGGTTTTGTTTAGCAATTTTGATGGCACTTTCCCTTGCAGCATATACTGTCAGGATATTGCATAACGCAAGGTTTTTGTGGCAAGCTAACTTCGCTTGATGAAAAGAGGAAAAGGCCGGAGTATTAAAGTCAAGGAAAAAACAATTATTAACCAGCCGTCTTTTCAGCTTGGATTTCAATTTAATATACTTGCCATCAAGTGGACCAGTTTGATATAATGATTTTGCCGCATCCTCGTCATTTTTAAATTGCCCTTTGGCAATTCCAGTATATAGTCGATTTAATTTATCCCCTTTTTTACTCAGCAAATTCCGGTCAAAAAGCTCAAGGTCTTTTATACGGTTTGGGGTAATAATGCTACACATTTCTATCAATTGTTTCATAAGCATTTAAGGATTAAAATCAGTAAATAATGCACAATAACGGCACTTTTAAGATAAATAAAAAATCTGATGGTAAATGATACTAAGATACCGATACAATTTTTGGTTTATGATTTACCTAAATTGCAATTCGAAATGAAAGCGTGAAAACAAATATGATTAATATTGAATTAAAAAAACCACAAGACCTTGTTTGTGATTTTAAATGGTCAAAAAAGATTCATCAATTGGGTGTATCCCTCAATACCTTCTTTTATTACCTCTATTTTCCTAATACCGGTAAACGATTTCTTTACCGTAATAAAACTGCTCATAAAACTTATAACTATAATTTATGGAGAGGAATTCATTGTGAGTTAATACCTGCTCCATTGAGTGAGGAGTTATTGCTCGCAATTTCTTGCAAGACCCAATCCTGGTGGGAGCATCCTAATCAAAGACATAGAAACATTATCTATTGTAGTTCCAATATCCCTTTAGGAAATGAAAAAGTGATTACGGGAAATAATGAGGCTACTGCCCGGGCAAAAATGCTCATTCATTTATATGAAACAGGAACTATTGATCTTATATGATTCATTGTCGCTTTCTCTAATGAAATATCATTTGTTGCCTATGGAAAAATAAGAAAGCATAAAAAAACGGCTGGCCCGCTCCCAATGGTATCAGACGGATTTCAACAATATCTCACCGGGGCCGGACAGCCGTGTGTCTTTTGCGCTTTACACAAAAATAAGCCTAACTCATTAATTTTCTTTTACCATCAAAATTTATATGATGAAAACCATTTTAATATTTATTATGTCATTTCTAATGCTTGCGGTTATTACTGTACAGGCAAAAGAAAAAGTTACCGTTGTTCCCGGATGCCTTACTGGTTCTACTGTTTTTGAAGATGCGGAAGGGAACATTATAGCAATCGAATTTACCTGTGAAGGTAGTTGCGAGGTCTGCTATACCATTGTAACTGCCGGTGAATCGGCCAAAGGCCAACAGGCCAATGCTATCATCCCAACAGGTAAAGCAGGCAGTTTGGTAAAAGGCCTTATTACAGATCATCAGGTAGTAAAAGGGCCACGGGCAACTAAATCCGTAATTACCCTGTCTAAACAATGATTGTATCATGTTAACCAAGGGAAGCTCGTTATTGGGCTTCCCATTTTTTCAATTAATAAAGATAAAACGATGAGAACATTCTGTTTTTTATTATTACTTTCCGTATCTGCTTTCGGCCAGGATACCGCAAATTATCAAAGGACTTTCACATTTAATCATCTTCAAAGAATCAAGCAACCCATTAAACCAGGGAAATCATACCCAATTCGGCAGTTTTGCACAACAGAAATAGATTCGGTGATAGCCGGTAAAGCAGTTTATCCAAATAATTTATTCACTAATGGTAACATTCCCTGCCAGTGGGTAGTTTATATTGAAAATGATACTTGTTTAGGGCTTACCATCCGGGTAAAAGATTCCTTTGCTCTGGCATTTGACAGTTTGTTATTCAAGATATTACCCAAGCCGAGGCATACCATTGATCAATGTAAGGCAACCTTTTACATTTGGGATTATGAAAAATATTCAAACGGATATATTTTCAGAGAATATCATCATTTACCCAACGGTAGCCGATTCTATACCACATGGTATAAAAAAAGTTTGAGGCTGTAGTAAATTGCTTATTGTTCATAGAACTGCTATATCCGATTAAAAACAATTCCCTCCGTCGACTTGAAATTCCTACTTTATTAATTCGGGTATACTAAATATAGAGGCATACTTTCAAAACTTGGTATTGTGATTGTGATTTTCATTTTCTTTTGCTATATTTAAATTTATTGCCCTTTAGATATCCCGGAGCCGGTGGATGTCTGTAAATTGACGTTGCAACTTCAAAAATGATATTCCATCTAAATCGGTTCCGGGTTTTTTATCATATACATCTATTCTTAATCGCAGGATTTAACATGCTTTAATGTTTTGTCTGGAGAGCACTTTTAAAGCAATCCTGATCAAAAGCAGGCAAGGTTAACGGCTATTTTTCGTTGTAAACTTTAATGGCCTCCTCTCGCTTTCTGGCCTTCATGGAATGGGGTATCAAATTAGCGTTGGCGATAATGGCGCCTGCTACAATCAAAGGACCGGTCATCGCTGTACTGTAGATAACGCTGTGTGCAATAAGGCCTATACCACCGACAATTAATCCGGCTTGTACATAATCCAACGTCCGCATTTGCCGGATACATCGCATACTTTCGGGATGATCAACCAGATCAATTTTCAGTAATCGTCGTTTGGCCTTTTTCAGCGCTCCGGTTCCGATTTGGTAATAATAAAGTTTTTGCCGGTATTCCCATCTGAGATACATATTGATTTTACCCTCGATAATTCTTTCGGCAAAAACATCGGGTTTGAACAGCATTAAGGGCTTAACATTGGCGAAGTAGCCGATATGATTCCGGTAAAATTTCACCTGGCTAATGGCATACCGGGTGCTATCCACCCAAAAATGCGATTTTCCGAACCAAGGATGTTTGAGGTAAATCAATTGACCATAGATTTTTTGCCGGTCGAATAATTCGATGTAATACAGACTGCTATCGCCCGGATTTTGGGCATATCCAATAGCGCCAAACAACAGTTGAAGTAAACAGAAAATGCGGGTAACAAGGCTCATGGGTGGGTCTTTTATTCAGGCCAGTACTAACAAATCTGTGCTTAATCGCAGGTATGCCGGAAGGGAAAATTATCTAATTGAATACAATAATAATAAATGTTATATTAATTTAAACTTCACCGGGAGATAAAAAGTAATGTTTACCGGCATACGATCCCGGAACCCGGAACGCCACCTCGGCATAACCCGCACAATCCTTTTCACGGGATTATCTAATAAGGGATGAATACTTTTTACAATCTTATAGGAATCCACTTCTCCAAATAGGTTTATGTTAAATTTTATATAGACGATACCTTCCAGGGAAACATTCCTGGCCTTTTTAGGATAGCCTACATACTTGTAAATGAATTTCAACAATGCCGATTCACCCCCAGGAAAGGAAGGAAAGTTAATAGCGCTATCACCCATCAACTCCCAATCGTAGGGAATGATAACATCTGTGCGTGGCCTGAATTGATAGTTGGAATCGATATCGTAATGATAAATGGCAGTGGGTTTACCCTTTTCATCATATTTTTGCCATTTTCCGGCCCGGTATCCGCTATCATATTGCCCTTCTTCCAATAGATTGCCGTTCCGCTGATAGGATCGGCTTGTTCCATGCCTTATACCTGCGAGGTAAGTGTATTCGGCAGATACAGGCAATAAACTGCTCGAATCGTCCGGCGCATAGTAAATGTTAAGTGTTCCGCTGCCATTCTGTATCCGGTTACCGTCAAGTGGCTGGCCTTTTACATTGAGGATTTCCAATAAAGCATCGATTTTCCCTGCCTGGTATCGGATTTTTCGATGCAAGCCACCTGTTTTAAAAAATACCGATTGAATACCGTCGGGTTGCCCATGTTTAAGGGGTGTAATGGTCTTCACCTGCCCATTGGAATAAAAAGAACGGCAAATTTCCATACTGTCGTTCATGGGTTTTCTTTCAAATGCCGGTTTTCCGTTTTTGTGATATCCAAAGGCGCTGTCTATTTTACCAAGTGTAAAATAGATGATTGAAAAAGTATCCTCTTCCAGTGTGTTTATATATTTACCATGTAACTGATCGTCTTTATAATCAACGGTAGTGTTTAATTTGCCTTGATAATCATAGTAATGCCAGGTGCCCGATTTTTGATCATTCTTATAAACACCTTCTATGAGCTTTGTTTTATTATAAAATTGGGTATAAGCCCCTTCTTTTATGTGGCTGTTTTGCCTGACGGTAAACCGTGTTTTTACGGCTTTAACAGTATATTTTTCTTTTCCTTTTTCCAGCACATAAGGCTGTGCATGGGATTGTTGAAATATCATTGCTAAAATTATGATCAATATAAAAGGATAATATAACACCAGTTCTTGTTAATTATGCCCATGGTTGTAAAGGAATATTATATCTTATCTTCCCTGCAACTCAATAAACCTATATTGCATTATGGACTCCATCAATAAATGATTCATCTTTACTTACTAACAATAAATCAGGGATGTTTTCATAAGAAATAAAACAGTCATCCCTACTGAGCAAATTATAAAAGTCTTCTTCAAATCCTTCCTGGTATAACTTATATTTTATTCTTGGAAGGTTTTTTACCAAGGGTTCCATAGCCCGTTTTGCTTGTACAGTGAAAATCACACTATCCAAAGAATCACCAAAACCTGAAACTTTAAAAAGCCTTGGCACAAATTGCGGTATTATCCAAAGTAGGCCAAATTTTAATTCAAACTCCACCTGGTGGTTATTCAAAATTGGAACCATAACATTAGGAACCTCATGAATATTACAATCTGCACCAGTAATAATCAGCCCTTTATTCTCGAAAAGTTCTGGAAATTGCTGATATAACCTTTTTATGGTTAGATCACCTTCAATAATAAGTGAAAATAATCCCCTTTTACTTTTCTTTTTCTTCCATCTAATATTTGCCATCCTTAATTATTTTATCGACGCCACCTATATTTAAACCATCGGTTCCCCCAACGAATATCCAATTGTCTATGAGGCCCATGATATCGTATATGATTAGAGTGGTATATTATTCTGTTAAAAAACATATATCCCTTACCCAATTCTGAAGGGAAGACATTGAAAAGGTTCTTTCTAAACCATCGATATTGTAATGGATTTAAAGAATTTCTTAAAGTGAGGTAACCAGTACCAGCAGCTGCAAAAAGTCTTTGGTACAATATTGAGCTTTTTGTCAAAACATTTATGGAAGCTAATTCAGTTGTGGTAACTAATTCAGCAACACCTGCCTGAATAGCAGCCCCACTCGGCAACGCATCTGCCAGCAGCACTTCGGGTGCAACCGCTGCTATTACCGTTCCTCCCAACAAAAGTCCGACATAATCACCTAATCTATCATAGCCGCTATTCTCCGGACCGGGTTCAGGCCCCCAACGGATGTGCTCCCAGGGCCTGCCGGAAGCTATTAGGTTCCGGTGTGCCCGCATCATGGCAAAGGAAACATGGTTCCCCACACGATAGGAACGGGTTTCCGTGATTACTGGCACCGAAGTTGTAGACATTCGAACGCCATTGATGACCAGGTAATCTTTTCCACCATCAGGGTCTAAAAAGCTGATCGGATTATTACCCATGCCCAGGTAGGGTGAATGGTATTGTCCGTAAGGATCGGGCTGGAACCATCTGCCGAGATCACTATGCCACATCCGCAGCGTAAAGCTGTTCCAGCCGGTTTCCTCGTCTTGTTCCGCAAATTGCCCCTGGAAACCAAAGCGGTAAAGGTTACTGCTGACCAGCCTCCTGCCTGGCATATAGCTACCGAATGGATAATAATCGGTATAACTTAACATTTGTGCATCGCCATTGGCGTCTTTTTCACCCCTTATCGTCGCTCTTACATGGCCAAGATGATCTTTCAGTTCATACAAAGTCAATTCGGGTGTCCGGTAGGGCAAAATAGCCCCACCGCTGGTTGTACAAAAGCTGTTGGGATTACCAACCGGTGTGAAATAGTTGACGCCGATCCGATCCTGCCCGTATACTGGTAACTCGCTTTGAAAAATATTGGGATTGGCCCCGCCGGATTTATTTTCATAAATACTCATAATGTTACCACCTGCATCCCGGACATACCATGTTTCACTGATGATATGGGAGTTATCGGCAGGCGTCAAAGGTGTGGGTGTATATAGGGTTTTCTTAACCCGGAATCCTGCTGCGTCGTAATGGTAACGTACCTTGGGTGCCTCCTGTTGTACCACTCCAACACCAGGCAGGGTAAGGCTCATATAAATCCCTGTTTCGATCAGCTTACCATATACATCGTATTTCAGATAGGCATTTTGGGAAAGGTCATTGATTAATTGGCCGGAAGCATTGTAGATCAGGTTGCCCGGGGCCTGATTATCCAGATCGTGGGTATAATGATTATTGGGCACCTGGTCTGACACATAGGCCAGTTGGTTATTATTCGCATGATAGTGATAATGAAAATTATCCATATCATACAAACCGGCAAAATTATTCAAATCCAATGGGCAACTATTTTTATTCGCTAATCCATAGTTCTGGTTCCCTTTTCTATTCAGGCTTAGGAGATTACCGTTTTCGTCATGGGTAATATTCATAACGGTAAAGTTGGGCCGGGGCGTAAAATATAAGTCGGTATAATCATTTACCGAACGGATGATTTGGGAGTGATCCAGGTTTTTATAACCCCCTTTGGCTCTACCAAAAATGGCAGCATTTAGCTGGTATTGCCGGTCGTAAAGGAAGGCATACATCCAGCGATCCTGGAGATCAGCATTACCACCGGCGGCTGCGGAAGTTCTGGTTTGCCACCGCATGGCTTTGATCATACCATTGTATAGCTCACGACTCCTGAAATCGACGGGGAGGGCTTCTGCTCCGGTTGTTTCGTCCGTTGGTATATGGATATGGTCGGGTAAAGAGAGATTCGGGTCCCCGCCGCTGCCCGTTCCTGTACTGCTTAAAACAAAATTATCGATGGGGCAAGTATGCCCTTCCCACGATTGAATCCCGGTTTCATCCCTGATATAGTCATTTGTGTAATAATCCAGGGTCAAGGCAAAAACGTCTTTGGCAACTCCGGCATGTACCCCGTTTTGCCCATCTTTCCCAGGATCCCTGCCGAATCGGGGATTGTTGATGCTTTTCAGCCATCCGTTAATATTGTACACATAATCAATGCCTTGCAGATCGTCTCCAACCAATAGTCTTTTAAGCGGCCCATGCAGATAGTAATGATAAGTGGCTTGTTTGACAGCGCATTCGGCATTATTGGCAGTATTGGTGATAACTTCTATTAGTCGCTTATCCTTATCGTATGTAAAATGATGATAAAAACGTTCGTTCAGGTTATCTTGCTGAAAGGCTATTTGGGTAATGTTTCCCAGAAAATCGTAGGTATAGTCGATCGTTTTTAATCCGATTTCGCGTATATCCTGGATCATCCAGGTTGTTCTCCCCAGCTCATCATAGCTAAACCATATTGTACCGTTGTCATTTTGTATTTTGGATAACTTTCCTAAAAGGTATTGTTGTTGATAACCCGGAAGACCCGTACCTGGAAATTGAGGTAAATCATAGCTATAAAAGACTTGTTGTGTGCATCTGTCATTATCCAATCCATCACTTTGTTCCAATATATGATGTATAGAAATATTATTTGCCGGTAATGGATCCCCGACGCCTGGCGCTTTTAGTGAAAAATACAAAGGATAGGCAATGGTCGAATTAATCGTCGGATCATATTCACCGGTTTCGATCACCCGGCCAGAACGGTCATAATTGATGTAGGAAAACTTACCCGTTTGTCGTTGTTCAGCATTTTGTGAAAATCTTAATTGTCCGTCCTGGCGATAAACAAATGCTTTCATTCCGGCATCAGGCGTTTCTTCCCACAATAGCCAATTCATCGCATTATACTGGTAAGTGCTGGCCATCGAATGCTGTGGTTCCGAGCCAGGAAGGATATACCGATCAGCATGAATGGTCATCACCAACTCTTTCAGCTCGGTAAGATCCCTAAGTTCAACCGGCCCACCTTGCAGAATATGATCATTCGTACTCCAGCTTACCCAATAAAGCTGCTTGACAACTTTTTTCAATACAACGCTAACTTCACCGGCCCATTGGCTTTGTGTTTCGTTGATAAAGGTTTCGATACCGTTGGAAAATATCCAATATTCCGGATCTAATAGACCAGTGTTTATGTTAAACCGTGATGGCGCTTTTTCAGCATATAGGCTGCCACTCCTTAATAATTCTGAATTTGTGCCACCATCCTTGGCATAGATATCGATGTAAAAAATATACCGGACACGGGTATGGTAATTACCGATTGGGTCATCAGGCTTCTTTCCCTGGCTGCCTTCCAAGTCGTTTCCATTCTCTTTTGAAGGTAATTTTTTCTGGAGTTGATCCTGTTCGGGTAGGTGGTCGATGTTATTATGGATACTCCTTCTTGTTGCTTGGTTTCCGGTTCCGGTGGAGCTATTCAGGAAAGCGCCCCCGATTTGATGGGAAATGGAATTACTAGCTGTGAAACTGGAGGGAAAATGTCGTAAAACTTTTCCGTTGGTTTTGGTAGCCGTTACCGGAAAGCTATGGTCAGAGAGGTTAGGTACAATAATACCGTCCAATGCAGGGTCGTATTCGTCTAATGCAATTAATAGGTTTGTAAATTGTTTTTTATCCGCAGGGGTGGTCGGTATGTTCCGCTTGAATTCGGGATTAAAAAGGTCATCCGTAGCATTATAGCGGAAACCTGGTATCCATTTTCTGGCGTCATATTCAAATAGTTCGATATCATCAGGGGGATAGCTTTTGTCTACTCCTTTGGGTGGAATAATTTGAACCAACCGGTCTGCTTTGTCATAATAATACAAGGAGAAGTTGTAATAATTTAGTTCGTAATCAATTATTAGATTTTGATACCCTGAATGATTGATAAAGCGGTAATAGCCGGGCGTTAATACAGGGTTATTACAGCTACGGCAAACATAATCTTCGGTCGACAGATCGATAATATCATAGATCAAGTTATGATTGGTAGACACGGTGTTTTCGGTGCCTTCCGGTAAATGGATATCGATATAGGTTCCGGCGGCTGCTACAGAACTGACCAGCTGGGTTTGCCGGTTGGCCTGATCCACTTGTCCGCTAAGACAAGTAGCAATGACATTACCGTGAAAATCGTTGAATTGAATACTTTCATTTCCGTTTTCATCGACCACAATATTTTTCACCACCTGGTAGCCAGCCTGCCGGTTGGTTTCATTACAATTTGAAACTTGTCCCTGATGGTTATGGTATTGAATTTGGCAAAAATTTTGGATACCGAATACATAATGCAATTCACCGGAAGCAGGCATAGGGTATAACTTTACTTCTTTGCCTGATCCCATCGCTAATTTTTCGCCGGTTCCGCTTACCCGTTTGATTGGTCCTTTGGGGTTACGAAAATATTCCACTCTTGAATAGGGAAAGCTGCTGGATGGCACATATGGCTCAAGGTTATTGTGGTTGCTGTAATACCAGCCTAAAGTACCGGGTTCCTGGTCATAAACGGGTTGAGGACGATCAACTTCTCCGGACAATCGGTTACTGGTGTTCGGCTGATCGAAATCATCATAGGCATAGGGTTCACCTTGCTGATTCTGAACAAAAGCTTCATCCAAACAAAAGTCTGGTTTATTGATGGGAGCAGGTAAGGTAGCAAGCACTCCCCGGCCCCAGGCATCAAATATCGTTTGCATGGCCAATATGTTTTCAGCTTCCAGGTTGGTGCTTTGTACATGAAAACTATTGCCTAACAAATCCGAATATTCCTTAGCTGAGCCCACCAGGTTATCATTCCCGTCAAACGTTTGAATGATTGTCCAGTTGTAGTCCTGGTCTTGACAGTCCTCATTATGAGTTAGGGTAATGGTTTTACATGGAATTTGCTCACTGATAGCCATTAATTGGCTCAATTCCCCGTTTGCAAGGATTTTATACAGTTGATTCAGCTTGCCTTGCTCATGCAACTCGAATAGGCTTTTTGACTTGGGTATTTGACTAATTTGTTCCGGTAAAGCCTCCGGTAATGCCAGCTTTTGCTCTACTAAATCATAATAGTCCAATAAAGCCGCTTCTGAAAATATTTGATCATAATAATTGCTGTTTACATTAGTTTGATGAATCTCAAACTCCCCTTGTTTCAATAATTGGGCATATTGCTGTTGATTAACTGCTTGCCATTGTGTCTGAAAAAGGCAAAAAATATTAAAAGTTTGACTAACAAAAGAAGGGGAGAAAGGTATCGCGCCTGCTAATTGTTCCAGGGTTGCCAGATCGCCATTTTTCTCTATTTCCCGGATTAATTGAAAATCTCCGTTTTCCAACATGGAAGCAAAAGCCGCAGCATTATATTCCTGCTCATTAAAATAGCTGAAATAAAATGCGCTAAGCTCGTTTTCATTCAGCAGCGCTTGTAGGTTACCGTTTCGATAGGCCGGGAATAGAACCTGGAGCTGATTGGTTTGATAGGATTGTTGAAAAACTCCCTGGTCTGCTAACTCATCGAGTCTTCCTTCTTTATGTAAACGGTATAAACTAAATGATCTTTCCAGGCATTTGATGATTTCGTCAGACTCAACGTTGCCTTGATCGATTGGTTTTGTCTGTGCTGTAGATATGGCTATTAAGCAAACACAGCAGATCAGGTAATTTCTGAATTTCAACATCGTATAAGTTTAGATCATTGCCTTGAATAATGGTACAGAAAGCTGTTGGCCTTTTTCTTCCCGCTGGCAGTTTCTTTCCACACGGATACCAGCCTCCCTTGTTCATCATATTGATATTCGGTATAAAAATTTTCATTATCGAGCGTAAAGCGCAGTTGTTGGGTTTGCCGGTCATAAACATAGGTGGACATGGAAGCGTCTACCGGGTGAACCCTGAAATCATCAAACCAGCAGGTGCCTGAATTTGATCGTACTTTCACCGACAGATCACTGGCACCGGCAGGAACATTTACATTTACCGTCATCAAATCCCATCCGTCACTGTTAATACCAGTGCTGGAAGCCATAAATGAATTACCCCCTGTTTCTACCATTAAGCCGCCATCACTTGTTGCTTCTTTCCAAATGCTTATGCGATAGGTACAACCTGTCGCTAATCCCTTTATGGCGCCATCATCATAAGCAGCAGCCTTATAAATAGTTTGCCATGCATTGGATACAACGGCCAGCATTTTTTCACCCGTGTGTACAGGATTAGCAACCGTGCCATTGACTACGGAGGCTCCGTGCTGTTGGGGTAGAAATACCTCTCCGCCAAAAATGGGACTTTGCGCCAAATCTTCAAATCCAGTATATGCCATGCTTTGGTAATTGGCTCCAATGGTTGTGGCGATAGGCAAACTGTTATCATATCCAAATTTCGTAGCTGAATAAATATTTGTGATATCCCTTGATTCCAACGGTCGGGAATAATGATCATAACGGACCACTTCTTTGAGTCTTTGCCAGCCTTCACTTTCCGATGTACTGTGATCCATCCACCTGAAATTCACAAACTGATTGTCTTTGAATGTACCATCTTCATTTAAATCAGATTTCCAGGCATAGACTTTTTGTTTTCTCCACACATCACTCATGGTTTGATCAGAAAAATTTGAACCATTAAATTCCCGGTATGTCCAATTATTATCCCAGGTTTGAATGGCTGCTTTAACCATTTTGCTACCGTTTTTCACATAGCTTGCGCCTAACTGACTAAGCATATTTGCGTAATCGGCGGTTTGTGCAGCGTTATTGGCATTTGATTTCGATCCCATACCATCATAGATATGATAGGCAGGGATATTGATGGTTTGGAATTGCCTTCCCCATGAATCAGTGCTGGTAGAGGTTAGCACCTGTCCTGTGTTAAAATCAAACTGATCATAGCTGATTTCGGAAACAAGGGCATCGGATTGGGATATTATTTTTTTCAGGACATTGGGATACATTTTTCTACTGGATGACGTTGCATACCACCAGCTGTCGCTCGATGCAGGGTTTTGCCCATATTGGATATAGCGCCTAAAATCGTTATAGGCTTCCTGTATAATACCGGCATCGAGATCGTTCTTGTCGTAGTATTCATAAAATTTATCACCGACAACTATCCCTTGGGCATCAATGATCTGCACGGCTAATAACCTTCCAATAGATGAGAATTGGTTATGCACAACCGATGAACGGGTAAAAACCTGGTCAGTTCGGTTATTGGCAGGATCCTTAAAGACCCCCGAAGGGCTTGTAATATCGTGATTGATATCGGATACTTGGAATTGATCGCCCATCCTAAATTCATAATCATGAATATCGGCAGCAGGTTGGATGGTTTCAAACTGATAACGGGTTTGTCCCAATGAGGAACCATTGTCCCCTATTTGTTCAGTCGTAACAAACTCATACAATACGCCGGGGCTGGGTAGCTCGAATAGATAAGGAATAAAACGGCTTCCTTTTCCAGGGGCAAATGAAGTAGTACCGGAAGTAATACCGGATACGGGGTTTGTATAGTTATACCTGGTTTCATAAGAGCGACCCGTAACAGGATCGAAGGTTTCCAGGGATTTGACCCTGATCCCTCCACCATAAGCTATGATATTTCGGGCCGTGAGGTGAGTTTCCACTCGGAATAGATTTGATTGGCCGGGATTCCAATGGCTGAAAGGCGCTTTACCTTGATAATCCAGCGTGATCCTATGATTGGCCGGGTCAACGGCAACTATCGGTAAATCGGCTTTAAAGGTGCTGGTTGAAAGGGCTAGAGGGTTGTCGTAATATTTATAATAAAAAAAATAGGCTTGCCCGGCAGTGAACCATTCAGAAATATCGTGAAGTGGTTGAAACTCCAGGATTAAATGGTCAGGATTACCGGTCGATTTAGTTACGGAGGTAATAATATCGATGTTGGCGTCATTGGCGTTAAACACCGCCTCCTTTGCATAGGAATCAGATTCATATGTGATTTGAATCTGGCCTCCGATAGGTGTGATTATTTCTTTAAGACTCCAGTTATGGGCCAATGGTTTTTTCAAATAGTCTCTTTCATTTCCATAGTAACCCCAATGATCTGCTTCATCCTGTTGATATCCGGCTTCATTGTAATACCGGAAGGAATAGGGAGGCATTAAGCTTTGCTTTTGACGCCCGAATTGGTGTACATTTCTCAAAGTAAGTTTTCCACCGCCACTGCCGGATGAATTTGGGGTGTTTTTACTTAAATGGTAGAAATAATCTAATTCAATAATTTTTACGGCTTTCGCTTCTATGGCAGATAAATCAGCCTGGATATCTTTAACCTCAAGGATATTATCAGGCAAATAAATATCAAAGGCTTTATGGTACAATTGAGTAGTGGTGTTACCTATTAATTGCCCGATATTATTGTAGGACTTTGTCCGTTTTGAAAAGTTAATGGTTCCGGTTTGCGCAGTGATGAAATTGCTGGAATAGGCAGGGTCTATGCTGATATCACCTTTGTTCAGAATGATAATCTTACTCAATTGAAGCAGACGATGTTGGGTACCAACATTGATATTTTTTATGTGAAAGTTGTATTCAGGCCCGTATAAGCCCCTCACCCTGCTTTCATAATCTTCCTGGATACTCAAAGTTTTTCCCTTTCCATCTTCCCGGAGGTCTTTGATAAAATAAGCCTGATGTGTCCGTGTTTCAATGCTATTCAGGTAATATACCTGCTTTCTCCCAAAGGCGTAAGTCCCATAAGCGCTACCGGCAAGATCATCGGCATAGCCGGAAAATGGATTTCTCCAAATATAGCCGTCCGTCCATTTACCATAGTTGAATTTTACCCAATAACCCCAATCATTATTATCGATATAACCATCATGATTACGATCAATAAAATCCGGCCCTGTGATAGCCGTTAGCAGCCAGGTAAAGGCATATTTATCGAGCTTTCGCTGCTCCAAATAAGCGGAGTCTGGTTGGCTCTTTAATTCCTGTCGCACGATTTCTTCAAATTGATAAACAGGCTGTGCAAAATGATAGGTTTTACCATCTTCCGTGGTAACGGTAAAAGCGCCAATACCATCAGGATCAACCAGGTCTGCATTCGACCGGTCGGTATGAAAACCAGGATTACATTCGATAAAGCCACGTTGTCGTGCATTCGTAAAATCATTGACGATGTCCGAATTGCTGAACCATTCTACATGTTTACCGCTGCCTAAGCGTTTGGTTGTTGCGTTGTAATTAGAATTCCCATGCCTGTTTTGTTCTACAACATTGAAATTTCGATATTCCGTATCAAACAGTGGATCGCCGCCATTGGTATAATCCAATTGATCGGGTTCATTCAGGTAATAGGAGCTATGTTCATTGTCAAAACGGAAATAGACCTGATGATGCGGTTGGTCAAAGTCATATTTGTTATTGTACTGAATTTCAGTTTTGGGGGGCCAGCCGCCGGTATGGTAACTTAACTTCTTTCCATTCCTTACCAGAGTACCTAATTCCAATATACGGGGGGTCATAGAGCCACCGACCCCCTGAGCGGCAACCACGTAGGAATCATAATTTGGAAAAGACAAGCTATTGCTTTTTTCGTTGGAAGTAAGGTCGTCAAATTTATTTGCATTGTATGGATTGACATAAGAATCCATCACATGTCCACTTTCTTGCAGGCCCCAGGATTCTGCCAATACTTTTCCATTATTAAAATAAAGCGGGCCCCATACTTTCTTATTCCGGGAATGATAAAGCCATGTCCGGTAATGATTGTAGCTAAAAGAAGCATATACCGGTCCTTGATAAACGGGGATAAATATACCCCCCCAGGAACCTGACCAGGCATTTTGATGTATAGCGCCTTTCGAGCTGACACTGTAAGCACCGATAGTAGAGGTTACCTGTGCTCCGGAACTACTGAAGGAAATACCAATGCTACCCATACTATGGGTGTAAGCTTTGCCATTTTTTTTACGTATCCCACCGTCTGAGACACTTACACCCAAATAACCTGAGAAATTATTATGGTAATCCATAAATATTCCACCACCTATACCAAAGCCAATTTTGGATTGTTTTGGTCCTAAACCCATATTCAGCCCTATACCTTCCGTACCCACGGATGCACCGGCAGAATATGGGGAGTCTTTAAAACCCATGCCAAAATCAATGCTGCCACCAAATGATTTATAGGTTCCCCATTGGGCAGATATACCAGTATATGTATTTGCTATACCTATTCCTAAAGAAATGCCATAATCTTCTGTTATTGAAGGGCTTTGGTAAGTAATATCATCTACTGTTTTTGCTTTCCAATCGTCCGGATAACCATTTACAAACCGGTTAATAGCCCCCGGATTTAATGACCAGCCCAAGCCAACCCATGAGGCTTCCTGTTCCAAGGTGATACCCGCATGATAGGATAACGCTAAAGGGTAACCGCCTTCCGGGCCAGGCACGTTTAATAAGGGCAACGTATAGGTCAGGTCACCGGTTAATAAGTTTACCATATCTTTAGCATCTACTGGCTCAAATGCGGTATATTCCGGTTGACTTGGGCCAGTCGTTAATGCCCATGTATTAAAGGGTATAAACATAGATGGAATAAAAATGATAAAGAGTATAGAGGCTATTATTTTATGATTCGTTTGGTTTATCATGTTATTAGCTAATTATTGAACATATAAATATAAATAAATCTATAATAATATCATTTATTAGTTGAATATTTTAATTGGAATACCTTTATTACGTGCCACTAATACCTTACACCCAAGGTAAAAAACTTACCTTGGGTATAGGCATCATTTATTAAGAAGCAACATTAGGCATTCCTTTGTTTCAGTAATTTAATTTCCCTGTTGAGGTATATGATTTCTTTTGCGATTTTTAGCTTGTCTGTCACATGATTTTGAAGAAGGTTCAAACAATTCATTTCTTGTATGATCACCCCATTAAACTTGGTAAAAATCCCTTTTTCCGGCTCCCGCTTTAAAAGGGATGCTGCTTCTTGCTGAATGTCAAGGTATGCTTGGTGGGCGTCTCCAAAATACAGTTTGTACAATTCTTTTAATCTTCCTTCTAGTTGTTCTATTTTACTTTGATGACACACCTATAAAGATTTTCCCTTAGATCTATTAAGGCAAATTACAAATGCATAACTATTTTGCGATATACAAAACAGTATTACCTAAATGGCTACCTATTTTACAGCTTTATTGCACCGGGAATTCGGTATCGTAATAGATCGCCTCAAAGAGAAGGAAGCGATTACATCTCTAACCAAAAAATTAGAAAGACATCAATAATTATAGGGAGATCAAATTATACTCCATTATTCTGATGTCTGAAAAATGACATTGCACGGTAAATCTACATATTCATAAAATATATTACAAATTTATTTAGTTTTCAATCGAGCCATTAAAAATGACCCATTTCTTGCTGAAAGCCCGTCAATACTGCTCTTTCAAAAGGATTACTTGGTTGGTTTATCAAAAAGAAAGTATATAACCGGCTAAAAATCAACTACGGATTCTTCAATACAAACCAGTTATAGTAAAGGAAATAAATGCAGTAAATCAACCTTTCCTCAACTTTCCCTAATTCCTTCGTAACTATTTAATGTCTTTTCTAACTCTTTCCTAATTTTATCCTAATTATTAACCAACCAATTTTAATCCTTCATAATCACCATTCGACCATGAGTAAATACCGTAAAAGACGTTATCAATCCAGCGACGAATTAGCAATTGAAGATGCCGAACAGCTTATAACCCTAAAGCAAGCTGAAATAAAAGAGCTAAAGGCACGACTGGAACAGGAAAAACAGGTTATCACCCTTCTTGAAAAATATATACAGGGTAATATCACCCTAAAGCAAGGGCCACCTGAAACAAAAATCAGCAATACAGCAGCAGTCCAACCGGAACAACCGCATCTACCGCATCCCGTAAAGCCAGTCTTTCATAATCACTGGACTTGGAAACAAAAAATACTTTTTGTGCTGGAAAGGGAAGACAAACCCTTACTTTCTTCACAGATTATCAAGCACCTGGAAGCCTACCAACAGGATTTGTTTTACCACAGGGACGCAGGCCGTACCATTTCGGCACACCTGAATAAGCTTATGAACAACGGATATATTGCCACCTTCAAAAAAAAGTTACAAAGAGGATATTACTTCGTTTTGCCGGGATGGAAAGACAGTAGCGGACGGATTAAACAGGCATACTTGGAGAAAATTGACACCTGGTAATTCAAGCCAATCGTTTTTCTGAACAGGTGGACTGAATGAATGGGTTACACTTAATTATCTGTAAAAAACGGATAGGTTTTCAGAAAGCTATGCGTAAACATCCGTGATAAAGGTGTGGTAACACTGGTTTGTCAATAGTTTACGGTTAACCAAACGTGTATTTATCCGTAATGCCAAGCCTACAATTATGCCTTTGGTTACCGTTATTTATGTGTAACCGTAGTCATTACGGCTACACCAATAAGCATCTGAAATGATACACGCCTTATCTAGGTGGTTTGATATTGCTGTTCCCGGAATGTTTGTAATTGCAAAGTCATATATAAGGGTTTGCAATTGCAAACATTTTACGGAAGACCTGTATAAAACGATTGCACGTTTGCAATGGGGTTTGCAAACGTTTTATAATGGCAGGTCATTATCACCTTCATATTTTTCTTCATTTACCGGCTCCAATCCGAATATCACCTGCTTGCCTTCCTTCCTTTTTTCTAACCTGCAACGCTTACCGGCATGGTCATGTATCAATTCCTCCCGGTCAATAATTTGTTTGAGCCGGTCGTCAATGGTTCGCTGTCCACAGTCAAACCGTAGAGTCAATGCTTTGATTAAATCCTGCCGGTCAATAGGTTCGGTGATCAGTTCTCCCATAAAGGCTTTTATATCTTCTTTATAGGCTTTGGCCTTCTTGCTGCTCATTACCTTGTCCACCAACTCATTGTCGGCCAGTATTAGCCCATTGGTTTCATCATCATACTGCACAAAGAAAGGTTCGGGCGTTCTGCCCCTTCTCACTTTCAGGTAGGTCAGCTTTATAAGGTCGGTGTTGTTTTGATGCTTGTCTTTCTCAAAACCAATCTGTAATGCGCTGCTTGCCTTGTTGAGCAGTTCGGTTCCGAGATGGCCTCTGGCTTTGTTGCTTTGATCGGCAGGGTTCTCATGGATAATGCACAGAAATGTTACATCTTCATTGTTGATCATGGTGTTGATCATATCGGTCAGTTCAAGGCTTTCCTTCACGTCATTGAAACTGACAATACAATCGGTGATCACATCCAGCACGATTAGGATATGCTGATTTAACTGTCTGCGGATGTGTTGCAGGTACATGCGAAGCGTTTCAAACCGTTCTGCTCTTGGGATGTCAATTAGGGAAATAAAATCAAAGTTTGGCAGTTCTGCATTCAGGGAATATCCTGCTTTCTGCTTGATCTGTTGCAGGGCGTACAAATACTGATCTTTCCAGTTACGCTCCGTATCAACATACAGAACGGCATATTCCTTTTGGTTAAGCGGTTTCTTGTGATAAGCTAAAAACTCATGCCCGGTTTCATCGGAGAGAACAACACTGCATATCCCCTCGATCAATCGGCTCTTATGGGTCCCGGTTTTTCCCTGCACAACGTTTACTGTATTGGGGTAGATGATTCCCTGATTGTCCCGGACAAGGATCGGTTGATCGAACATTACCTTGTTACTCATGTTTTCTTCTAAGTAGCCTTTCGAGGACATCAGTTTTGCAAAATTCCTGTTGCCATTCCCATTAGCCGGTGTAAGAAGCTGCGGTAAGTCGGGTGGTTTGAAACCATTGAAAGGTTTGCCGTTGGTTTTACCATGTTTCCCGTTTAGGCCGGGTATCAGGTCTTTTAGTGTGGTATGCTCAAACATGGCTGCTTAATTTTGATAGGTCAAGGAATATCAGCCGGGCCATATCTATCTCCGCTTTCAGGGGCAAGAGGATTTGGGCTGCGGTGATACCGGGGTCCTTCCTCTGGATGTGTTCGATGCTGCTTTGAACACAATACCATTGATCGGGTTGTTTCAGCAGTTCAAGTGTCTGGTGGATGGATTGCAGGATTTCAACTTCGTTGAGCTTATCCCGTAAATAAACCTGTTTGCGTTGCCAACTATCCTCATTTGCTGCTATTCGCCTTTTGTACCGGATAGCATCCTGTTCTTTATGCTGTATCAACTCGTTCAGGGCAGTTAAGGCTTGGCCTATGCTGTTATAACTTTCCGTTTCCATAAGAATCATTTAAAGATGTAATGGTGTTCATAAATTTCATTGCAAGATGGTGACGTAGATAACCCGCTTACTTATCCTGGTTATCTTCTTTGGATTCCACAGAAGCCAGCAATTCGGATTTTTTGAAATACAGGCGGGTTCCCATCTTATAGCCTTTTATCCGGCCCTGATCCATCCATTTATAGAGGGTGACTTTGGATACTTGCAAGAGGGCACAGGCTTCCGGGGTCTTAATCAGGTCGTTATCGCTGCCGGTAGCTTGCTTGCTGTGCCTGCGAAATTCCTTCTTAATCGATTCCTGGATGATGTACTCCAACCGTTCGATTGGTAATGAAGTCAGCACCACTTGTTCAGATGATTTCATAACAGTTTATTTTGGTTAAAAACTGTTACAAAGAAACAACCTGGGTATGGCGAAAAATATCGGGAGAGTGTAGGGAGACAGTAGCTTACTCTACTTTACTGGAAATGGGAAGGTTATACTTGATGGTTTTCGACAAGTCGTTAGCATTTCCAGAGGCGGTTTTACCCTTATTATGTGTTTTTATTTTGTTTTGCTCTTTCTCGCTAATGGCAAATTTAGCTGATAAGACTTCGGCAAGGCTATGATCTTTTACTTCATTTGCATATCCCTTGTCGAACAGTTCTCTGAAAAATGCAGCACGTTCTTCAACAGTTCCTAACCACAGGAGTTGTTGAATCGCCTGTTGGTGGTCAAAATCGAATTTGGATTTGCTTTTACGTGTCGGCATTTCATACATGCCGGGATTATAGGTGTTATTGCTACTCAGTTCTTTAGCGAGGTTGTCAATATTAAAGGTATTCCCTTCGGTTTCATAGTAAAATAGTCCGTCAAGCAGTTGGGCAAATTTTTTCAGAGATTTAGGAGGGAAAAGGAATTCGCTGTTAGTTAGTTCTTTGAAGTAGAATCCTAACTCGTTGATCCTGCCAGTCCAGATCAGTTTGAGGTCGATGGAAGGGCGCTCAAATTTTTGGAAAGGAGTAAAGGGTTCCAGCTTCCTTTGATACAGGTGGATCAGGGCTTGGGTATAATAGTCGGTAGTTGTTTTACTGATCTCAAAACTGAAATCGAAAAACTGGAGACTTGCAAGCACCTTTAGTTGATTATCAGGGTTGTTCAGGATTCTGTTATAATAGGCTTGTAGTTGCTTGGGCAGCTTGTACGTGTCCTTAATGTTCTTGTTATTGTATTTGGTGTAAAAGTCAACTAAAAAAGTATAGTGCAGATCGAGGTAAGCAAGTTTGGCATTCAGAAAGATATTTACAAATTGGTTGTTGCTGAACTCCTGGAATGTCCCGGTTTTGTCATTAACCATATCCGCCACGTTGATAATAAAGTTAATGACCAATTGGGACGGATCGGTAGCCAGTTGATTACCATGCAGCTTGATGAAGTGCGAGT
Source organism: Chitinophagales bacterium (assembly GCA_028278085.1). GTDB lineage: Bacteria > Bacteroidota > Bacteroidia > Chitinophagales > JANQFB01 > JANQFB01. Next base: position 32,405 of record JANQFB010000381.1, read on the forward strand.
TTTTAAATTGAGTGATCAGGGATTTATCAGAAGGATGTTGACGGATATTGTCATTAGCATTATTATTGGCCGATATGGTATCTTCATCCAATTGATGATATTCACAAAACAAGGCATCCTGGAAATTTTCAAATTCCCTGTTGATTTGTGTGGTAGTGGAGCAATATAACTTATAACGAAAATCTTCAAATAATCGCTGCTCCTGGTCAAGTTGATCTTTTGTTTTGTGATATTGGGTTTCGTCAAATTCCCCGATAATAAAATTCCTGATCCAGCGTGAACCCTTAAACTTTTTCGCGTATTCCTTACGTGGTTTTTCGGGTGTTTTCTTAGGATTGGTATCGTCGGTACTTTCCATTTTCATACAGTTGCCTTTGACTGCTCTGCCGGGGAGCCATTCACATAAAAAAAATCATTAATAATCCAGTTATACAGAAAAAATAATGTATCCTTTCAAAAAACCAGCAAAGATAAATGAAGTGAATTAAATTTGGGTAAAGGTGGGAAAAATGCTTGTAAGAAAAGACTCCAATCTACTCGACCTATCACTCGACCCAAAATAAAAAGCCCCTGAAAATCAAAGACTTCCAAGGGCTTTTGCGGTCCGGACGAGACTCGAACTCGCGACCTCCTGCGTGACAGGCAGGCATTCTAACCAACTGAACTACCGGACCGTAATATAATCCCTTAATGGTAAAGGGATTGGCGAAGTTACAAAAAATTACTCACAGATTACTCACAGTTTTTTTCAAATCCTTGAAAAATTTTAAATCGATTTTCGATCAATTTAATTAGATATTAATTATTTTTCGGCAAATTTAGGCCAATTCGATGTAAAAGTAATAGTAGTCGAACAAAGTTGAATTAGAAGTTTATTTAAATAATCCTTAAACAATTAAAGCAATGGCAACCGTAAATTTTTTTTTAAGAAAGAGCAAATCAAAGAAAAAGCAAGGCAAAGGTGTTATCGTATTACGTTTCTACGATGAAGGTATAGGAAATTTTACCGATACCTTAAAAGAATTTGAGCTGGATAGTAATCATTGGGACAGCTTAACAGGTAAAGTAAACAAAACAAATCCTAAAGCAGAAGAAATAAACTTAGAGCTCGATCATTTAAGGACCCAAATATTAAAGATCAGAAATAAGCTGTTCAGGTCAGTTCCCGATAGAACGAGCTATCCAACTTCTGATGAAATCAAACTGGCCTATCTAAAAGAAATCAGAAGAAAAGAGATTATTACTAAGGAGCAAAAAGAACAAGCAGTAATAAAGAAAGAGCAAGACAAAATTACCTTGATAGAGTTGATTTATGCTTATCGGAATGAAAAGCTGAGAGATAAACAAATGTCCGACAATACTAAAAAAGACTATAATACGACAGCAAACCATATAAAAAGGTTCCAGGTAAAAGAGAACAGGACAATAACCTTAGACCGACTTTCAAAGGAATTTTACAGAGATATACGGGACTTTTTTCTACTGGACAAAGCAGAAGGTGGCCGGGGGATGTCCAATTCATCAGTCAACAAGTATTTAGGCAATATCAGCACAGTAATTGAGTACTTTTCGGACAGGTACAATTTTATGAATACCGGGTATTTAGAAGGCAATCGATTGCAAGAAGAAGATGATGATGAAAATACCTTTTTTGCGACTTATGAAGAATTAGAGCAATTAAAGAGAATAGATTTTAGCCAACTGGTCATTGATGAATTCTTAGACAAATTCCATGCTTATCCTGACAATGGTTTGGATTATTGGACAACGAAAGAACTGGCGGCCATTCTGAATGTAAAAAGTGCATCGGTGAGAAAGATGGTCGAAAGGTATAACCTTCCAAATAAAAAAGAGCGTCTTAATAATCATGTTACCCTTACCTTCAATAAGACCGAATTAATCCAATGGATGAAGGATAACCGTTGGTGTAAATATGGGGACTGCACAATGGGAACACTTAAGTACGGAAATCACTTTTTTGAATTGCTGCAGGATATAGATTTTGTCGTGAAGCTGTATATCTTCGCCAGCTATGCACCGGCCCGCTACGGTGATTTAAGGGACATGAAGATCTGGCACATGAAGGATGCCCTTGACGATCAAGGCAACCCAATTAAAATTCTTGACTTCTTTTCGGAAAAGACACAAGTTCATACTTCAATTCCTTTAAACAATTGGTGCTTGGAGTTTATTAGAAATCATACCGAATTAACCTCTGATCAGATGTTATTGCCCATCAGATGGAACGATAGCGGTAGGGTCAATGAGATTTTACGCCATGCACTTAGAATATCCGGGTTGTTTGATGATTTTGTTGTTGAGCGAAGAATGAAGGGAGATCAGATAATAGAAGAACAGAAACAACGTTGGGAAGTTTTGAACTTTCACACAAGCAGGCATAACTACGGAACCAATATGATTGCAAGAGGTGAAAGCGTTCATAATGTAAAATTAGCATTAGGACATAAACTGATTAAAACCACCGAAAGATATGTTCATGTGATCAAAAGCAAATTCTTTTCTTCTACGCTGTCTCGACAAAGCAATCATACCAGTCAAAATAAACTAGCAGGGAAAGTTTTTGCCATCAATGCGGATTTATATAAAAAATCAAAGGACTATAGCTATATCCCGTTATCAATTTCACAAACCCGTAAAACCCAATAAAATAATATATGACGGGTTTTTATTCGAATTTTTAACTTATTTTGCTACTCAATTATGTGATAGTGTTATTATGACAATAATATTATCAATGACAGAACATATCTTTTAACTCGCTTGAAAAGAAGAAGGGGCTTCCCTCGGTTAAAAGATTAGCCCCTCCTGTGCACACAAGCATAAATAATTATGCCCATGAAATCTTCATAAGTGTCCTGCTTAGTAAATATGAAAATTTGTCCTTAAACCGACAAATATTCTTCCAATAAAATTCCCGGGTTTGTAAATTCTATTAACATGGGAGGACGTGTATTCGTTCCCGAAAACCCAATGAGTAGGAGACTTATGCGAACCTTCTTATCTGTTTACCATACAAGGTGCATTGTCCCGATTTGCTATCGCTTTTTTTGCGAACTGGATACAGCGTCTATGAGCTTTTCCATGTTTGACTGGAATGCTACGTTCTGTTCTTCTAGCTTCTTGTTAATTTTTTTAGTTTCGGCCAATTGCTCTTTAAGATGTGCAATTTCACTTTCCTGTCGCCGATTGGAGTACAATAACTCCATGATTCTTTCCTGGTGTTCCGGTGGTACACTTTGAACCAAGGTTACATCCTTCATATCTCCAAATCCTACTATGCCGTCATTATTTCCGACAACCTTAGCATGATCACCGGTAACACTTACCTTCGACTTACCCTTACTCTGATCAGTTTTATTATCACCGGATCGGCCCTGGCTTTCGTCTATAATCATCCCATCTACCGGCGACCGCTGTTTCCCATCGATGATAAAATCATAACTCCAACCGGTACTTAATTGGATATTCTTAACTAGATCCGCACTAACAGGCGTTTGTCCTCTCTCCATACGACCCCAAACTATATAAGTGGTGCCGCATTTTTCACCAATCTTTTCCTGGGAATAAGTAGCACGGTGCTCATGTTCTGCATATATGGCCCGGATCTCTGATAAACGCTTGTTTATTTCCATCCACACTGGGTTTCTTACATCTTCAATTTTCCTGACTCTAGGCTCCATATAAAAGTATTCTGGTAATTTTTTAATTAATTTCTGTCTAAAAAATTGTTTTTATGACCAAATATTGTTCAATTTGCAACAAAATTAATCAATTTAACACCGTAATATGGCAAATCTAATCAAATTTTTTCAACTTAATACAAAACTATGGCAAATTTAAGTAAGGCGGAAAGAGAATACTGTGAACAAATCCTGGAGGAAACCAAGGAATTCATCCCTGCTCAATATGTTACCGCAATCCTAGATCGGGCACAAATAAAAGGCCTGGATTTTACACCTGATCAGATTCGGAAATTTAAAAACAAACGCTTTCATGACCTGGACCTGGCACACTTGTTCCGGGAGGAAGCGCAAGTTAGAAAGGAAGGTATCCATTTAGCTTAAACGGATTTTGTGCGTGGATACTATACATCTATTCTTTGACCTCAATGATCCCAAACATCGGGAGCTTTTGAAAGGCTTTGCCAAAGAAGTATTTACCGATTTGTTAAATGACAAACGAATTGAGCTAGTACAAAAACCCTTGGAAGATGAAACTTGGACTATTGATGATGTCAAGCAACACTTCAAAGTCAAGCGGCATCAAGTGTATAACTATATCAAGAATATGGGCATGCCATGTAAAGGTGGCAAACCTCTGAAATTTTCAAAAGTAGCGGTGCTTCAATGGGAGGACCAGGTATTACATCAATTCAGAAACAAGACATCATGCAAGAACAAATAAAAGAAATCATTATACAGCAAAGCAATGTTTCCAGCCCCAAAAACTGGAATAAACATGGCAAATCCGGTAGATTCTGGAATGTAAGTGTACAAATCAATGATCAATGGTATAATGGCACTATTTGGAATGAAGCGGAACTGGAAGAATTCGAAGCCCTGCCGATCCAAAAGAAAACGCCATTAGTCCTTTATGATGAAGAATTCAATGGGAACATCTATAAGAAATTTCGTTTTCCCAAGCCTATTGAATTGCATGAGCTCCGCCTAAAGAAACTTGAAAAATTCGCCAATATTATTTGCCGCAAGTTTCCCGAAATAAAAGCTGAATTATTGAATGAAGCGGATCAGTAGAGCTCGGATCAAACCCGGTTATGGTATCGTTCAGCGGGATGTAATGTGCTGGCATCCGGAAGAATTATCGGTATATGGGAAAGCCATATATGGTTTGCTGGTGGCCTATGCCGGTGAGAAGGAATACTGCTTTCCCTCGCAGCCAACGCTTATGCAAGATTTAGGGCTTTCCAAGCCTACTGTTATTAAAGGCACCAGGGAGTTAGAAGCCCTCGACCTGGTTGGTGTGCTTAGGACTAAAGGGGAAGTTAATCGGTATTATCCAAAGTATATTGCAGATGATCCGGAGCCTTTGGAGATCCCTTCAATTCCCGGTTCTGCCAGATCATCCTCCAGGAAGAAAGCCTCATGGCTCAACTATGAACCGGCAGATTATCCTGATCACATCCACCAGGCATTTTTAGACCTGAACAATTGGATGGATGACTATACACCTATTGTCAGGAAATTGCAAACACAGATCACCATTGATAATTTCATGAAGCTGGTAAAGTCCTTTGATATTGATAAGATCAAGCAAACCTTGTTGAATATGCAGAATCATAAGCCTTTGGTTAAAAAGTACACCTCGGTTTACCTTACACTGAACAACTGGATTAAAAGAGATCCTGGCCAATCAGACCCACCGGCACAAAAACTATCCACCAAATGGTAGACGCAGAAGATTATATCAAATTACCACCTCATAATAAAACCCTGGAAGAAGCAGTACTTGGGGCTATCCTAATAGAAGAACAGGCGCTCCTGGATGTAATCAATATCCTGACCGCTGACTGTTTTTACGATCCTAACCATTTTAAAATTTATGACCAAGGCATATTACCGCTTTTCAAAGCACATCGGAAAATTGACATTCTTACCGTTACAGAAATGCTGAAAAGCCGGAACCTACTTGATGACAATCTATCTGCTTATTTCATAACCTGTTTAACTGAAAAAGTTGCCAGCGCCGCTAATATCCAGACACATGTTTTTATACTGAAAGAATACGCCATTAAAAGGGGACTGATATTAGCTTGCTCCAAAACTTTGAAAGCAGCTTACCAGGATCATACAGACGCTTTATCCCTTTTAGAAAGTACGGGAAGAGATCTCGATCAGATCGGTATACACCTTACCGGCAATTCTCATTCAACAATCTACCAGATACTTTCCGAAAGCATGAAAGAAATAGAGCTGGCCAGCCGGATGGAACGGGAGATAACCGGAGTGCCATCCGGTTTCTACGAACTGGACCGGTTAACAGCAGGCTGGCAAAAATCCGATCTTATCATTATTGCTTCCAGACCCGGGATGGGTAAAACTACATTGGCTTTTAATCTTGCCGAGAATGCAGCCATTCAATTCGAAAAGCCTGGGATAATCTTTAGTCTCGAAATGGCCAGTATGCAATTGGGAAACAAGGCGATTGCTTCCCAAACGGGTATTGATCTGAATAAGTTAAGGACGGGAAACTTATCAACAGATGATTGGAAAATACTCAATACCGGTATTACTCCATTAACCACGGCACCGATCTTCATCGATGATCAACCGGCTATCCATGTCTATGAGCTAAGGGCTAAACTCCGCAGGCTGAAAGCACAGTATCCGGATCTGGCCTGGGTCATTATCGACTATCTCCAGCTCATGACAGGCACCGACCCGGATAATAAGCAGCAGACCCGGGAACAGCAGATCAGTTACATCTCCCGGAGTCTGAAAACCATTGCTAAGGAGCTGGACTTACCCCTTATTGCACTTAGTCAATTATCCCGGTCAGTGGAAACCCGTGGGGGTGATAAAAAGCCACAGCTCTCCGATCTTAGAGAAAGCGGCGCCATAGAAGCCGATGCTGATGTGGTGATTTTCATCTACCGGCCGGAATACTATGGTATTTTCGAAGATGCGGAAGGGAATGATATCCGGGGGCAGGCACTAATTACCATTGCCAAGCACCGTAACGGCCCATTGGATGAAATTAAACTGGGGTTCCTGCCCAAATGCTCCAGGTTTGTCTCCTTGGAAGAGTTTTACAAAATTCAACAATCAAAGGATCTTCCGATAGCACCATTTTAAGTTTCGTCAGGTAATGGATTTGACAGCGGATCGATATAGGCCTCCAAACAACTAAAATGGCCCTTTTGGAAATCCTTGATCAAGGAGGAAAGGCCCTTAAAACGGTAATTAGCTACGCCTGGGCAGAAACCCACGACCTGCCCCCAACCATCCGGATCTCTAGTGTCAAATGTTGAATAATTACCGCTACCGAATAGAATATGAGCTTCCTGGTTATTGATGGCATAACAAATGCCGGCATCCTTGGCCTTTAATGGGGGTAAATCTGTTAGCAATCGGACGACCGTACCAACTTCAAAGGTTTTAATAATGTTGTAGCCAGGTGGTCTTTTATCCGGGCTATCGAGCATATCATCATAAATCTTATAAAGGTCGATCAGTGCCAGTTTCGAGTGAGCTTTGCTAAGGTCTTTATATAGCTGCAGGGCAAACCGGTCCCGGAGTTTGTTGTAGTGGTATTTGTCTTTGGGGGCTTGCTCGATCATCTATTAGTGATTCCTATAGGTCAAAAATAAGTTTAGATATGGATTATGATGCGGGTTGTTTTTTCAATATTTCCAGCACCATTTTCCATAAAGTTTCATAGGGTATGATTTCTGCATCTACAGGACTTCCCTCATACTTAAAATGGCCTTTACTTAATTGAATTACATATTTAGAAGCCTTTTCTTTTGTTGAATGGTAATCAAACGTTTGTTTTTCCATTATCATTAATAGTTTTATGAATACCTTGTTACGGTGATCTTCTTCACGCTTTAAATGCCTACTACGATATGTCTTTAAAGAGTCCATTCGATCAATAATTCCACCAAATTCCTGGCGAATAAGCATAAATAGAATTTGAATGACCAGGATCGCAACATTGTATCCTCTTTTATCTTTTGTAAAAATTGGCACATTTTTCAGGAAATCAGATGCTTTGAAACGCTTTATTCGTAAGCCCTTTAATTCATCCGCTTTCAGTTTGTTCGTATCAATTAGAAAATTCATGTAGGCCTCATAAATTCGCCAAATCTCCTTTTTGCTGGCAGGGAAGTAGTCAAATTTAGGATAATCCAATACCTCAATAATTATTTTTAATGCTTGTGTATATTTTTTTGTGCGAATAGACAATAGAAAGTAGAATTCAAAAAATACAAACCGATTTAATTTTGACTTGTCATGTAACTCTAAAGCTAGCAAAGCCGCTTGTTCTCCTTTATGAAAATCATTCAAATGTAAATTGCAATCAAGTTTTAAGGTGCAAATCTTTGCAATCACGTCATTTTCTTTAAACACCGAATATTCATCAAGATATGTTTCAAACCTCTGAATTACTTGCAGTGCTTTCCGGTAATCATTTTTTAGCTCATGCATTAGTGCCCAAATTCTATGGAATGAATATTGAAATGATAAAGACTTACAAGATTTTGCCATTGGCTTTAGATCTTCAATATATTTTGATGCTAATAGAAATAGTTCATTTTTGGATGCAACCGATTGGGAATAATGTATGATGATGTCCTGGTAATAATCCTCTGCAAGTGTTTCGCATTTCAATAAGTTTAATTGATGGCTGATTATATTCCTGTATTTTCTATGGTTCTTTAAATTGCCGATGAACGAAGAATGATCCTTTAAAATATGTGCACACCCTATTACAATTTCGGTTAACAAATACTGCTCTGCCTTTTTAATCGTTTTTTCGGCTAATTCAACTGCTGATAGTCTTGCACTATGAGCAGCAAGAATTCTACATAGAGCAAGGTTTTTATAGCAGGTATAAAATGCCTGCTTATAGTCTGAATATGATGGGCTATTGACATCAAGGTAAAAAAAGTTATTGTACAGGCGCTTTTTAAAATTGTTTTTGAGTGTTGCATATCTTGAATCTGATGGAGGAGCATTATATAAAGCTTCTGCAGCAACAGCATCTGTTTTGAATTTTCCACTAATAATTCCATCATAAAGTTGAGATAACTTGTGTGCCTTATTATTTAGGACAGTTTTATTAATAACCTCGATCTTCTTTGCTCTTTTCTGCGTGATAATTTCAGACATTTCTATCAACTTTTTCATAGATTCTTAGCGTTTAAATACTATAAAAAGGGTAAAATTACTAAATGTTTACAAAATTCATAGTGATATTTTACCTGAATTTTATAATATAAATGATACTCCTTTTTTGATAAATCAATTCTACTTTGCAAATAAGAAATGAAACCTAATGAATTTCGTAATAGAGTGTCTTCTAATGTTAGGGCTCATTACAAGCCCAAATAATGTTGACCTGTCTAAATTCACCAACAAACAGGTAAAAGCATTTAAACACTTTCATCATACAATAACCCAACTAGAAGAACGAAATAAAAATTTTGAATTTGAGATTGAAAAAATCTTAATTGATTCTTCCAAGAAGAAAGTTAAGGTTTGGATTGTCTATGATGGAGGAAAAAAACGGATTGTAATTTTTGATGAGCTGGAGGTTTAAAAGATTCCCCCTGAAACGGATTGTCTGGTTTTCTTCTTATTCTAGTTTGCAAACCTAAGAAATTAAGGAAAACTCCCTATCTATCTGTTTCAGGGGCTTTTTCTCGTATTCGTATTCGGGTTTTATTTACTAGACATTTTTTGTCAATTGTTATTCAATAAATAAGTAATGAATTGACTTATTGTCAAATTTTTACATATAACAAACCCTTCTTTAAGCTGTCAATTTACTTTTCTTTTTTCCTTTCGCTATTAAAATTTTCTTTTTATACTTGTTGCCGCAAACAAGAATAAGAAGAATCAAATTGATTCCTCTTTTATTTTAATGGCAGTGCCAGTATACTTATAGTGTGTATCGGCAAACTCTATTAGCTCCAATTCTGGAAGCATAAGAGTATTTAATCAAGGAATTCTCGATTGGAGTCGCTTCATTCCTGATATGGCCTAGTGGCCTGTTCTACCCTACCCGCATTTTCGGGGTGATTTTATTGTGGTAAACGGCTTTTGCACTAGACGCTTTGTCTTTTGACAAGGATTGTACTAGTATGTATTGGTTGATGAATTCGCAAAAATGCGAAACCACACCAACTGGCATTAGTACGTCTTTGCGCAGTCGAAAAACATTTGAAAGATATGATTAAACAATCATTGGTATCTAAAGACCTGTTAAATGGGAAAGGTGTTATGACCCCTAAATTTATTGATCCTAGTAAATCAGTTTGCCCATTCGATCTGTCGAAAGAATTGAACATGTTGGGCATTAAATTGAAAACATTCTTTTATTACCTGCATTTTCACGATACGGGTAAACGATTCCTATACCGTAATAAAACAGCCTTCAAAACATTCCAATTCAACCTGGACCGTGAGGCCTCATGCGAACTGATCCCAGCTCCTTTGAGCGGAGAGCTCGGTAAGCACCTGCCGGAGGAGTGCAGGACCTTGTGGCGTTTTTTGGCTAATGGCAAAAAGTATAAACAATGGTGTTGCCAATACGTGCATCAGGGAAATGAAATTCTGGCTAATGGAAAAACAGAAGTAGAAGCCAGGGCAAAGCTATTGATACAGCTAAAACAAAAGGAATAAACTTCAACTACTTAACATACAATACGCATATGAATACAGCAGAAACCCTTTTAAAAAATAAATAGCCATGAATTTACAAGCCAAAACACTTTATCGCTTCAAAAAAGCATTGAAGCAAGCAATCGTAGAGAAAGACATCATCTTCCATCATATCTCCATCGATGGAAATGCCGTTGATTTCACCGCCAGGATCAAAGACCAGGAAATCTTTATTCAGATACCTGGAAAGCGGATCTATGGAAAAAAACGGCTCGACCTGAAATTACCATCGCTTCAAAAGACCCAACGTTCTCTCGATGAATATATCAGCCATAATATCAGGCAAAAGGAAAAATTAACCATCGCCCGATCATTTCTGTTACCGGTCGCTTCTCCAAATGTTGGTCTGAATGGTTTGTAACTGCTCAGGCCAAAAAAACCTTCAAGGCATTGAGCCGCCTTGAAGGTTTTCTATTGTCGCTCTGCTACATGGTGGAAGCAGGTGAGCGCTTAAAATTATAATCAAAAAAAAATTTATCCAAATAATACTCGTTTAATATTAATTACATTTACAAAATATATCATAACAGTTCTCAATTATCAATAATCAAATGGAATATTTTGGATTAACTCAAAAGTTTTAGGCAAGAAAAAAATTGGAATTTATGCAAATGACTAATCAAGTTTCTAAAGGCAGCTTACGAAGGTTAATGCTGTCATTCACCCTACTCCTATTGTTCATGGGAACATTATCCGCTCAACAGGTTGATCCCTTTTCCGGCGACCTTCATTATAGCATTCCTTTATTGGAAATACCCTCACTTCATGGAGCTTCCATTCCCATTAACGCCAATTATTCGAGCGGGATAACGATGGAACGTTCGGCGTCGGATATAGGGCTGGGATGGAACCTGGCTGCCGGAGGGGAGGTATTCAGAAGTGTTAACAATTTTCCGGATGACTGGAAAGGAATTCGCACGGCTAACGAACAAGAGAAGGCCTTTAAAGATCATTACGGTACCCTGTATTTTAATGCCAAAGC